>CAYRZI010000019.1:0-35707 GCA_964428605.1 uncultured Woeseiaceae bacterium
GTTCAATCTGAGCCAGGATCAAACTCTTCAGTTTAAACATTGAAGTTTGAAGAGTGAGATCGCCAAGCTCTAAATCAAAATCACATTGACTTAGGTTTGGTTCGCTCACTCTGGTTTTCGCTTCCGAAAATTCCAGCGCGAGCGCCCACACAAATTACCTGATTGCATTGTTAAAGAGCGATTCCCCGGATTCCGGGGCAGACCCACAATTATACAGGCAGCCCGGGGTTGGTCAACAGTCCTGGCTGCCTGTGTCACTGCTTTATCGGGGTCTCCTGCCGGCGACGCGGCCGTCAGGGAGGGCGCATTATAGCGGCGTTCCCGCCCCCGTCAACACCCGATTACAAATTCTTTTCAACGGGGCCCGGGGCACCGCCCCCAGCCCCACCGCGGACCCTCCGCCAGCTACGTGGTCCCGATACTTCATTGGACCCTTCCCGCGCCCCGCCGTTCCCCGGCCGCGGCCGCTTGCCGGCGTCAGCCGGTTCTGGCTGAATGCCGCCATGAAAGGCGCTGCCCATCCCCCGACCGAGACCCCGCCGGACGCGCCTGGCCCGCTCGTCTGGGATCTGCCCCTACGGCTATTCCACTGGCTGCTGGTGCTGGCGCTGGCGGGCGCCTGGCTGACCCACGAACTCGGGGTGAAGTACATGGACTGGCACATGCGCTTCGGCTACGGCGTCATCGGGCTGGTACTGTTCCGCATCGTCTGGGGCTTCGCCGGGCCCCGCCATGCCCGCTTCGGCGACTTCCTGCGCGGCCCCGGCGCCGTGGCGGCCTACGCCCGGGACTGGCTGGCCGGCCGGGTGCGGGTGAGCGCGGGCCACAACCCGCTCGGCGGCTGGTCGGTGCTGGCGCTGCTGGCGGTGGCGGCCGTGCAGTCGGTCACCGGGCTGTTCAACAGCGACGACATACTCACCAGCGGCCCGTGGCACGGCGCCGTCTCCGACGACACGGCCGACACCCTGTCCTGGCTGCACGCCGTGAATTTCAACGTGCTGCTGGCCCTGGCCGGCCTGCACGTCGCCGCCATCCTGGCCTACTGGCTCAGATTGCGCATCAATCTGGTGACGGCCATGATCACCGGCCGCAAGCGAGGCGCCGAATCGGCGGGGCGAATAGCCGGCCACCGGCTCGTGCCGGCGCTGGTGCTGGCGGCGCTTGCAGCGGGCGCCGTCTGGCTCATGCTGGAGCTGGCGCCCGAGCCGGCGGCCGGTGATTTCGGCTTCTGAGGATTCCGCTCAGTCCTCGCGGAAACGGTCGTGGCAGTCCTTGCAGGCCTGGCCCATCTCCACGAAAGCCGCGGTGAACTGATCCTGGTCGCCGGTGGCTGCCGCGGACTCGACGGCTGCGCTCTTCTCGCGGATGGCGGCAGCGAGCTCCAGGAAGTCCTGCTTCTCCTCCCAGATCTCGTCCTTCGCCTCGGTGGTGGGCAGGTCGTAGCCCCGGGTGTCCGCCGCGAAGGCGTCGGGGATCATCTCCACGAGCGCGGCGATGCGGGCGGCGTGCAACTGCGCCTTCTCCGCTTCGAAGGGGATTTCCTGCTTGGCCATGCCAGCCAGCGGACCCGTGTTCCAGCCCACCAGGCCGAACAGTGAATTCCGCACCTCGTAGGCCTTCTCGGCCTGCCTGTCGTCCATGGCGAGCGCGCTACCGGCGGCGAGCACCGCCGCACAGACCATCATCTTCCTGAACATCTCTCTCTCCTTTGCAGATCACTCACGGGCGGCGGAGCCGCGCCGTCCATTCCCCCGGTTTCCCTCGTCAGGTCAGCGTCACCCGTGCGAAGCGGCGCTTGCCCACCTGGCAGACGTGGGTGCCACCGGCCTCGAGCTCGAGTGCCCGGTCGCCGATGCGCTCGCCGTCCACCCGCACCGCGCCCTGGCCGATCAGCCGGAACGCCTCCGAATTGCTGGAGACCAGGCCGGCCGAGCGCAGGATGCGGGCAATGCCGAGCCGCCCGCCCTCGGTGGCGACCTCCACCGCCTGCATGTCCTCGGGCAGGTCGCCCTTGCGGAAGCGGGCGATGAAATTCTGCTGCGCCGCCTCGCCGGCCCCGACGCCGTGGAAGCGGTCCACGATCTCCCGCGCCAGCTCGAACTTCACGTCCCGCGGGTTGCGCCCCCCGGTCACCGCCTCGTGCAGCGCCCGCACCTCGGCCAGCGGGCGGAAGCTCAGCAGCTCGAAGTAGCGCCACATGAGTTCGTCCGAGATGGACATCAGTTTGCCGAACATCTCGTCCGCCGGCTCGGTGATGCCCACGTAGTTGTTCAGCGACTTCGACATCTTGTCCGCGCCGCCGAGGCCCTCCAGCAGCGGCATGGTGAACACCACCTGGGGCGGCTGGCCGTAGTCCTGCTGCAGCTGGCGGCCCACCAGCAGATTGAACTTCTGATCCGTGCCGCCCAGCTCCACATCCGCCTTCAGCGCAACCGAGTCGTAGCCCTGCACCAGCGGATAGAGGAACTCGTGGATGGCGATGGCCTGACCGCCGACGTAGCGCTTGTGGAAGTCGTCGCGCTCCAGCATGCGGGCGACCGTGTGACGGGAGGCCAGCCGGATCATGTCCGCGGCGCTCATGTCGCCCATCCAGCGGGAGTTGAATTCGATGCGGGTTCGCTCGGGGTCCAGGATCTTGAAGATCTGCGCCTCGTAGGTGCGGGCGTTTTCCGCCACGTCCTGCTCGCTCAGCGGCGGGCGGGTGGCGTTTTTGCCGGAGGGGTCCCCGATCATGCCGGTGAAGTCGCCGATGAGGAAGACGACCTCATGGCCGAATTCCTGGAACCGGCGCATCTTGTTAATGAGCACCGTGTGGCCGAGGTGCAGGTCCGGCGCCGTGGGGTCGAAGCCCGCCTTGATCACCAGCGGCCGGTCCTCGGCCAGTTTCGCGCGCAGCGCACCCTCGGGCAGCACCTCCTCGGCGCCCCGGGTCAGTTCCTCGAGCTGCTGTTCTGGGGAAATCTCGTTCATGGCTCCTGCCGCCATTGCCGCCGCCCCGGACCCGCGGCGGGCGGGCGCCGCGCTGCGAATCTTGCCCGAGCCGGAGGGGAATCACAAAGGTTGGCGCCGCCGGGATTGCGCCGCCGCCGCGCCCGGGCTGAATCGCCGCCTCAGAAAGGCCGTTTAACGACCTGATTTGCTGCCGCTTTCTTTGACTCGATTATGTCTTCTGGCTACATTACCCGCTGCCCCAAACCGGAGAGCCGCCTTGCACCGTCCTGTGAGCCCGATCAGGCACGATTACAAGCACAAGCTCGCGCAGAAGAATAGGCCGGCTCAGAGACGCCTTCCCTGGTTCGCCGTCGGTCTGGGCCTGCCGCTGGTCTTCGTGGCCCTGATGGCCGGGCTGCGGGACGCCGGCGGCACGGCAGAGCACAAGGATGCCGCCGCGCCGGAGCGCGAGATCGCCGCCTCGCTCAGGATACCGGCGCCGGCCGTGCAGCAGCGCACGGAATCGCTGGCCGAACTGCTGGCGCCCGCGGAGTCGGCGGACATCGCGCCCTACACACCGCTCACGCTGGAGGTGGCCAGCGGCGACACCCTGGACCGGCTGTTCCGCCGCCACTCGCTCAGCATCGCCGACCTGGCCCGCATCACGGGCCTGGAGAAGGCGAAGGACCCGCTGCGCCTGATCCGCCCGGGGGACAAGCTCGAGATCCGCCACAGCGACGGGCGCCTGCAGCGGCTCTACAAGGAACTCGACCTCACCTCGGCGCTGCTGGTGGAGGCGGATGGCGAAGGCTTCGCGGCCGCGATCGTCGAGCGCCCGATCGAGGTGCGCGAACAGATGGCCCACGGCGTCATCGACACGTCGCTGTTCGAGGCGGCGATGGATGCCGGCATCTCGGACAACGTCATCATGAACCTGGCCGGCATCTTTGCATGGGACATCGATTTCGTGCTCGACATCCGCAAGGGCGACGAGTTCTACATCCTCTACGAGGAGGTCTGGCAGGACGGCGAATTCGTCGCCAACGGCGATATCGTGGCCGCCGAGTTCGTGAACCGGGGCGAGAGCTTCCGTGCCGTGCGCTTCGTCGACCCGGAGGGCGACAGCGACTACTACACCCCCGAAGGGCGCAGCGTGCGCAAGGCGTTCATCCGGGCGCCGGTGGACTTCGCCTATATCAGCTCGAACTTCAACCCGAACCGTCGCCACCCGGTTCTCAATACCATCCGCGCCCATCGGGGTGTGGACTACGCGGCGCCCACCGGCACGCCCATCCAGGCTGCGGGCGACGGCAAGGTGATCTTCCGCGGCCGCAAGGGCGGCTACGGCAACACGGTGATCCTGCAGCACGGCGGCAACATCACCACCCTCTACGCCCACATGTCCCGGTTCCATTCCCGCGCCAAACCCGGCAGCCGTGTGAAGCAGGGCCAGATCATCGGCTATGTCGGCGCCACGGGCATGGTGACGGGCGCGCATCTGCACTACGAATACCGGGTCAACGGCGTACACCGTAATCCCCGTACGGTGGAGCTGCCCGAGGCGGAGCCCATCCCGGAGGCATGGCGGGGCGACTTCCTGGCCGCCGCCGAACCGTTGCTGCAGCGACTCGACCGCTACCGGACGACCCGTCTGGCCTCGCTGCAGTGAGCGGACTGCCCGGCGCGCTGCCGGCCGCCTGACGTGAGCGAGCTCTTCCTCGGCCTGATCTCGGGCACCAGCATGGACGGCGTCGATGCCGCCGTGGTGGCCTTGCCGGAGGGCGGCCGGCGGGGCTGCGAGCTGGTGGCCGCCGCTTGCCACCCCTATGCCGACGACCTCGGCAGGGCGCTGGAACGGGCCGTCGCCGACCCGGCCTCCTGCGGCCTGGACATCCTCGGGCGGCTGGACGTGCAGGTGGGCGGCGCCTTCGCGGGCGCCGCCCTGCGCCTGCTGGCCGAGGCCGGTCTGGAGCCCGGCGCAATCCGCGCCATCGGCAGTCACGGCCAGACCCTGCGCCACCGGCCCGACGCGGAGACACCCTACACCCTGCAGATCGGCGACCCGAACGTCATCGTCGCCCGCACCGGCATTACCACCGTGGCGGATTTCCGCCGCCGGGACATCGCGCTGGGCGGCGAGGCGGCACCCCTGGCCCCCGCCTTCCACGGCTGGCTGTTCGGCGGCGGGCCGTCGGCCGCGGTGGTCAACATCGGCGGCATCGCCAACGTCACCCTGGTGGACGGCGACGTGCGCGCGGGCTTCGATACCGGTCCCGGCAACACGCTGATGGACGTCTGGGTGCGGCGCCATCGCGGCGAACTCTGCGACCGGGACGGCGCGTTCGCCCGGGAAGGCACGGTGTCGCCCCTGCTGCTGGAGGCCTGCCTGGACGATCCGTATTTCACGGCGCCGCCGCCGAAGTCCACCGGCCGGGAGTATTTCAACGCCTGCTGGCTGGAAGGCCGGCTGGAGGCGCTGCCCGAGCAGCCGGCGCCCGCCGACGTACAGGCGACGCTGGCCGAACTGACCGCCGTGACGGTTGCGCGGGCCATCGGCCAGCACGGGGGCGGCTGCAGCCGCGTGCTGGTCTGCGGCGGCGGCGCCCACAACGGCTTCCTCATGGAACGGCTGGCGGAACTCTGCGCCCCCGCCGAGGTGACGGACACCGGGGCGGCCGGCCTGCCGCCGGACTGGGTGGAGGCCGCCGCCTTCGCCTGGCTCGCCCGCGAGACGCTGGCCGGGCGTCCGGGCAACCGGCCACGGGTCACTGGTGCGCAGAGCGCCGCGGTACTGGGGGGCATCTATCCGGCCGAGGGCGCCGCGACGCCGTAGCCCGCCCGGCCCACTGCTATACTGATGGGCCGACCTGCCGCGAGGACCCCGGCCGTGGATACCGAGAATCTGAGCCTGCCGGACTACTACATCAACCGCGAGCTCAGCCTGCTCGAATTCAACAAGCGGGTGCTGGCCCAGGCGCGGGACACCCGCACCCCCCTGCTGGAGCGCCTGCGCTTCCTGTGCATCTCCTGCACCAATCTCGACGAGTTCTTCGAGATCCGGGTGGCGGGACTGAAGCAGCGCGAGGAACTCGGCTCGGCACCGCCGGGACCGGACCGCATGACGCCCCGCGAGACACTGGCCGCGATCCGTCACGAGGCGGGTACACTGGTGGAGCAGCAGTACCGGCTGCTGAACGACGACCTCATTCCCGCGCTGGCCGAGCACGGCGTGCACTTCGTCCGCCGGGACCAGTGGAGCCCCGACCAGCGCGAGTGGCTGCACCGCTATTTCCTTGACCAGGTGCTGCCGGTACTGACGCCGCTCACGCTGGACCCCTCGCGGCCGTTCCCCCGCATCCTGAACAAGAGCCTGAATTTCATCGTGGCGCTGAAGGGCAAGGACGTGTTCGGCCGGCGGCGCCACCGGGGCCTGGTGCAGGCACCGCGCTCGCTGCCGCGGCTGATACCGCTGCCGCCGGAATTCGGCGCGGCCGGGGAGGAGAACTTCGTGTTCCTCTCCTCGGTAATCCACAGCTTCGTCGACGAGCTGTTCCCGGGCATGAAGGTGGACGGCTGCTTCCAGTTCCGTGTTACCCGCAACAGCGACCTGTACGTGGACGACGAGGAGGTGGACGACCTGGTGCGGGCGCTGGAGGGCGAGCTGGCCGCCAGCCGCTACGGCGCCGCCGTGCGCCTGGAGGTGGCGAGCGAGTGCCCCGGCGAGCTCAGCACCTTCCTGCTGGACCACTTCCAACTGGAGGCCGAGGACCTGTATCCCGTGGACGGCCCGGTGAACCTCAACCGCCTGCTGCGCGTTTGCGACCTCTCCGGACGCGACGACCTGAAGTTCCCGCCTTTCACGCCGGGGCTGCCCGCCGGCCTGGTGGGCGCGGAGACGGTCTTCGACGCCGTCGACACGAAGGACGTGCTGCTGCACCACCCGTTCCAGGCGTTCACGCCGGTGATCGACTTCATCGCCCAGGCCGCCGCCGACCCGGACGTGCTGGCCATCAAGCAGACTCTGTACCGCAGCGGCCCCACCTCGCCCATCGTCGACCACCTGGTGACCGCCGCCCGGGCGGGCAAGGAGGTGACGGTGGTCATCGAGCTGATGGCCCGCTTCGACGAGGCCGCGAACATCGCACTGGCCAACCGGCTGCAGGAGGCCGGCGCGCACGTGGTCTACGGCGTGGTGGGCTACAAGACCCACGCCAAGATGGCGCTGGTGGTGCGGCGCCACGGCGAGGAGCTCCGCCGCTACGTGCATCTCGGCACCGGCAACTACCATCCGCAGACCACGCGGGTGTACACGGACTACGGGCTGCTGTCGGCGGACCAGTCCCTGGGCCGGGACGTGCACGAGGTGTTCATGCAGCTGACCAGTCTGACGGAGATCCGTCATCTCGAACGGCTGACCACCGCCCCGTTCAGCCTGCACGACCGGGTGCTGGATCTGATCGAGGCCGAGACCCGGAACGCCCGGCAGGGCAAGCCGGCGCGGATCATCGTGAAAGTGAACGCGCTCATCGAACCCGAGGTCATCCAGGCCCTCTACCGGGCGTCGCAGAACGGCGTGGAGATCGACCTCATCGTGCGCGGCATCTGCTCCCTGCGTCCGGGCCTGCCGGGCCTCTCGGAGAACATCCGTGTGCGCTCCGTCGTCGGGCGCTTCCTCGAGCACTCGCGGGTGTATTGCTTTCTGAACGGCGGCGACGAGCTGGTCTTCTGCGCCAGCGCGGACTGGATGGAGCGCAATTTCTTCAACCGGGTGGAGACCTGCTTCCCGCTCACGCGCAAGTCGCACCGCAACCAGGTCAGGGCCGACCTGGAGCTCTATCTGGAGGACAATACCGACGCCTGGCAACTGGCGGCCGACGGCAGCTACCGCCGCCTCACGCCGCCGCAGGGCGAAGCCGCGCACTCGGCGCAGAACGCGCTGCTTCAGCGGCTGGCGGAGACCTGCTGACCGGAGAAATCCACCTCCAGCCGGTAGCCGGTGGGTTTCAGGTACTGGACCTCCCGGTCGAGATCGGCCAGCGTCAGCGGGTTGTTGTCCAGCCAGCCGTCCGGGAAGGAGAGCAGCATCGACTTCTTGCCGACTACCAGCCGTGTATCGAGCGGCAGATCCGGCGAACGGCTGCGATTCAGCAGCACGGCGAGGCGCAACAGCAGTGCCAGGCGCAGCACCCGCTTCCTCTTTTTCTCCGGCAGCCGGGCCAGGCGCTCCTGGTCCGGGCGCTTGCGCTGGGAGGCGATCAGGCAGGCCAGCATCTGCTGCTCCAGCCGCGGGAAGCCGGGCAGATCGCCGTGCTCCACGATGTAGGCGCCGTGCTGGTGGAAGTTGTGATGGGAGATATCGAGGCCGATCTCGTGCAGGCGCGCGGCCCACTCCAGCAGCTTCGCATCCAGCGGATCGGTGAACTTCCAGGGGCTCGCGGCCTGGGCCAGCAGCCGGCCGGCCATGGTGGCGGCGCGCTCGGACTGGTCCGGGTCGACGTGATAGCGGTCCACCAGGGCCTGGACGGTGCGCTCGCGGGCATCGGCGTGCTGCAGGCGGCCGACCAGATCGTAGAGCAGGCCCTCGCGCAGTGACCCGTCCGAGATGTTCATGCGCTCGATGCCGAGTGCGGCGAAGAGTTCGGCCAGGATGGACAGGCCGCCGGCCCAGACCTGGGCGCGGCGCTGGGACAGGCCCGGCAGATCCAGCCGCTCGATGCGGCCCTGCTCGATCATGCGCTCGATCAGCTCCTCCACGTTGCCGAGCGTCAGGCCCTCGGGCTGCAGCAGGCCGAGTTCCCGGGCCACCGCCTCGGCGGAGCGGATGGTCCCCGAGGCGCCGATGGCCTCCTGCCAGCCGTGCTTGCGGAAGAAAGCCTTCACCGGCCGCAGCTTCAGCTGCGCGGCCGTGCGGGCGCGGTCGAAGGCCTTGCGGGTGAGCTTGCCCTCGGGAAAGAAGCGCTCGGTCTCGCCGACGCAGCCCATGGACAGGCTCTCCAGCGCCTCGGGCTGCACGCCCCGCCCCAGGATCAGCTCGGTGCTGCCGCCGCCGATGTCTGCGACCAGCCGGCGACCCTCGATGGGCGGCAGGCTGTGGGCGACGCCCAGATAGATGAGCCGCGCCTCCTCGATACCCGAGATGATCTCGATGGGGTGACCGAGGGCGGCTTCCGCCTCGGCCAGGAAACCGCTCTCCTTGCGGGCCCGGCGCAGGGTGTTGGTGCCGGCGGCGCGGACGTTGGAGGCATGTACGTCGCGCAGACGCTCACCGAACCGGCTCAGGCACTCCAGCGCCCTCGCCTTGCTGCCCACCGTCAGGCCCGTCTTCGGCGACAGGCCCTCGGCGAGCCGCACGGTCTCGCGCAGGCGGTCCAGTATGGTGAGCTGACCGTGGCGCAGGGTGGCCACGATCATGTGGAAGCTGTTGGAACCCAGATCGACAGCCGCTATGACGCTGTCCTGGGAATGATCATCGTTCTGGTGGATGGTGGGGATGATGCCGGTTTCCCCTGCTTCCCGCCGGCGGCCGCCGATACTGCGGCGTTACGGTATCAGACGGAGAACGACGAACCGCAGCCGCAGGTGGTCTGGGCGTTCGGATTGCGGATGATGAACTGCGCGCCTTCCAGATCCTCCTTGTAGTCGATCTCGGCGCCCATCAGATACTGCACGCTCATGGGATCCACCAGCAGCGTGACGCCCTGATTCTCCACCCGGGTGTCGCCCTCTTCCGTCTTCTCGTCGAAGGTGAAGCCGTACTGGAAGCCCGAACAGCCCCCGCCGGAGACGAACACGCGCAGCATGAGCTCCGGGTTGTCCTCCTCGCGGATCAGCTCCCCCACCTTGAGGGCGGCCGCGTCGGTAAACGCCAGGGGCGGCGGAGGCATCTCGGTGGCATCGGGTGTCGTCGTCGTGTTTTCCATGGTTGCGCTTCCCCGGGCCCGCATGGACCCTGTCTGCCGTTCATTACTTGGCGCCCGTGGCAACCTTGGGCGCCGGCATCTTCGCGGTATCGCCGGTCCTGCCGGCGTCGCCGCCCTCGTCGGCGGCGTGGCCCGCACGCGTATCCGTGCCGTGCACCAGCTTGCCGTTGATCTCCGCGCCGATGGCCATCTCGATCAGATTGTAATACACATTACCGATGACCCGGGCGGTGGCGCCGAGTTCCACCCGCTCGCAGGCGGTGAGATCGCCGCGCACCGTGCCCTTCAGCACCACGTGGGGTACGGTCACATTGCCCTCGATGGTGCCGTTCTCGCTGATGCTGAGCGCCGAGTCGCTCTGCGGATCGGCACTCACGTTGCCGTTGACGGTGCCGTCGACGTGGCAGCCGCCGTCGAAGTGCAGGTCACCTTGCACCCGGGAATTCGGGCCGACCAGGGTGTCGATGGTGGTGGTGCGCTTGTTCTTGCGTCCAAACATGGCTTACTCCGTGATAGGGCTCATCCCGGCTCGTGGACCCCGGGCTCATCCCGGGCTCGTGGACCAGGGAAAACTCTGTTTGATGCCCGAGCTGCCGCTCGGCATCAGCTCGATATTGACCCGGTCCGGCCGGAATCCCTCCGGCAGCACCAGTTCCCGCTCGAAGTCCTGGAAATACCGGAACGAGAACGCCCAGCGGCTGTCGTCGTCGGCCGCGAGCTGGGCGAACGGGATGGTGACCACCTCGCCGCCCCGGGCCCCGTCCACCGACAGCCGGACCGTGCCCGACACGCGCCGGTGGTGCTGCTTGACCTGGACGAGCACCAGGCGCAGACGATAGCGGGACTCCTCGGCGCCGCGCAATACCTGGAAGTCCTGCACCCGCAGCCCGCTGCTGGAGTCGGCGGGAGAGATGATGCCCCGGTAGAAGGCGATGGCCTCGCGCTGCTCCTGGATCTTGTCCTGCAGCGAGCGGAAACCCTCGTCGATGGCCTTGTACGCCTCCTGGTCCGTCTTGCGCAGGGTTTCGAGCTTGATGACCTCCTCGCGCAGCGCGGCTTCCCGGGCCTCCAGCGCGGCGATGCGGTCCGCTAGTTCCTGCCGCTCGCGGGAGGCCTCCAGGCGGTTGTAGCCCGCGTGCAGGCGCCCCGCCTCGTACACCAGGTAACCGGCGCCCAGGACGCCCACCAGGGCGACGGCGGCCAGGATGCGGCTGCGGTTCGGCGAGGTTTTCGGCATGAGGTCGGGCGGCGCGGGATTCTGTCAAAACCGGAGGGTTATGTTACGCGGCGTCCGCCGCGCCCGGAAGTGCGGTGCGTCACGGATCGGGGGATGCGGCCGCACCGGCGTCCGGCGACGGGCTCAGGGATCGAGTCCGGCCCGGCGCAGGTCTTTCGTGAAGACCGCCCGCCAGCGGTGCGGCCACCAGCGGGGCTGGGGCGGCGGACCCTCCGGGAACAGGTGGGCTGCGAGCTCGAACAGGGCCCGGGCATACACCCGGCGCTTGAAGTAGATGACCTCGTTGACCGGCCGCCAGTAGTCCACCCAGCGCCAGCGGTCGAACTCGGGGCTGTCGCTCAGGTCGAGGCGCAGGCGGTCCTCGCCGGCGACGAAGCGCAACAGGAACCAGCGCTGTTTCTGACCGATGCAGACCGGCCCGTCACTCCGGCCGCCCCGGCGGATGTAGCGCTCGGGCAGGCGGTAGGAGATCCAGTCCCGGGTGGCGCCCAGCACGTCCACGTCTTGGCTCTCGAGGCCGAGTTCCTCGTACAGTTCCCGGAACATGGCCTCCTCCGCGCTCTCGCCGCTGTTGACGCCGCCCTGGGGGAACTGCCACCCCTTGCGGCCGGCGCGTCCGGCCAGCAGCAGACGGCCGGCGTCGTTCGCCAGTATGATGCCGACGTTCGCGCGAAAGCCGTGCTCGTCGATATTGTCGGAATTCATGGAAACCTCTTGCCCGTCATTCTTCCACAATCCCGAATAACGGACCAGCGAGCGCAGACGCCGTGAGCCTGGCGCAGAAGCTGTTGCTGCCCGCGCTGGTCATCCTGGCGCTCCTGTGCCTCGCCGCGGCGCTGGCGAGCGGCAGCGAGTCGCTGCCGCTCGACCGGGTGGCGGCGATCCTCGCCGGCGGCGGCAGTGCCGGCGAGCGGGACCTGGTGCTGGAGCTGCGCCTGCCGCGGGCGCTGTCCGCCTTCGCAGTGGGCGGCCTGCTGGCGCTGGCCGGCGTGCTCATGCAGGTGCTGCTGCGCAATCCGCTGGCGGATCCCTACATCCTGGGCACTTCCGGCGGCGCCGCCGTCGGCGCCCTGGCCGCGCTCTCCGTCGGACTGGCGCCCTGGGCAGTGGACGCCGGCGCCTTCGCCGGCGCCCTCGCCGCCATGCTGGTGGTCTTCCTGGTCGCCCACGGCAGCGGCAGCTGGACACCGGCCCGGCTGCTGCTGACGGGCGTGGTGCTGGCGGCGGGGCTCTCGGCGGTGATCGGCCTCCTGCTCACCCTGTCGCCCGAGCAGGGCATCCACGGGATGCTGTTCTGGCTGATGGGCGACTTCTCCTTTACCCATGCGCCGGCTCCCCTGCTGATGGTGCTGGCCGTGGGCACCGTACTGGCACTGGCTGCGGCCCGGGAGCTGAACGTACTCGCCCGGGGCGAGACCATGGCGGCCATCCTGGGGCAGCGGGTCGCCGTCGTGCAGACCGCGATCTTCCTGGGCGCGGCACTGCTGACCGCCGTCGCCGTCACCGCTGCCGGCACCATCGGCTTCGTCGGCCTGGTGGTGCCGCACATGATCCGCCTGGTCACCGGCAGCGAGCACCGCCGCGTGATCCCGGCGGCCGCCATCGCCGGCGGCTGCCTGCTGCTGGTGGCCGACACGCTGGCGCGCACGGCCATGGCGCCGCGTCAGCTGCCCGTGGGCACCCTCACGGCTCTTCTGGGCGTGCCCCTGTTCCTCGCGCTCATGTGGCGCCAGCGCTAGGAAACACCACCATGTGGTCGGTCTCGATGCGGATGCCGATCATCTCGCCGACGGCGTGGTCGTGGTGGCTCGGCACCGCAGAGAGCAGCCGGCTGCCGTCGGCGGTACAGAGTTCGTAGAGGAACTGGGGCCCGCGGAAGCGCCGGCTCACCACCCGGCCCTTCAGCGCGCTGTCGTCGTCGTGGACGACGTCGTCCGGACGCAGCAACAGCTCCACCTCGGTGCCGGCCGGCAGCGTCTCGGTCATGCGGCCGGTCGCCGTCGCCACCGCCGTCTCCACCGTGTCCGGTCCGCGCACCACGCCGGGCACCCAGACACCCTGGCCGACGAAGCCGGCCACGAAGCGGTCCGCGGGGCGGTGGTAGACGTTGTACGCCGTGTCCCACTGCAGCAGGCGCCCGCCGGCGAGCACGCCCACGTCATCAGCCACCGAGAAGGCATCCTGGTGGTCGTGGGTGACGATCAGCGCGGTGGCGTCCACGGCCTTCAGGATGTCGCGCACCTCGGTGGCGAGGCGCTCGCGCAGGCCGGCGTCCAGGTTGGAGAACGGCTCGTCCATCAGCAGCAGGCCCGGCTCGGGCGCCAGCGCCCGGGCCAGGGCGACGCGCTGCTGCTGACCGCCGGAGAGCTCGTGGGGATAGCGACCCTCCAGCCCGGGCAGGCCGACCAGCGTCAGCATCTCTCGCACCCGCTCGCCGTGGCGGGCTGCCCCCCGGCCGGCGAGCCCGAACGCCACGTTGCCGGCCACGTCCAGATGGGGCATCAGCGCGTAGTCCTGGAACACCATGCCGATCCGCCGGCGCTCCGGCGGGACGTGCAGGTCCGGCCCGGCGAGTTCCCGGCCCGCGGCCGTGATGCGCCCCGCGGTCGGCCGCTCGAAGCCGGCGATGCAGCGCAGCACCGTGGTCTTGCCGCAGCCGGAGGGGCCGAGCAGGCAGCCGATGCGCCCGCGCTCGAGTACCAGGTCGATGCCCTGCAGCACCGGCTGGTCGCCGTAGGCGTGACTCAGATTTTCGATCGCGAGCATTCAGCCGCTCCGGCGATTCAGCAGCAGCACGGGAACGAGGCCGACCAGCACGATGGACAGCGCGGAGACCGAAGCGCGCTCCCAGTGCCCCTCCGAGGTCAGCTGGAAGACGCGCACGCTGAGGGTATCCCAGCCGAACGGACGGGTCATCAGCGTGATCGGCAGCTCTTTCATGACGTCGACGAATACCAGCAGGGCCGCCGTGGCGAGACCGGTACCGAGGATCGGCAGGTGTACGCGGGCCAGCAGCGCGATCCCGGCAACGCCCATGCCTCTGGCCGCGTCGTCCAGACTCGGGCGGATGCGCTGCATGGCGCTCTCCACCGGGCCGTGGCCCACCGCGAGGAAGCGGGCGGCGTAGGCGAGCAGCATCGTGATCACCGTGCCGGTGAGCACGACGGCTGCGGTGTCCGGACCGAACAGCGCGCGCGCCGCGGCGGTGATGCCGTCACCGAGGCGCACCACCGCCACGAAGAAACCCACGGCGAGCACCGCACCCGGGATGGCGTAGCCCAGGGTGGCCGCCCGGGCGAAGCCGGCGGCCAGCGGCCCGGGACGCATGCGCACGGCGTAGGCGAGCAGCAGCGCGAGGGTGACTATCAGCAGCGCGGCGGCGAGACCGAGGAACACGCTGCGGCCGGCGAAGGCGAGATAGCGGGGATCGAACTCGTCGCCGAAGGTCTGCACGGTCCAGGCCAGGAGCTGCAGCACCGGCAGCATGAAGGCCACCAGGAACACCAGGCTGCAGTAGCCGGTGGCCAGCCATGCCGCGCGGGGCGCGAGGCGCAGCCGCCGGCGCCCGCCGCCGCTGCCCACGGCCTCGAAGCGGGCGCGGCCGCGGAAGCGTCGTTCGGTGACCACCGCCACCGCCACCAGCAGCACCAGCACGCTGGCGAGCTGCAGCGCCGCGTCCAGCGAGAACAGCGAGAACCAGGCCTGGTAGATGGCCGTGGTGAAGGTATCGTAGTTGAAGACGCTGACCGTGCCGAAGTCCGCCAGCGTCTCCATGGCCACCAGTGCCACGCCGGTGGCGATCCACGGCCGGGCCATGGGCAGCGCCACCCGCCGGAAGCCCTGGGCGGGCGTCATTCCCACCGACTGGGCCACCTCCAGCCCGCGCACGCCCTGGGTGGCGAAGGCATGCCGGGCGATGAGATAGACGTAGGGGAACAGCGCCAGGGTCAGGGTCAGGATGCTGGCTGCGCGGGCGCCCAGCCCGGGCAGGCCCGCCTCGTCGCCGAAGGCGGCGCGCAGCGCAGTCTGCACGGTGCCCGTGTATTCGAACAGGCCGGCCAGCGCGAAGGCCAGCACGTAGCCGGGCACCGCCAGAGGCAGCAGCAGCGCCCAGTTGAAAAAGCGCCGGCCCGGGAATTCGCAGGCGGCCGTGAGCCAGGCGAGGCTCGCGCCGATCACGGCGGTCAGCACCGACACCGCCGCCACCAGCCAGACGGTGTTCACCAGCACCCGCGGCAGCACGTGTTCCGCCAGGTGCGCCCACACTTCCCGGTCGGGGGCGAACAGCGCGCCGATGGCGACCGCCAGCGGCGTCGCGGTGACGACCGCCACCAGCGCGGCGACCACGATCCAGCCGCGGCCGCCCGCGGCCGGCGGCCGGGCACGTGCCGTCCCGGCCGGGCCTGCCCGCACGGTGCTCATGTCAGCCCGGGCGACGGGTAGCGACCGCTCAGCGGTAGCCGGCCCGGTCCATCAGTCTGACCGCCTCCGTCTGCAGCTCGCCGGCCTGCGCCACCGGCATGTCGCTGGCCTCGAATTCGCCCCAGGCCTGCACCAGCGGGTCGGACGCCACCGCCGGATTGGCCGGGAACTCCAGGTTCAGGCCGGCGAACATCTCCTGGGCCGCCGGCGACGACAGCCACTCGAGCAGCTCTACCGCCGCCCCGGGTCGCGGTGCATGCTTCGTCACGCCGCCGCCGGAGACGTTGATGTGCACGCCGCCGGTCTCGCCGGGAGGCCAGTGCAGCGCCGCGGGCAGATCCTCCTCCCGCTCTTTCTGCAGGCGGCCGAAGTAGTAGGTGTTGACGATGCCCACGTCGCACTGGCCGGCCAGGATTGCCTCCACCAGCCTCGTGTCGTTGGAAAAGACGTCGGTGGCCAGGTTGTCGACCCAGCCCCGGACGATCTCCTCGGTGCGCTCCTCGCCGTAGCGGGCGATGAGCATCGCCACCAGGGACTGGTTATAGACTTTCTTCGAGGTCCTCAGGCAGAGCCGGCCCTGCCATTCCTCGTCCGCGAGGTCGGCATAGCCGCCCAGGGAGGCCGGGTCCACCCGCTCGGTGGAATAGACGATGGTGCGCGCCCGCACCGACAGGGCGAACCAGCGGTTCCCGGGATCCTGCAGATGATCGGGGATGTTCTCCTCCAGCACCGGCGAATCGATCGCGCGCAGCACGCCCTGCTCCGCCGCATACCAGAGGTTGCCGGCGTCCACCGTGAGCAGCACGTCGGCATCCGTGTTCTCGCCCTCGGCCAGCAGGCGCTGGATCAGGGGCTGTTCCTTGTCCGTGGTATAGGCCACCTCGACGCCGGTCTCCTCGGTGTAGCGGTCGAAGATGGGCTTGATCAGATGCTCGGCCCGGGCCGAGTAGACCACCACCCGGTCGGCGGAGGCGTCCGCCGCTGCCGCCGGCTCGCCGGGGGCGGCCGTCTCCGGCTCGCCGCCGCCGCAGGCGCTCGCCAGCGCCGCGCCGAGGGTGATGCCGGTCAGCGTGGCCGTTGTCCTGAACCGTTCCTTGAGGGTCATGATGTACTCCAGACAGCAATACCGTAATTGATAATGGTTCTCATTATCACAGACAAAGGCCCTCAGGTCACGCCCACCGGGTCACGGTCAAGGCGCGCCTCGGCCAGCGGCGGCCACCCGGTCGCGGCCTGCGGACTTGGCCTCGTACAGGGCGACGTCCGCCCGGGCCAGCAGGCTGTCCGCCAGGGTCTTCAGGTCTTCGTCCTGCCGGGTGGGCGCCACCGTGGCAAGGCCCGCCGAGATGGTGATCGCGAGTTCCGTGCCGTCGGCCAGCGCCACGGGGCGCTCAGAGACTCCGGCCCGCAGCCGTTCCGCCAGGCTGCGCGCGGCGTCCGCGCCGGTATCAGGCAGCAGCAACACGAACTCCTCGCCACCGTAGCGGGCGGCGACGTCGCTCGCCCGGATGCGGGACTCGATGCGCTGGGCCACCTCGGCGAGCACCCGGTCGCCGGCCATGTGGCCGTGGTTGTCGTTCACCCGCTTGAAGTGATCGATGTCGATCAGCAGCAGCGTCAACGGCGAGCCGTCCCGCCGCGAGCGCGCCAGCTCCTCGCGCAGCCGCGTCTGCAGGTAGCGCCGGTTGTGCCAGCCCGTGAGCACGTCGGTAATGCCGCTGCGCAGCAGCCGGGCCCGGTTCACGGCGTTCTCCAGCGCAAACGAGGCGATGACGCCGAGGTGGGCGAGGAAATCGGTGCCATGGCTGCGGGTGTAGCGGCCGGGCTCGGCACTGCCGAAGTTCAGGCTGCCCATCAGGCGGCCCTGACGCTCCAGCGGGATGAGCGCGATGCTGGCCGGGGCCAAACCGCGGCCGAAGACGAGCTGGTGGTCCGCCGCGCTGTAGGGGCCCAGCCAGGGCTCGCGCAGGGCGGCGTAATGGGGCGCGATGCCGGTGAGCGCGTCGACGAACGCGACGCCCTCGAGGTCCTCCGGCCGCGTGCCGGCGGCGAGCAGCAGGTGGCGTACCTCGTGGTCCGGATCGCACAACAGCACCGAGACATGGAGGAGCTCGAAGCTCCGGCGCAGCCCCTCGGTGAGGCGCCGGAACAGCTCCGTCAGATTCTCCGCGTTCAGCAGTTCGAGCTCCCGTTGCCGGGAGCGGCGCAGGATGGCCTCGTTGTTGGCCGCCTCCTCGGTCAGCTGCGCCAGCCGTCCGCGCAGGCGGCGGAGTTCATCCTCCGGACTGCTCACCGCTGCCTCCCCCGGCACCGGACCGGCTGGCGAGATACTCGCGGCCCCGCTGCATCAGCCGGACGAAACCGGCCTCGTCGCCGGAGCGCACCAGCTCGCGGATGCGCTCGGCCGACTGGCACAGCGCCTCCAGCGGAGCCAGCCCGAACTCGTTCAGGCGCTGGATCTCGAAATACAGGTTCGGGTTCTCTTCCGCCACCCGGGACGAGACGTCGAGCTGCGCATCGAAAGTGGTACTGGACATCCTGGCGAGCCGCGGCGCCGCCTCGCCGCTCTCCGCCAGCGCGGTGAAGAAGGCGATGTTCAGCGCGTGGGACAGGCCGAGGACGTAGGCGATCAGCCGGTCGTGGTCCGCAAGGTCCATGTCGATGCGCTCGGCCATGGTGGCCGCGAACAGCTCCCGGGCCTCTGCCGTCGCCTCCGGCACGCCGACGTCGCAGAAGACCACGTGCCGACCGGACAGCAGCCGCGTATCCGGCCCGAACATGGGGTGCAGGGAGGTGACCCTGCAGCCGGCCCGGGCCAGTGCCTGCAGCGGTTCCTTCAGCGGGCTCTTCAGCGAGCCCACGTCGAAGATCAGCGCCCGGGGCCGCAACTCGGCGAGGCCCACCAGGATCTCGGCGCTGCGGGCGAGCGGCGCCGCCACCACGATGATGTCGTAGTCGGTGCCCGCCTCGCGCCAGTCCGCGTAGTAATCGACAGGCAGATCGGTGGGACCCGGATCGGCGATGGCGACCTCGAAGCCCTGAGACACGAAGAAGCCGACGAGCCAGCTGCCCATCTTGCCCGAGCCGCCGATCACCAGCACCCGGCGGCCGTCGCCGCGTCCCTCCGCGCTGACCCGCGCCTGCTCCTGGTGGGTGAGCGAGGAACGGATGAGCAGCATGAGCAGCGACTCCGCCAGGCCCGGGTCCACGCCCAGCTCCTGCGCCTGGCGACGACCCATGTCGATCACCTCTTTCTCGCGCCGGAAGTCGCGGGTCGCCCGGCCGGTGGTCATCTTGCTCCGGCCGATCTCGTCGACGATGCGCTGCCTCTCCGCGACCCGCTCGATCAATTCCCGGTCCACGGCGGAGAGCCGCGCACGCAATTCGTCCAGATCCATCGTCTGCCCGCAGTCTGCGAAAACCCCGCCTTTGTACTAAGCCGGGCTGCGGCGGGCAACAAAAAAAGGCCCGCGCGAAGGGGGGCCGAAAGGTGCAGCAGCAGTTTCCGATGCAACGGGTGACTCAGTCGCGGTCGCGGCCCCGGCGTCGATGGTCGTGCTCGCGGCGCCTGTCCTCGCCATACCCGCGCCGGCGCTCGCGCTTGCCCTCGTGACGGCTGTCCCGCCGGTGGTCCCGGTGCTCACCGCGCCAGTGCCGGCGGTGGTCCGGGTGGTAGCGGTGGCCGCGCTCATGGCGGCGCCGGTCGCGGTCGTAGTCCCGGTAACGATCCTGGTACCGGTCGTGGTACCAGTCACGGTAGTGGTCCCGGTAGTGGTCCCGGTAGTGCCGGCGGTACCAGTCCCGGTAATGGCGGCGGCCGTGCAGCCAGCGGCGCTTGCGGTGATCGTAATAGCGCTCGTAGTAGTACTGGCGCCGCCAGTCCCGATACCAGCGCCGGTGGTCGCGCGGGTCGTAGCCGAAGAAGAAGCCGTCCCGGTCCCGGTAGTAGAAGCCGAAGTCGCCCGCGGGGCGGAGCGGCAGCGGCGTGCGCACGGCAGGATACCCGTGGCCGACCTGCCGGAACGCATCGCTCGCCTGATCCGCCCGCGCTACAGCCGGAGCGAGGAAGAGGGGGCCCGCGACGAACGCCGCGGCCACCGCCACGCGGGTGAATATCCTGGTTTCCATGCTGCGCCTCCTGTGCGGCGGATTCGGCACCATGTTCCGCCAGCCGTCATGAACGGGCACTGAACGCCGACCGGCCCCGGGGCCGGTAGCGGCTGCACCGTTATCGTGCGACTATCTGCCGACCCCCCGTTGCGCAGCCGACAGCCGGAGACAACGCGATGAAGACCCGTGCAGCCGTGGCCTGGGAAGCAGGCAAACCGCTGGAGATCGAGACGATCGAGCTGGCCGGCCCGAAGGCGGGGGAGGTGCTGCTGCGCAACGTCGCCACCGGCGTCTGCCACACCGATGCCTACACGCTCTCGGGCGCCGACCCTGAGGGGCTGTTCCCGGCGGTGCTCGGCCACGAGGGCGGCGCCGTCGTGGAGGAGACGGGCCCGGGCGTGACCAGCGTGAAGCCGGGCGACCACGTCATCCCCCTGTATACGCCGGAGTGCGGCGAATGCAGCTTCTGTACCTCGGGCAAGACCAACCTCTGCCAGGCAATCCGCGCCACTCAGGGCCAGGGCCTGATGCCCGACGGCACGTCCCGGTTCTCGAAGGACGGCAGAACGATCCACCACTACATGGGCACCTCCACCTTCAGTGAGTACACCGTGCTGCCGGAGATCGCCGTGGCGAAGATCAGCCCCGAGGCGCCGCTGGAGAAGGTATGCCTGCTCGGCTGCGGCATCACCACCGGCATCGGCGCCGTGCTGAACACCGCGAAGGTGGAGCCCGGCGCCACGGTGGCCGTATTCGGCCTCGGCGGCGTCGGCCTGTCCGTCATCCAGGGCGCCGTGATGGCCCGGGCCGGCCGCATCATCGCCGTCGACGTCAACCCGGAGAAGTTCGAGCTCGCACGCCAGCTCGGCGCTACCGACACCGTGAATCCGAAGGACCACGACGCGCCAATCCAGGAGGTGATCGTTGAGCTTACCGACGGCGGCGTGGACTACTCCTTCGAGTGCGTAGGCAACGTGCAGCTCATGCGCTCGGCGCTCGAGTGCTGCCACAAGGGCTGGGGCGAGTCGGTCATCGTGGGCGTCGCCGGCGCCGGCGAGGAGATCTCCACCCGGCCGTTCCAGCTGGTGACCGGCCGGGTGTGGCGGGGTACGGCCTTCGGCGGCACGAAAGGCCGGACTCAGCTGCCGGGGATGGTGGAGCAGTACCTGCACGGCGAGATCCGGGTGGACGAGTTCATCACCCACACCATGCCGCTGGCGGAGATCAACCGGGCCTTCGATCTCATGCATGAAGGCAAGAGCATCCGCAGCGTCATCCACTTCTGAACGACGGCGGTCCGCGCGCATGACCGAAGTCGCCGTCGCCACCACCTCGCCCCTCGCCGCCGAGGCCGCGCTCGCGGTCATCGAGGACGGCGGCAACGCCGTGGACGCGGCGGTGGCCGCCTCCATGGCCTCCACCAACACGCAACCCGGCGTCTGCGCGCTGGCCGGCGGCGGCTATGCGGTGGTGTGGCCGCCGGAAGGCGACCCGGTCACTATCGACGGCTATGTGGAGATGCCGGGGCGCGGTCTCGATCCCGGCGTGCTCGGCCGTGGCGGCGTCCGCGTGGCCATGGACTACGGCGGCGGGCTCGAGACCGTCATCGGGCCCGGCTCGGTGGCGGTGCCAGGCACGCCGGCCGCGCTCGCCGAGGCCTCCCGGCGCTACGGCCGGCTGCCGTGGGCGGCGCTGATGGAACCGAGTATCCGCGCCGCCCGGGAGGGGTTCCCGCTCGCCTCCGCCTGCCAGCATTACCTGGAATATTCCGGCGAGATCGTGTTCAGCCGGTCGCCGGACTCCCGGGCGGCGATCCACGACGACAATGGCCGCCTGCTCCCGGCGGGAGCGACCGTGCGCGTGCCTCATCTGGCCGAGAGCCTCGAGCTGATCGCCCGGGAAGGCGTGCGGGCGTTCTACGAGGGCGACATCGCCCGTGCCATCGTCGAGCACGTGCGGGCCGGCGAGGGCGCGCTCACGCTGGCCGACATGGCCGCCTACCGCCCGTTGCTGCGGCCCGCCCTGCGGGTGCGCACCGGCGGCTGGGACATCGCCACCAACCCTCCGCCGGCCATCGGCGGCGCAGTGCTCGCTGCCATGCTGGAGCAGCTGGATCACGCGGCGCTGGACGGCTGGTCCGAGCAGACGGCCGCGCGGATGATCGCGGCGATGCACGGCGCCCTCAGCTGGCGGCGTGACCGCCTGGACCTGGCCGAGGACCCGGCCGCCGAAGGCGAGGCCCTGCTGGCGGCCGGCCGCCGGGGCGAGCTCGGCCGGGCACCCGGGCTGCGGGAATCCGGCTCCACGGTGCACACCTCGGCGGTGGACGACGGCGGGCTCGCCTGCGCCATCACCGTCTCCTCCGGCTACGGGTCCGGAGAGATGCCCCCGGGCACGGGGCTGTGGCTGAATAACTGCCTCGGCGAGATCGAGCTGAACCGGCGCGGCCTCGTCTGCGGCCCGCCCGGCACCCGGCTGCCGTCGAACATGGCGCCCACCACCGCCCGCAGCGACGGGCGGGTGCTCTCCATCGGCACGCCGGGCGCCGGCCGCATCACCACGGCTCTGTGCCAGGTACTGGTCAACTACTTCCGCCTCGGCATGGGGCTGGATGGCGCGGTCGCGCATCCGCGGCTACACGTGGAGATTCGCGAGGAAGGCGACCGGGTCGCCTGCGAGCCCGGCCTGCCGCTGCCTGCAGGGCTGCTGCCCGTGCGTACCTTCGACGGGCTCAGCATGTACTTCGGCGGGGTCGGTGCCGTGCTGCACGATGCCGCCCGCGGCTTCGAGATCGCTGCCGATCCGCGGCGTGCCGGCGGCACCTGCCTCGGCCGCGGCAACAGTGCTGGCCCCGTCGGGGCCGATGACGCAGAATAGCGCCCCGCCATGAACGGGACAGACGCCAGTTTCCTGACCGCCGAGGGCCTGCTGCCCACGCCGCTGCCGGCCGACCCGATGCCGGTGGCGGCCGCCTGGCTGGACGAGGCCAGCAATCGCGCCCTGCAGCCGAACCCGAACGCGCTCGTCATCACCACCGTGGGGCGCGAGACCCAGCCCACCGCCCGCGTGGTGCTGTGCAAGGAGTTCGTGGCCGACCCGGGCTACCTGGTCTTCTACACCAACTACCAGTCACGCAAGGCGCGGGAGATCGCCGCCAACTCCCGCGTGGGCGGCCTGTTCCACTGGGACGGTCTGGGACGGCAGGTGCGCATCGAGGGTGTTGCCGTGCGCTCGCCGGCGGAAGAGAGCGATGCCTATTTCGCCAGCCGTCCTGCCGGCAGCCGCCTCGGCGCCTGGGCCAGCGACCAGAGCGAGGCGGTCGCCTCCCGCGAGGCGCTGCTGGAGCAACTGCACGGCCGCGCCGCCGAACTCGGCGTGACCGTGCCGCCAGGCGACGACGCCGAGATCCCCCGGCCGGCACACTGGGGCGGTTACCGCCTGTGGGCGTGCCGGGTGGAGCTGTGGACCGAGGGTGCCTCGCGCATCCACGACCGGGCGGTGTGGGAGCGGCGCCTGACCCGGGACTCCGAGCACAGCTTCGACACTAGTAGCTGGCAATGCACGAGGCTGCAGCCGTGACCGCCTGGCTGGAGAACCGGGACATCACCTGCCCCTGGTGCTGGGAGACCATCGGCGTGGAGATCGACCTGTCCGCCGGCGGCCAGGGCTACGTGGAAGACTGCCAGGTCTGCTGCCAGCCCATCGAGATCGCCTTCGAGGTCGACAACGGGGAACTGCGCGACGTCCGTGTCGAGCGATCGTCTTAGGCAGGCGCTGTGCACGCTGGCGCTCGCCGGCGCGGCCGCCGCCGGTCCGGCCGCCGGCGTGGAGCTCGGCGTGAGCGAGGGCACCGGGATCGCGGTGACCGCCTCCGCGGACGGCCGCTCGCTGGTCTTCGACCTGTACGAGCGGCTGTGGCGGGTGGAGCGCCGCGGCGGCATGGCCGAGCCTCTCACCGGCCCGGAGCTGGCGCTGCGCCGGCCCCACGCCCGGGCCGACGGCACGCTCGTCGCCGAGGGCGATGACGGTACTTCACAGAGGCTGTGGCTGGTGCGGCCGGACGGCGACGTCCGGCCGCTCACCGACGGCGCCGGGCAGGATGGCGCACCGCGCTGGTACCCGGACGGCCGGCGGGTGATCTTCAGCTCCGACCGTGCCGGCTCCCTGGATATCTACAGCGTCAGCGTCGCGGACGGCCGCGTCAGCCCGGTGACGCAGACGCCGGGCACCGACGAGGTGGATCCCACCGTCTCCGCGACCGGCCGGCTCACCGCCTGGATCACGCGGACGGACAGCCGCTGGGAACTCTGGCTGCGGGACGGTGGGGGCGATCCGCGCCTGGTGCATGCCGCCGGCCATCCGCTGTCCGCACCCTCCATCCGGCCGGACGACAGCGTCATCGTTGTTGTGGAGGAACCGGCGGACGGGGCGCGGCTGACCGCCGTGATCCTGTCCGAGCCGATCGTCGCGAAGACGCTGGCCGAGGGGGAGGACTTCTTCCGCCGCCCGGTGGCATGGCTCGGCCGCAATCGCCTGCTCTACACCGCAGACGGGCGCATCCGCAGCCGGGGCTTCGGTGAGCTCGGCGGGCACGACGTGCCGTGGACGGCCTGGATCTCGGTGGCCGGGCCGCCCGGCATCGACTCTGACCTGGACGGGGATACGCCGCTGCTGCATCACGGCCGCTACGTCATACGGGCAGGCCGGGTATTCGACGGCAGCCTTGCCGGCTACCGGGACGGCGTCGATGTTGTCATCGAGAACGACCGCATCGTCGAGGTGAGCGAGCAGCGGCCGCGGGACGGCATGGACGTGCTCGCTTTCCCGGACGCCGTACTGATACCCGGCCTGGTCCAGCTCGGGCTCGGCGACGGCGTCCGGGCGGACGACGGCCCGCGCCTGCTCGCCTGCGGCGTCACCACGGTGGTGCACCTGCCCTCACCGACCGGCGGCCGGCCGTCTCCGCCTGCCGAGTGGAACACCGGCCGCATGCCTGGCCCGGCGCTGGTCGCCGGCCGCGGCGCCGCCGGCGGACTGGTGGACGTGCGCGGCATGGCGAACCGGGGCGAGCGCCTGGCACGCATTCGTGAAGCCAGGGCGGCCGGGGCGGCCGTTGCCACGGATCGGCTGTACCCGGACCTCGCGGCCGGCGCCTCGCTGCTGGCGGCGGGCAGCCGTCTGCCGATATCACCGGCCGGCCGGCGATACGGCGACGTGCTGCGCCTGCTGGCGGCGAGCGGCGCGCGGCGGATCTCCGACCGACCCGACGCCGCCGGCGAATGCGGGTTGCAGCAACGGCTGCGGCGCCTGGAGCGACAGGGTGTCGGCATCCACGAGGCCCTGCGGCGTCATACGGCGGAGGCGGCCCGGCTGGTGGGCCTCGATGCGAGCCGGGGAACGATAGCCCCGGGACTGCGGGCGGACCTCGTGCTGGTGGCCGGCGACCCGCCGGCCGACGCGGGCGGCGTGGGTGACATCCGTGCCGTCGTCGCCGGTGGCCGGTTCTTCACTCCTGCCGGGCTGGGACGAGCCTCGATTCCGGCGGAGACGTCGGAAAATTTGACAATAAACGGTGATTCTGGGGAACTGTCGCCGATCGGCGACAGTTTTGACATAAGCAATCGCGGCGACGAGGCCTGGCCTTATCCCGAGGGCTGGCGCTAAGTCCCGGTTTCTGCGGGGAAGCCGTCGGAATCCGGCGGCAGGAAGGCTGCCGGGACATGTCGGGTTTCTTTACGAAAAGGGGTCGGCATTCACTGTTGTTTATCAACAACGACAAGCAATTGTCTGAAAGGCAATGGAAAAATGATGTCTGGCACAGCCTTTGCTTGAGGAAGCCCTGCCCAAGCGAAAAGGTAACTGATTCGGGAGGTCAAACGAGAAACCTACCAACCAGGATTCACAAGCCAGAAGACAAGTCACAACAACAACAAGAACGAGAACAAGAAGAACACAAAAAAACAACAATCAGAAGAAGAAACGCTTGTCTGGCCCGAAGAATCAGCCTACCTGACAACAATAAGAAGAAGTCCTGTTGACCCCGTTCGCTCTTGCTGCGGGGTTTTTCTTTTGCCGGCCGAGTGGTCTGTGAACCCCGCCCTGTGCGGCACCGCGCCGGGCGGGGCATGATGCCAGGCCGTACCCGAGCAAGCGGTCGCCATGGCCCGATCCACCGCCTTCCGCAAACTGCGCATCGCGTTCCTGCTCTACGTGCTGCTGTTCGTGGCCGTGGGCGCCTGGATCAGCCGGGCGGCCACCACGGACTGGGACGACACGCTGCACGTCAACGTCTATCCGCTGAACGGCGACGGCAGCAAGGAGGCGGCAGACTGGATCGCCCGGCTCGACGAGCGGGACTTCGCGCCCATCGAGCGCTACCTGCAGACCGAGGCCGGGCGCTACGGCCACACACCGGAACGGGCCCTCGACATCACCCTGGGGCCGAGACTGGACGAGGGCGCTCCCCGCCCGCCGGAGGCTGCCAACGTGCTGCAGGTGATGGCCTGGAGCCTGCGCCTGCGCTGGTGGGCCTGGCGCGCCACCCGTGACGACGGTATCCCCGAGCCGGACATCAAGCTCTTCGTCCACTACTTCGCGCCGGCCGACGACATCGTGCTCGAACCCTCGCTGGGCCTCGAGAAGGGCCTCGTCGGCATCGTCAACGCCTTCGCGAGCCGGTCCATGCGCGGCGCGAACCGTGTGGTCATCACTCACGAGCTGCTGCACACCCTCGGCGCCACGGACAAGTACGACCCCGCAACCTCGCAGCCGCTCGCGCCCGTGGGACTGGCCGATCCGGACCGCTCGCCGCTGTACCCCCAGCAGCGCGCGGAGATCATGGCCGGCCGGGTGGCGCTGTCGCCCACCGAGGCACGCATCCCGGAAGACCTCGGCCGCACCGTGATCGGCCCGGTGACGGCGGCGGAGATCGGCCTCGTCCGCTGACCCGCACCGAGGGGTTATCATGGGCGCCCGCCGGCAGAACCGCGCCCGCCGCCCCGATGACCGACCCGCGCATACCCGATCCCCACCCGCCGCTCGCCGCCGACGGCCTCGACGTGACCGTGCCGGGCCGGTTACTGGTGCACGCGCTGGAGCTGCGGGTGGCGCCGGGCGAGTTCGTCGCCGTGCTGGGCTGCAACGGCAGCGGCAAGACGATGACGCTGGAGACCCTTGCCGGCCTGCGGCCGCCCCGGGCCGGCGCCATCCGCTACTTCGGCCGGCCAGCGGCCGAATGGCGGCGGCCGGATCTCGCCCGCCGTCTCGCCTTGCTGCCGCAGCAGCAGGAGGACCTGTTCCCGAGCACGGTGCTCGAGGAGGCACTGATCGGCCGGCATCCCCATATCGGCCGCTGGCGCTGGGAGAGCGCGGCGGACCGGGAGATCGCCCTGGCCGAGCTCGCGCGGCTGGGTCTCGGGACCCTGGCCGACCGGAGCATCACGACCCTGTCCGGCGGCGAGCGCCGGCGCCTGGCCATCGCCCAGACGCTGAGCCAGCGGCCCGGGCTGTTCCTGCTGGACGAGCCCACCAACCACCTGGACCCCCAGCACCAGTTGCTCGCGCTCGGCGTGATCCGGGAGCGCATCGCGGCCGGGGCCTCTGCGGTGGTCAGCCTCCACGACGTCAACCTGGCGGCGCGCCATGCCGACCGCTGCCTGCTGCTGCACGGCGACGGGGGCTGGGAACTGGGCGAGACGGCCACGGTCCTCAACGCGGACAGCCTGTCCCGGCTCTACCGCACGCCCATGGCGGCGGTGGAATGGCGGGGCGGGCGCCTGTTCGTCCCGGAGGACTCAGCCGCGGCCGGCCCCTGACCACGGCCAGTCCAGCATCTGCCGCAGCACCGCGTGAAGGGCGGGGTTGGCGGCCAGCACCGTGGTCGTGCCGAGGCCCGGCGGCGCACCGGACAGGTCGGTGAACACGCCGCCGGCCTCGCGCACGATCACCGCCAGCGCCGCGATGTCCAGGATGTTGACGTCGGACTCGACCACCGCGTCGATGCACCCGGAAGCGAGCAGGTGGTAATGGTAGAAGTCGCCGTAACCGCGGATGCGGTCGGCACCGGCCACCACCTCGCCCCAGGCCGGCCAGCGCCCGCTCAGCGCGAGGCTGCGCAGATTGCCCGCCGATACCGCGGCGTCCGCCAGGTTATCCACCGCGCTGACCCGGATGCGTTCCCCGTCCAGCCACGCACCCCCGCCCTTCTCGGCCCAGGCCAGCTCGCCGAAGGCCGGGGCGCTGGACACGCCGAGGACGAGCTCGCCCTCCTCCATCAGTGCGATCTGGGTGGAGAAGAAGGGATACCGGCGCACGAAGCTCTTGGTGCCGTCGATGGGGTCCACCAGCCACAGGAACGGCGAGTCCCGGTCCGCGCGTCCGGTCTCCTCGCCGTAGAAGCCGTGCTCGGGGTAGCGCTCGGCGATGATGCGGCGAATGGTGCGCTCGGCCTCGACGTCGGCATCAGTCACCGGCGAGCGGTCGGACTTGGAGCGCACCTCGATGTTCTCGCCGTGATGGTGGTAATAGTGACGGATCACTTCGGCCGCCGCCTGCGCGGCGGCGAGCGCCGTCTCCAGTGTTTCCGAATGTGCCATCGCCCGGGCCGAGTCCGCGACGGTCGCATTCTACGCTATTGCGGCAAGAGTGTTGCCGCGGCCATTGCGGCAAGAGTGTTGCCGCGGCCATTGCGGCAAGGCCGTTGCCGCGGCCATTGCGGCAAGGCCGTTGCCGCGGCCATTGCGGCAAGCACCTAGGCGCGGCGCCTTGACACCCCCTGCACCGGCCCCGAGAATCGATCGCGAACACCAGGTGAGTCTGTCAGCGTCGCTGCAGACGAACGGGAAGCCGGTGAGGCCCGCAACAGGCCCGAGTCCGGCGCTGCCCCCGCAACGGTGATCGAGTGAAGGACGAAGCCTCGGACCGGTACCCGGCTCCGAAGCCACTGTGAGGCGACTCACGGGAAGGTGCTCCGTCCAGGGCCATGACGGCCCGCTCGTCAGCCCGGAGACCGGCCTGGTGTCATGGTGGCGGCGCGGAGGGCGCAGGCCGGACCGATGCAACCCATCGACCCGTCTGTCCATCCCCGCCCGCCTGACAAACGAAGAATGATGCGTGCGGGTGAGCACGCGAGGGGACAGACATGATCAGACCCATCCCGGCGGCAGCCCTGGCCGCCCTGCTGTTTTCCTTCCCTGCCCTGGCCGAGCGACCGGCGGACATGGAGACCCTGGTGGTCACCGCCAACCGTACGCCGATGGCCGCGGCCGAGGCACTGGTGCCTGTCACCGTGATCACGCGGGAGGAGATCGAGCGCTCGCTCGCGATCGACGTTATCGACCTGCTGCGCTTCGAGGCCGGCCTCGACGTGGCGCGCACCGGCGGGCCGGGCCAGTCCGCCACGGTGTTCATCCGCGGCGCCGAGAGCAACCATGCCCTGGTGCTGGTGGACGGCGTGCGCATCAACCCGGGCACGATCGGCGGTGCGCCGCTGCAGCATCTGGCGCCGTCTCTGATCGAGCGCATCGAGATCGTGAAGGGGGCGCGTTCCACGCTGTACGGCACCGACGCGATCGGCGGGGTCATCAACATCATCACCCGCGGCAGCGGCGAACGCACCGAGACCGCTGCCCGCGGGGGCAGCTTCGATACCCGCCAGCTGCAACTCTCGCTGGGCCAACCGCTCGGCGAAGCCAGGCTGGGCGTGGACCTAGACTGGTCGCGCACCGACGGCTTCCCCACCTTCCGGGACGACGACGTCGAACGGGGCTACGACAACTTCTCCGCCAACCTCAGTGCGGCCGCACCGGTCGGTGCGGGCGATCTCACGCTGCGTCACTGGCAGGCGTCGGGCACCACCGAGTACTCCGATTTCTTCCGCATCCCGGTGGCCCAGGACTACCGCAACTCGGTCTCCGCACTGGAGTTCGCGAGCCCGATGGGAGGTTTCGGCGAAAGCCGGGTGATCCTGAGCTACCTGCGTGACGAGATCGAGCAGAACGAGTCGCCCGACTTCGTGGAATCCGAGCGCCGGACGCTGGACCTCCAGCATACCGTGCTGCTCGGCGATGCCCACACGCTCATGGGCGGCGTCTACCTGGTGGAGGAGGACGCCGCTTCCCTGTCCTTCGGCACCGGCTTCGACGAGGACACGAGCGTGCGGGCGGTGTTCGTGCAGGACTACATCGACCTCGGCGCCCACGACGTGGAACTGGCCGTGCGGCACACCGACCACAGCGACTTCGGCGGCGAGACGACGTGGAATGCGGGCTATGGCTACGCCATCACCGAACGCTGGCGCATCTCCGGCGGTATCGGCACGGCCTTCCGTGCACCCGACGCCACCGACCGTTACGGTTTCGGCGGCAATCCGGAGCTGGCACCGGAGACCGCCACCGAGACCCAGGCGATGCTGCGTTACACACCCGCGGCAAACACCACGTTCAGCCTGGAGCTCTACGACAAGGACATCGACGATCTGATCGAATTCGATCTCGACGCGTTCCGGCTGCGCAACATCGAGGCCGCCGAGATACGGGGCGTCCAGTTCACCTGGGAGCAGCGCTGGGACGACTGGGACCTGACACTCTCGGCGGTGCGTCAGGAAGTGCGGGACGCGAGCACCGATGCGCGGCTGCTGCGGCGTGCGGAGAAGAGCGCGAGCCTGACCGCCAATCGCTATTTGGGCCGTCACGTGCTCGGCCTGTCCCTGATTGCCAATGGCGACCGGGCGGGGACCGGCGGGCAGACGATGGGCGGTTATCTGCTCACCAACCTGAACGCCCGCATCGTACTCGGCGACTCCTGGCGGCTGACCGGGCGCGTGGAGAACCTGTTCGACCGCGACTACGAGACAGCGGTGGGATATAACATGGCCGGGCGCAGCGGCTATCTGGAACTGGGCTACGTCTGGCGCTGAGGCCGGACCAACCGACAAGGAGTCACCATGGGCAACCGCCTGACGAAGATCTACACCCGCACCGGCGACGACGGCACCACCGGACTGGGCGACGGCACCCGCACGGCCAAGGACTCGGCCCGGGTGGAGGCCTACGGCACCGTGGACGAGGCCAACAGCTGCATCGGCATGGTGCTGGCAACGGCCGCGGTCCCGGACGACGTGCGGGACTGCCTGGAACGGGTGCAGCACGAGCTCTTCGACCTGGGCGGCGAACTCTGCATCCCGGGTCACCTGGCCATCACGCCGGACTACGTCACCCGCCTCGAAGAGGCACTGGACGCATACAACGAGGGCCTGCCCGCGCTGAAGGACTTCATCCTGCCGGGCGGCGGCGCCGGTGCGGCCGCCTGCCACCTGGCCCGCACCGTCTGCCGGCGGGCCGAACGGCGGGTGAGCACGCTGGGGCGCGAGGAGGCCATCAACCCGGATTCGCTGCGCTACCTGAACCGGTTGTCCGACCTGCTGTTCGTGATCGCCCGCATCCTCGCCCGCGCCGAGGACGGCACCGAGGTGCTGTGGAAGAGCGGCCGCAGCGGCGGGGCCGCCTGACCCGCCGGTCCTCAGCGCGCCCCGGGGGGCAGCCGCTCGCGGGCGGAGCCGAGCGCCGCACAGATGTCCCGGGCACCCGCCACCAGCCGCGGCGAGGGCCGCGCGAGGGTATCCGGCGGCACCGTCAGCAGGTTGCCGGCGCGCACCGCGGTGACCGAGTCCCAGGCCCGCCAGCGCGCCAGCACGCGTGCCTCGCCGCCGGGCGCCAGGATGACTTCGGGATCCCGGGACAGCACCGACTCCACCGTGACCACCGGCGCCAGTTCCCCCAGGTCGGCGAACACGTTCCTGCCGCCGCACCGGCCGATCAGTTCACTGATGAAGTGGCTGCCGTTCACCGTGTACAGGGGCCGGCTCGCCACCTGGTAGAACACCCGCAGCGGGCGTGCATCCGCGTGGCCGGCCACCGCCGCCTCCAGCTGCTGCAGGAACTCCCGTGCGGCCCGCTCGGCCGCAGCGGCCGTGCCCAGCCGCTCGCCGATGCGCCGGATGGCCGCGGCGATGTCGGCCACGCCCCGGGTGCGGATCACCAGCAGCGGGTAGCCGAGCTCGCGCAGCCGGGTCACCAGCGCCTGCGGCGTGCCCTCCGCCCAGGCCAGGATCAGGTCGGGGTCGATCACCGCGATGCGTTCCAGATCAACGCGGAACGCATCGCCGATATGCGGCAGGGCCGCGGCCTCGGGCGGATAGTCGGTGTAGGACGTGACGCCTGCAAGGCGGTCGCCGGCGCCGGCGGCGTACACCAGTTCGGCCAGGTGGGGTGCCAGGGTGATGACCCGGGCCGGCGGATCTGCCGCTGCATCCGCCCCGCCGTCGTCTGCCGCCAGGGGGCCGGCGACGGGCACGAGGGCCAGGGCCGCGGCCAGCAGAATCAGCGCGGCACGGATCAAATGGCGGCGCCGGCCAGGGTGAGGGCCGCGATGGCGGCGAGCCAGAAGACCAGCGTACGGAACACCAGCGTCTTCGCCGCGCGGGCGCCCCGTATCTGGCGCTGCTCCTTGCTCTCGCCCTCGAGGGGCATGACCGACATGGCGCCGAGGCCCACGCGGGCCAGCAGGCGCTCGTTGCCGAGCCCGAGTGTCACGCGCTCGATGCCGAGGGTCGACCACGCCTGGCGGGCGGTGTCGAAGCTGCCGGTCAGCGCATAGCCGAGGGCGGTCAGGCGGGCCGGCAGCCAGGCCAGCAGGGCGTGGGCCTGCTCCGTGGCCTCGCGGGCGGCAGCGGCGGCGGCCTGGTCAGCGCGGGCGGCATCCTCCTCGCCGGCGGCCCCGCCCTGCGCCTCGAGACGCTCGGCCTGGAACACCGCCCGGCGCCGCAGCAGGTCGGCCACCCGGAATATCCACGCGCCCACCGGCCCGAGCACGACGAACCAGAACAGCACGGCGAACATGCGGTTGTTCGCCTGTACGCAGACGGCCTCCTGCACGGCGAAGCCGCTCGAGATGTCCTCCTCGCCGGCCCGGTGCTCGACGAGCGCATGCGCCAGCCGGCTCGCCTCCTCGTCGTCGCCGGCCCGGATGGCGTTGCACCAGCGGTCTACCTCCTCGCCGATGTCCTGGGGCCCGAGGGAGAAGAACAGCACCAACACCGACAGCGCCAGGTAGGGCAGCCCGAGCAGGACGTCGCCCAGGCCGAAGCGCAGCAGAATGATCGGCGAGGCCACCAGCAGCACCGTGGCGGCCACGCCGAGCAGCTTCGGGATGGCGTCGAAACGCTGGGCCAGCCGCAGGCCGAAGTCGAACAGTCCGTCCAGCCAGCGCAGTTCACGCAGGTGAAACAGCTGGGTGGCGAGCCGCTCCAGGAGGATGGCGATGAACAGGGCGATCAGCTTCATGAGCAACCAGCCGGGCGGCTATGGGGACCCTAGCTTATGTCCCGCCCGATGAGGGCATCAAGCCGGCGCCAGTCGAAGGCCTCGCCGGGGTCGGTCTTGCGGCCCGGTGCGATATCGGCATGACCGAGGATGTCCGCGCGCTCCAGGCTCGGGTAGGCCCGGCGCAGCGACCGGATCAGTGTCGCCAGCGCCCGGTACTGACGCTCGTCGTAGGCGACCTCATCGGCGCCCTCGAGTTCGATACCCACGGAGAAGTCGTTGCAGCGCTCGCGCCCGCACCAGGACGAGGCGCCGGCGTGCCAGGCGCGCCGGCCGAAGGGCACGAACTGCACCAGCGTACCGTCGCGGCGGATCAGCGCATGGGCCGACACCTCCATGCCGGCGATCTCCGCGAAATAGGGGTGGGCATCGGCAGCGAGCCGGTTGGAGAAGAAATCCTCGATATGGGGCCCGCCGAACTCGCCCGGCGGCAGGCTGATGCCGTGGATGACGATCAGCTCCGGCTCGCAGCCCGGCGGGCGTTCGTCCTGGTTCGGCGACGGGCACTGCCGCGCGGGCGCCACCAGGCCGGTGGCGGGATCGGTGACGAAATCGGTCACGAAGTCGGTCGGGGTGCGGTGCCCGGAGCTTAGGGTCATGCGCCGGAATATGAGCGGCACCCCCGCGCCTGTCAACGCGCCGCCGTCTTCCAATCCGCCGACGGTAACTGCATGATCCGGCTGTGCGCACTGTCCGACTCCACCATCCCGAGCCTCTGGCCAGCGGCGAGGAGGTCTGCATCGGGGAAGACGACGCCCGCTACCTGACCCGGGTGCTGAGACTGCCCGTGGGCACGCCCGTCGTGCTGTTCGACGGCCGCGGCGGGGAGTACGAGGCGACGATCGCCTCCGCCGGTCGGCGCGAGGTGGTGCTGGCCGTGGGCGCGCACCGGCCGGTGGAACGCGAGTCCGCGCTCGCGATCACCGTTGCCCAGGGCATCTCCCGGGGCGAGCGCATGGACCACGTCGTGCAGAAGACCACGGAACTCGGCGCCGCGGCCATCGTACCGCTCATCTGCGAGCGGGGCGTCGTCCGCCTGGACGAGAAACGGGCTGCAGCCCGGCTGGAACACTGGCAGCGGGTGGCCGCCGGCGCCTGCCGCCAGTGCGGTCGCAACCGGCTGCCGCGGATCGCGCCCATCACCGCTGTCGAGGACTGGCTGGCGGCACCGCCGGACGGGCTGCGCCTGGTGCTGACGCCGGACGCCGGCCGGCGGATGAAGGACGTCGAACCCGCGGGCGTGGCCGGCCCGGTGATCCTGCTGGTGGGACCCGAGGGGGGACTGACGGAGCAGGAGGAGGAGGCGGCGTCCGCCGCGGGTTTCCTGCCGGTACGGCTGGGGCCGCGGGTCCTGCGCACCGAGACCGCCGCCGTGGCCGGCGTCACGGCCCTGCAGACACTCTGGGGCGATCTGTAGCGGCTAGAGCTCCAGCTCCTGCTCGGCGAGAATCTCCTCCAGCCGCGCCAGGTCCGGGATCAGCGGGTACTCGTTGATCATCTTCACCCGGCAGAACACGGGCGCCTCTTCCGGCCAGCCTTCGTCCGGCTCACCCGGCCTGAGCACCTCCCGGTTGACGCGCACCAGCTGGGGGAAGCCCTGGGTCAGGATGCCGAAATGACCCGCCCGCAGTTTGCCGGTGACGCCGTGGAAGACGACGATGCGCGTCCTGCCGCTGGCCTCGGGCACCGTTCCGCCTAAGGCGCCCTCGAAAGACACCAGCGGCAACAGCCGGCCGTTCCAGTTGAAGCCGCCGAGCACCCAGGAAGCGGTGTCGGCGGCCTTCGCCTCCGGCGGGGTGTAGCGCACCACTTCCGCCACGCACGCACGGGGCACGATGAGCCGTTCGTCCGCGAGGGGCACCAGCAGCGAGTAGAGTTCCTCGACCACGGCGCTCACGGTCTGCCACCGCCCTTTTCCTCCAGCTGCGCGTGGATGGCCTCCAGCAGCTGGCTGTCCTGGTAGGGCTTGCCCAGGTAGTCGTCGACACCGATCTCGATGGCGCGCGCCCGATGCTTCTCGCTCACCCGGGACGTGATCATGATGATCGGGATGTCGGCGAAACGCTGGTCGTTGCGCACGTGGGTGGCGAACTCGTAGCCGTCCATGCGCGGCATCTCGATGTCCAGCAGGATGATGTCCGGCCGGTGCTCCTGCATCACGCTGATGGCGTCGATGCCGTCCTTCGCGGTGGCCACCCGCATGCCCTGGCGCTGCAGGAAACGCTCCGTGACCCGGCGCACGGTGATGGAGTCGTCCACCACCAGCACCAGCGGACGCTCGTCGGCGCTCGGCCGCGGCGCCTCGCGGATCTCCACCAGCGGCGCGGTCGAGCGGGCGAGGCTGCCCATGTCCAGGATCAGCACGATGCGCCCGTCGCCCAGGATGGTGGCACCGGAGATGCCCCGGATGCTGGCGAGCTGGGGCCCGACCGACTTCACCACGATCTCCCGGCTGGCCAGCATCTCGTCGGTGAGCAGCGCGATGGATTTCTCGCCGGCGCGGATCAGGATCACCGGCACCGCGGAGTCGTCCTCGGGCAGCTCCGAGGGCTTGCCGCCCACGAACATGCCGAGATGCTGGAAGCGGTAGGTCTGCTCGCCGTACTCGAAGGTGGGCTCGGGCTGATTCAGCATGGCGTCCAGCTCGGCGCGGGCCACCCGCGCCACGCCCTCGACGGTGGGCAGCGGCAGGGCATAGACCTCCTCGC
>CAYRZI010000020.1:0-19465 GCA_964428605.1 uncultured Woeseiaceae bacterium
CCGTCGGCGTGCAGGGCATCGATCGCGGCGCGGCAGCCGTCCTTCATCGCGACCATACGGTCCCGCCAGGCGGCAGCGGCTGCCTCGTCGGCATCCTGTGCCGCCATCAGCGCCTTGCCGACGCCGTAGATCTCCGGGATGAAGTTGCCCCAGAACTCGATGTAGAGGCGGAGACGCTCGACGCCCGTCTTCGCGGCACGCGAGGGCGCGAGCCGTGCCTCCACGTCGAGCAGTTCGTCGCGGTAGAGGGTGGCTGCAATCAGCAGTTCCGTGCGGGAGCCGAAATGCAGGTAGACCGCCTGACGCGAGATGCCCGCCGCCTTCGCGATGTCGCCCATCCGCACGGCGTGCCCGCCCTCCTGCTCGAGCATCCTGATGGTGGCTTCCAGGATCCGGTCGCGGGTCTGTGAATTTGCACTTGACATGATGTAAAGCCTGGCCTAAGGTTGACGCCGTGTCAATTGACACGGCGTCAAGTCAACGGGAGCAACGGTCATGAATTCGAGAAGAAGAGCCCCAGGGGAACATCGATGAAAGAGAACGACCAGAACAGGACGGCTGCAGGGCTGACCCTGCTGACCGTCGGCAACGGCAAGGTGGGGCGCCGGGTGGCTCGGCGCCTGCAGTTACGGGGGGCAGAACTTCGGATCGGGTCTCGATCCGGAACCCCTGCCTTCGATTGGGAGGACCCCGGCACGTGGGATGCAGCGCTCGACGGCGTCACCGCCGCCTGCATCGCCTACATCCCCTACGTCCCCGACCCGGCGGTACCCGGTGCCGCAGCCACCATCCGCGACTCCGTGCGCCGGGTCGCTGCCCGCGGCAGCTGGGATGCGGACACCGTGGAGGCAGTGGCATGAGCGCTGTCACGGAACTCGCGGTCATCGGGTCGCTGCTCGGCTCGGCGCTGGTTGCCGGGGTCTTCTTCGCCTTCTCCAGCTTCATCATGGGCGCACTCGCGCGCCTGCCGGCGGCCGAGGGGATCGCGGCGATGCAGTCGATCAACGTCGTCGTGCTGAACCGGTCCTTCCTCGGTGTGTTCATGGGCACGGCAGCATTGTCGCTCGTGGTCGCGGTCCTGGCGGCACTGGCCTGGGAGGCTCCGTCGGCGCCCTGGTACCTGGCAGGCGCGCTCTGCTACCTGGCGGGCACCTTCGCCGTGACCGGGCTCGGCAACGTGCCGCTGAATGACCGGCTGGCGGCGGTCGCCGCGCAGACCCCGGGTGCGGTCTCCGTGTGGGAGCACTACCTGGAGCGATGGACCCGGCTGAATACGCTGCGGACTGCCGCCGCTGCGGCGGCGGCGCTGTCGTTCGTCGTCGGCCTCGTGCACCAGGCCGGCATCTGAACGGTTGCCCGCTGCCGGCGGACGGGAACGGCCGGGTGCCGCCCGCCCGCCGGCGGCGGATTTTCCTTGCGCCTCATTAAGTTAAAGGCGCCGATTCGGGAGGCCTGGTGTTCCGATCGCTTTCACCGGGTACAGTGTTCAATAAATTGAATCGCCATTCCGGCCTTCATCCGGTTTAATAGATCAGCGTAACGCACCTGTCTTACCGAGGAGGGGAACCGGAATGCGTAAACGACCCATACTATTAATCGCGGCCATGGCGGTAACCATATCGCCGGCGGTGGCATCCGAGATGTCGCCCGTGGTCTCGTCGGAGCAGGCGTTCGGCCAGAGCGACGCCAAGCCGAACAGCTTCTGGTGGCCGGAGCAGCTGGACCTCACGCCGCTGCGCCAGCACGACGCCGAGTCCAATCCCTACGGGGAGGACTTCGACTATGCGGCCGAGTTCGCCAGTCTCGACCTGGACCAGGTCAAGGCGGACATCGAGACCCTGCTGACCGACTCCCAGGACTGGTGGCCGGCCGACTGGGGTCACTACGGTCCGCTGATGATCCGCATGGCCTGGCACAGCGCCGGTACCTATCGCGTGCATGACGGCCGGGGCGGCGCCGGCGGCGGCCAGCAGCGCTTCGATCCGCTGAACAGCTGGCCCGACAACGCCAACCTGGACAAGGCCCGGCGCCTGCTGTGGCCGATCAAGCAGAAATACGGCCGTGCGCTCTCCTGGGCCGACCTGATGATTCTGGCGGGCAACGTGTCGCTGGAGTCCATGGGCTTCGAGACCTTCGGTTTCGCCGGCGGTCGCGAGGACGACTGGGAGCCGGAGATCGTGAACTGGGGTCCCGAGACCGAGATGCTGGGACGCGACCGCTTCGACGAGAAGGGTGAGCTGGAGGGTCCGCTCGCCGCGATGCAGATGGGCCTCATCTACGTGAACCCCGAAGGTCCGGGCGGCAACCCGGATCCGCTCGCTTCCGCGATGCAGATACGCAGCAGCTTCGGCCGCATGGCCATGAACGACGAGGAGACCGTCGCCCTGATCGCGGGCGGTCATACCTTCGGCAAGGTGCATGGTGCGGCCAAGCCAGACGACTGCGTGGGCGCCGAGCCCGCCGCTGCCGGCATCGAGCAGCAGGGGCTGGGCTGGAAGAACAAGTGCGGCAAGGGCAATGCCGAGGACACCATCACGAGTGGCCTGGAGGGTGCCTGGACGCAGACTCCCACCCAGTGGTCGATGCTGTATCTCGCGAACCTGTTCAACTTCGAGTGGGAGCAGACCCGCAGCCCGGCCGGCGCCATCCAGTGGGTGCCGAAGGACGGCGCGGCGGCGGATGCAGTGCCCGACGCACACGTCGAGGGCAAGCGCAATCCGCCCATCATGCTGACTACGGACATCGCGCTGAAGGAAGATCCGGCCTATCGCAAGATCTCGAAGCGGTTCCTGGAGAACCCGGACGAGTTCGAGGACGCCTTCGCCCGGGCCTGGTTCAAGCTCACCCACCGTGACATGGGCCCCCGTGCCCGCTACGTGGGCGCCGAGGTGCCGGAAGAGGCGCTTCTGTGGCAGGACCCCATCCCCGCCGTCGACCACAAGCTGATCGACGCCGGTGAGATCGCCGAGCTGAAGGCGGAGATCCTGGATTCCGGCCTGACCATCCCCGAGCTGGTGCGCACGGCCTGGGCCTCGGCCTCCACCTACCGCGGTACGGACATGCGTGGCGGTGCCAACGGTGCGCGTATCCGCCTCGCGCCGCAGCGCGACTGGCCGGTGAACAACCCGGAGGAACTCGACAAGGTGCTGGGCGAGCTCGAGAGCATCCAGCAGGACTTCAACGAGTCCCTGTCGGGTGACAAGAGCGTCTCGCTGGCCGATGTCATCGTCCTCGGCGGTGCCGCCGCCATCGAGCAGGCCGCCAGAAAGGCCGGCTACGATGTGCAGGTGCCGTTCGTCCCTGGGCGCATGGACGCCAGCCAGGAGCAGACCGACGTGGAGTCCTTCGCGGTGCTGAAGCCGACCGCCGATGCCTTCCGCAACTACTACGGCGAGAACAACTACATCTCGCCCGCGGAGATGATGGTGGAGAAGGCCGACCTGCTGACGCTGACGGTGCCGGAGATGACGGTGCTCGTGGGCGGCATGCGGGCGCTGGACGCCAACACCGGCGGCGCCGATCACGGCGTGTTCACCGACCGTCCCGGGACGCTCAGCAACGACTTCTTCGTGAATCTGCTGGACATGTCCACGAAGTGGCAGAAGGCTTCCACCGAGGGCATCTACGAGGGCCGTGACCGCGCGACGGGCGAAGTGAAGTGGACCGCCACCCCGGTGGACCTCATCTTCGGCTCGAACTCGGAGCTGCGGTCGGTGGCCGAGGCCTACGCCTCCGACGATGCACGCGCGAAGTTCGTGCGCGACTTCGTCGATGCCTGGGCCAAGGTGATGACCCTGGACCGCTTCGACATCGAGGAGGTTCCGTCTGCCGGCATGGTGGCCAGCCGCTGATCGGCGGAGTCACGTCCTGACGGATACCGGGCCGCGGCGTGCGGCCCGGTCATACGGCGAAAACAGGAACGGCGGCGCACGATGCGCCGCCGTTCTTTTTTTTGGCACCACTCCTGCGCCGGGCAAGGCATCAGCCACCCGCCGCAGCGCTCGTCAATCCATCATGGAAAGGACGACGATCCCGATTGCCGGTGCAACGATGATCCAGAGCCAGATAAGCATGACATTTCCCCCTGTCGTGATAGGTCCTTCCCTGGACTGCCGTGAACAGCTTTTGTCCATATTTTGTATCGCATATCCGGCGAGACATCAAATCGCTCGCCGGGTGAGGCCGCCCCGGTAGCGGCCGGTCCTCTTGTATCGGGCCACCAGCCGGTCGGCCAGCCGGGTAGGTTCCGGCAGCCGGTAACCCGCTCCGCAGGCCAGTACCCATTCGATACTCGATGCGTGGTCGGTGAGGTGCCCGGGACTGACATACAGCGGTTTCACCCCGTCGCGGGTGCGCAGCACGGAGCCGATGCGTTCGCCCTCGTGCATCAGGGGTGCCACCGCTCCGCGGCGCCAGCCGGGCTCCCGGTGGGTGCCGCACAGCCGCGACTTGGCGCAACCCACGGTGGGGAGACCGGCGATCAGCCCGAGGTGCGTGGCGAGGCCGAGCCGCCGCGGATGCGCGATTCCCTGGCCGTCGCACAGCACGCCGCCCACCGACGTCTGCAGCCGGCGCAGCACCGCGAGCAGTACCGGCACCTCGCGAAACGAGAGCAGGCCGGGGACGTACGGGAAGCGGAGCGGCGCGCGGGCGGCGCGGGTCTCGACGACCGTCTGTCCGGCGGTATCCCAGACGACGCCGACCGCGATGACGGAGTCGCCCAGGAATGCGCAGTCCAGGCCGGCGATACGTTCCGGCACGGGTGCGGGCTGCAGCCGGATGCGGCCCCGCAGGCGTCGCTGCGTGGCCACGGCCTGCTTGGGGGTAATATTCCAGTTGTGCGGCGACCGCCGGATCTTCATCGAAAACCCGGTATCAGAGCCGCTTCAGGTCCTTCAGCATCTCCCGCGCGGCGTTCCGGCCCGGGTTGCCGCTGACGCCGCCGCCGGGATGGGCGCCGGAACCGCACAGGTAGAGGCGGCGGATCGGCATGCGGTAGTCCGCGTAACCGGGAACGGGACGCATGCTGTAGAGCTGGTCGAGCCCGAGGCAGCCGTGCATGATGTCCCCGCCCACGAGGCCATAGTCGCGCTCCAGGTCGAGCGGTGTCAGCACCTGGCTGCCGACCAGGATGTCGCGGAGGTTCGGCGCGTAACCGGCGACGAAGTCGATGACGTGGCCCGCGGCCGCCCCCTTCTCGTCGTCCCACTGACGCCCCTCCGGCAGCTCGTAGGCGAAGTGCTGGCAGAAGAGGCTCACGACGTGCTTGCCCGGCGGTGCCAGTGTGTCGTCGATGACGCTCGGCATGTACATCTCGATGATCGGGCGCTCGGACCAGCCCCGCGTGCGGGCGTCGTGATAGGCGTCCTCGCAGTACTGCCAGTCGCCGTTGAACAGGGTCATGCCCTGCAGCCGCGCGAGCTGCTCCTCGTCGGAGAGATGGCCGATGCAGGTGAAGCGGGGCAGGTCGTCCAGCGCCAGGTTCATGCGCAGCGTGCCGGAATGGCAGCGGAAATTGTCCATGCGCCGGCGGAATTCGCCGGGCAGGGCCCGGGCCGGTACGAGGCTGGAGAACAGCAGCTTCGGGTTGGTGCCCGCCGCGACGATCTTCGCACGTATCTCCCGGCCGTCTTCCAGCCGCACGCCTCGGGCGACGCCGTCCTCGACCAGCACCTCGGCCACCGGCGCGTCCACCTCGATCGTTGCGCCGTGCGCCTTAGCGGAGCGGGCCATGGCCTGGCTGATCGAGCCCATCCCGCCCCTGGCATGGCCCCAGGCACCGAGTTTGCCGTTCACCTCGCCGAAGAAGTGATAGATGAGGACGAAGGCCGAGCCGGCCGAGTACGGGCTCACCATGTTGCCCACGAAGGCCTGCTGGGAGTACTGGGACTTCAGTTCCTCGCTCTCGAACCACTCGTCCATGTATTCGGCCACGCTCATGGTCATGAGCTTCATGAACTCGGCCTGCATCGCGGGGCCGAGCCTGCGCAGCCGGTTGGCGAGCCTGCCGGCGCGGATCAGGTCGAGGAGCCCGCCGCCGAGGTTGGGCGGCGTCTCGACGACCAGCTGCCTCATCATCTCCGCTGCCATCTCCAGCGTGCGCTCGAAGCGGGGGAAGACCTCGGCGTCCTTCGCCGACAATGAGGCGACCACGCGCATGTACTCGTCCGCATCGTCGGGGAAGAAGCAGCCGCTGCCGGGCTCGTGGCACGGCTGCAGGGTGGAGTCGGCGCCGTCCATGATCTCCAGGCCGTAGCGGTGCAGCTCCAGGTCCTCGATGACCACGGGATTCAGCAGGCTGACCACGTAGGCGCAAACGGAGTTGCGGAAGCCCGGATGGAATTCCTCCGTGACGGCGGCCCCGCCGACGGCGCCGCGACGCTCGAGCACGGTTACGGAGCGCCCGGCACGGGCGAGATAACCGGCAGCCACCAGGCCGTTGTGGCCGGCGCCGATGATGACCGCGTCGAGCGTGCTCACGGCGCCGATGTCTCCGTGCTCAGCCGGCGGGCGTCAGTCTGAGCAGGCGGCCGCGGCTGTCCCCGCGTTCGTCCTCCAGCACCCAGATGGCGCCGTCCGGCCCTTCCGCGAGGGCGCGGATGCGTGCACCCATGTCCCAGCGCTCCGCCTCGCTGGCGCTGTCGCCGTCCAGTTCGATGCGCACGATGGCCCGGGAGGAGAGGCCGGCGGCGAAGGCGTCGCCGCGCCAGTCGCCGAACAGGTCGCCCTTGTAGATCATGAGATCACCCGGCGAGATGGCCGGCACCCAGGCGACGGCCGGCTCCGCGAACTCCGGCCGGGTGTCGTGGTCCGGGATCTCGCGGCCGTCGTAGTGGTCGCCCTCCGACACCTCCGGATAACCGTAATTCTCCGTGCGCTCGATGAGATTCAGCTCGTCGCCGTGAGCCGGGCCCATCTCGATGACCCAGAGCCGGCCGTCGAGGTCGACGTCGATGCCGAGGGGGTTGCGGTGCCCCAGCGACCAGAACTCGCCGTAGACGCCGATGTCGTCCACCAGCGGGTTCTGCTCGATGTAGTTCACGAACGGGTTGTCCGCCGGTTCCGAGCCGTCCTCGTGCAGGCGCAGCACCTTGCCCATGTTGCTCTGCATGTCCTGGGCGGGGGTGAACCTCTGCCGGTCGCCGGAGGTGATCCACAGGTAGCCCGCGTCGTCGAAGGCGAGACGGTGGCCGTAATGGCCGTAGCCGACCACCTTCGGATACTGGCGCCAGATCACCTCGGCGTCCCGGAGTCTGCCGCCGCGCTCGGTCAGGTTCAGCGTCGCGCGGATCACCGCCGCGCCCCGCGTATCGGCGACTCCGCCCTCCGCGTAGCTCAGGTAGATGACGCCGTTGTCCGCGAAATCCGGGTGCAGCACGACGTCGCCGAGGCCGCCCTGGCCGCCGTAGTCCACGTCCGGCACGCCGCGTACCGGGCGGGATTTCCCGCCGTCCCGGGTCACCACCAGCAGGTTGCCCTTCTTCTCCGTGACCAGCAGGCGCCCGTCCGGCAGAAAGGCCAGCGCCCACGGTTCGTCGAAGGCGGTGACCGGTTCGACGGTGAAGGGCTTGTCGCCCTCTGCCTGGACGCAGGCGGCGAGCAGCAGGGCCGCGGCGGCTGCGATGCCCTGCGGCGGTAGCCGGCGGACGGGTCGCCAATGGATCATGGGGTTCCCCTGTGTGGCTTCTCGGGTGTAGCGCCGGTCAATGTAACCAATGACCGGCGCGGCTGCCACACCGGGCTAGTCTTCGTTGTCGCGGGTGAAGGGGACGAAACGCACCGGCAGCACGTGCCGGGAGGCCACCGAGCCGTCGGCGTTCTTCTCCAGCACCTCCAGCGACTGAGCGCCGCCCTCCGGGCCCACCGGGATCACCAGGCGGCCGCCCGGTTTCAGCTGCTCGATCAGCGGCGGCGGCACGGTCTCGGGTGCGGCGGTGACGACGATGGCATCGAAGGGCGCCGCCTCCGGCCAGCCCCGGTAGCCGTCACCGATGCGCACGCTGACGTTGTCGTAGCCCAGACGCTCCAGCGCTTCCGTCGCCTGCTCGCCGAGAGGTGCGACGATCTCGACGGTGTAGACGTGGTCGACGATCTCGGCCAGCACGGCGGCCTGGTAGCCCGAGCCCGTGCCTACCTCGAGTACCGTCGAGTCGGACCCCACCGCGGCGAGGTCCGTCATCAGCGCGACAATGTAGGGCTGGGAGATCGTCTGGCCCTCGCCGATCGGCAGGGGACGGTCGGCGTAGGCGTACTCCCGGTAGGCGGGCGGCACGAATTCGTGCCGCGGCACGGCGCGGATGGCCGCCAGCACGGCCGGATCGAGCCGATCCCTGCCCGTATAGTCGCTGGTCTCCCGCACCTGCTGCTCCACCGCCCGGGCCAGCGCCTCGCGCCGCTCCTGCCAGGACGTCTCGCCGCAGGCGGCCAGCGGCGCGCCCAGTCCGAGCACGGCGGCCAGCGGCAGCCAGCGGAGAGATTCGGGGACAAGCCTCTTTGCGTTCATCACCACCGACGGTAATCCCGTGCCCGCTGCCGGTCAATCGGGCGGCCGGTGCCGCGCGCGGGTCAGTCGGTAGAGCAGCCCGCCGGAAGCGATGGTGGCCGCCGCCGCCAGCATCTCGGCCGGATTCACGGTGGCGGCCAGTCCGGCGAAGAGCAGCGTGAACGCGACGAATACCGCCGGCGCCCAGGGATAGCCGGGTAACTCGTGGCGGCGCGCCGGCTCGCGCCGCACCGCCAGGAAGAGCGCGGCGGCCGTGGCGGCAGCGCTCAGCCCGAGCGTGAAGCCGAGATAGGACAGCAGCTCCCGGAGGCCGGTCAGCCATACCACCACGGTGGCGAGGGCGCCCTGCAGGGCCACGGCAGCCGCCGGGGGGCCGTCTCCGGGGCGGAAGACCCGCGGGAAGACACCGTCCTCGGCCATCTTCGCGTAGACCCGGGGGCCGGCCATCACCATCGCCGAGACCGAGGTGAACAGCGCGAGCGCGATCAGCAGGCGGATGGCCGCCGCCAGGGTTTCGCCGCCCAGCACCCGCGCTGCGACCGCCGCCACGTCCTGCTGGCCGGCCGCCGCCTCGAAGGAGGGCGCGAGCACGAACACGGCATTCAGTCCGAGATAGAGGATCACGGTGACGAGCGTGCCGAGCAGCAGGGCCCGGGGCACGACCGTGGCCGCCCGGGGCACCTCGCCGGCCACGTAGACGGCGGCGTTGAAGCCCGAATAGCTGAACGATATCCACATCAGGGTCAGCGCGAAGGCCGCCAGCGACAGCGGCGGCGCCTCCGGCGCGGCGAGACCGCTCCACTCCCCTCCCGTGCCGAAGGCCGCCAGACCGCAGAAGGCGGCCAGCAGCGCGAGCTTCACCGCGACGGCCGCGTTCTGTACCCATGCGCCCTGGCGCACGCGCAGCGCATGCAGCAGCACCGCGACGGCAATCACGGCGGTGGCGACGGGCTTCCCCGCCGCAGCGCCCGGGCCGAGGGCGTAGGCGGCGAAGGTGAGCGCCGAGTAGGCGATGGCGGCCGTGAAGCCGGCCAGCAGCGAGATCCAGCCGGCGATGAAGCCCACCGCCGGATGCACGATGCGGGAGAGATAGAGGTATTCACCCGCCGACCCGGGTACCAGCCGCGCGAGCGCGCCATAGCTGAGTGCTCCGCACAGCGCCAGCAGGCCGCCGATCAGCCAGGCCGCCAGCACCCGCAGCGGCGAGCCCAGGTCGGCGAGGGCGAAGCCGGAGGTCGTGAATACCCCGGCGCCGATCATGTTGCCGATCACGAGCGCGACCAGCGACCAGAGCCCGAGGGCGGAGTTCTTCGTCACCGGGCTCCGCGCGAGACGGGCAGCAGTATGTCCTTCAGCAGGTTGTCCCAATCGCCGATACCGCAGCCGTCGTCCCGGGTCACCACGGCATTGACCGCCTGTCCCTCCAGCGTGCCGCTCAGCATCGCCGTCTGCGGGCCGCCGTACACTTGGGTGCAGGCACGCTCGGAGGAGGGCCCGCGGATGAGCCGGTTCTGCACCGGAGGCCCGGCGAGGGCCCTGCAGGCGTCCCGCGCGTCGATGGCCGCGGTTCCCTCGACGCTCGACCCGTCGTTGCCGGCGCAGCGGATGGTGTAGGACGACGAGGTGCCGTGGGGATCCTGGATGACCACGCTGAGGTCGGCGTCCACCCCCGGGCCGGGGCCGGGACCGTTAGCGGCGCAGGCCGTACCCAGCAGCGCGACGGCGGCAACGAGTGCGCTACGCGCCGATCCCGGGGGCTGCAAGGGCATCGCCGCGCTATCCCGCGGCCCGCCGGCGCTTGCCGCCGAGCGCCGGCCGCGTCTCTTCCATGAACTGCGCGAGCTGCTCGAGCAGCTGGACCCGCTCCTCCGGGCTCTCGACGGTGCGCGGGGAGAGGTGGCTCGGATGCTGCTCCCGGTCCAGCCAGAACTGCCCGGAGACCTCGCCCGCCTCGGTGGCGGCCGCCAGCCACACTGCCGTGTCGGCGCCTTCCTCCGGGTTGCGCAGCACGTACTTCGTGAGGCGATGGAACTCCGGCAGGGATTCCTCCACGCCGGGGGTGTCCGCCCAGCCGGGGTGCATGGCATTCACGGCGATGCCGTCCCCGGCCCAGCGTTCCGCCCACTCCTCGGTCAGGATCATCAGTCCGCGCTTGGCCCGCGCATAGGCCACCGAGCCGGAGTAGGTGCCGCGCTCGCTCTGCAGGTCCCGCACCCGGATCTTCTGGGTGTACATGCCGCCGGAGAGGACATTCGCCACCCGCGGCGAATCGGCGCGGGCCAGCAGCGGGTGCAGGCGCTCGGTGAGGATGTAGGGGCAGAGCAGCAGCAGGGCGAAACTCTTCTCGAGCCCCTCCGCCGTCTCCTGGCGGGGATTGAACAGGGCGCCGGCGTTGTTGATCAGCGCGTCCAGGGGCTCGCCGGCGGCCAGCAGCCGGTCGCACAGCGCGTGCACGTCGGCCATGAGCGAGAGGTCGGCGATCTCGTAGCCGATGCGGCGGTTGCCGGTCTGTTCCTGCAGTTCGGCCACCAGCGCGGCGGCCTTGTCCTCGTCCCGAGCCACCAGCGTCAGCCGTGCGCCCAGCGTGGCCAGCTGCCGCGCGGCGGCCTTGCCGATGCCGGAGGTGGCGCCGGTGAGCAGCATGTGCCGGTCGCCGAGGTAGGCGGAGACGGGTTTCCAGCTGCGGCGGGAGGCGCAGTAGCCGAGGCGGGTGAAACGCCAGACGCCCGGCAGCACCAGCCGGTCGGCCATGGCCGTGAGGGCGGAGGCCTCCGGCGGGTCGAATTCGTCCTCCAGCGCGCTCTTCAGGCCGCCGACCGCGCTCTTGCCCACCCGCTCCATGGCCGCCGGGAACAGCCGGTTCAGGGCGACCAGCGGGGCGGGGAAGTCGAAACGGGCGATGTAGCGCACCCGGCTGCCCTTGCCTGCGGGCTCGAAAAGGATCTCCTCCCGGGCGGTGAACAGGCGCGAGTCCACGGTCATCAGCATGCGGCGGTCTGCCTCGAATTCCACCACGCGGTAATGCAGGGAGAAGCCCGCCTTCATGTGGATGCGGTACTCGGCGCCCACGCCGGGTCCGCCCTCGGTCAGGCGCGCGGCCCGCGCGACGGCGGGATCCCATTCCTCGATGCGGGCGAAGTCGGAGACGTAGGCGAAGACTTCGTGCAGCGGCCGTTCGACCTCGATGGTCTCGTCCAGTACGACAGGTTCACTCATGGCAGTTGTCCGTAGTGCTCGGGTGTCGGAATTCGTCGGCGGCCACGCGCCGGATGCGCACGGGGCGCCCGCGCGCCGCTCGCCCGGCGCCCCTCACAGCGGCACGTCGGCGGTGAAGCCCACGAATGCCAGCGTATCGAAGCCGTCGCCGTCACTCACCCCAGCATACACGCCGAGGAGGGTGCCCGTGGCGCGGTAGAGATTCAGGCCGACGGTCAGCGTCTGGGATTCCAGGCCGCGGAAGCGCTCCTCCGCGCGGTCGTAGCGCAGCCAGTAGCCGCTGGCGCTGCGCTCCAGCCCTGTCTGGATCCCCCAGCGGTGATCCAGGAAGGCGTTCTCCGCACGGAGCCGGAAGCCCGCCGAGCGGGAGAGCGTCTCGCCGACGCGCCCGGCCAGCTGGGCGAACACCCGGCGTCCGGCGCTGGCGAGGGCGTCGAGCACCGGTGCGTCGAAGCTGCACTCCGCGGCATCGTAGTCGTAGCTCATCCCGTCGACGGCCGCGTACCAGCCGTCGCCCAGCCAGCCGGCCTCGGCGCCCGTGCCGGTGTCGTCCAGTTCGCAGTCGGCCGTTGCGAACACCGGCACCGGATCCCGGTTCGGCAGATCGATGAGTCCGGCGATGCGGAAGGGCTCGAAATCGCTGCGCCGCCGCTCGAGCATGACGCCGGCGAAGAAAGCCTCGCCCTCGTAGGCGACGGCGCCGCCGTAGGCCAGGGCGTCCACCACGTCCTCGTCCTGCCACCAGCCGAGCGAGAGGTCCACCGCGATGGCGCCGAGTCGGTGTCGGAGGCCCGCGTCCAGGCGGGTGGTCGTCAGGCCGGAGAGGTCGTCCTCCAGCTCGGAGCGGGCGGCGCCGAGGTCCCAGCGGGTCGCCGCACCGATATCCCCGCGCAGACCGGCCGCAATGCGCCAGCCGCCGTCCTGATCGAGTTCGGCCGTGCCGCTCGCCGAGAGATCAGCGGCGAGCGCGGCGGCGGGCCGCAGCGACAGGATCGCCGCACATAGACATGCGGCGGCGGACGGACCCGGAGGGCCGGTTCGCATGCGCTCATGGGACGACCTCACTGGTCTTCCAGTTCGCCGTTATCGTACCGCTTGAGGAATCGCTTTATGAAACGGCGCACTTCCCGCGCCGCCGAAGTGTCGAGGTCCTGACAGGCGTCGAGGAAGCGGTCGCGCAGGTCGCCGTCGAGCCGCAGTACGAGCTGTGCGTCCTTTTTCTTCTTCTTGTCCTTGTCTTTCTTGGCCACGTTGCTCGGTGCGTTCATCGCTGCACTCCCTGCGTGCATCGCCGGAGCGTCTGCGCGGGAGGGTATTTCAATGTATATACGTTGGATTAGCAAGAGCCAGGCCCCTCCGGATCGCCACCCCTTCGGTAAATACCTATTTTCCCGGAAGATAGCAAGGGTATATACATCAAGCTAAGAAAAGATGTACAATGTATATACGTTGGAATGCAGAAGGGGGAATGTCATGGACAAGATGCGACGCCTGATCACCGTAACGGCCGCGGGCTGCCTCCTCGCGGGGCTGTCGGGCTGCGCCAGTACGGCGAGCCATATCGACTCGGCGGACGAACTGGCGCGGCAGGCCGGCGACCCGGCCGCCACCGTGGTTTTCGGCCGCTTCGAACTCCTGCGTAACGGCCACGCCGCCGACTTCGGCGACGGTGTTTTCGCCAGTTCCGCCACGCTGAACCTGAACGAGTCCGGCAGCGTGAAGCCCATCGTCGGTCACATCGGCCGCGACGGGGAGTTCGCCTGGCTGCTCGAGCCGGGTACCTACCAGGTGACGAGCATCGGCTTCCGTTATCACGGCCAGAAGATTCAGCCGCCCACCGGCTTCACCTTCACCGTGCCGGAAGGCTACCGCTCCAGCTACGTCGGGACGATCACGCTTGAGACCTCCTTCGACCGGGGCCTGCTGGGTACCCGCGCCCGGGTGGATCGCTACCTCATCGACGACGACTGCGCAGCCGTCTGCGAGGCACGCCTGACGCGACTGGGTCTCACCGCAGACTCGTCGACGCGGACGCTGGTCTCCTGGGACCGCAGCCTCGCCGCCGCGGAATAGAAAGTGCTGATCCGCGGGTGAGTCGCCGCCGGGTTCCAGGCCCCGGCAGCGAGCTGACGAGGCGGGGCTTTGCCATGGGCGGGGTCCCGCCTCTTTTTTGTTGTGGTCCGGCGGGGCTGCCCGTAGCATCGCCGGCATGAACGCCGACTTCCGCAATCGCTACCTCACGTACGAGGAACTGAGCGCCACCTTGCAGCACTGGGCCGAAGCCTGGCCGGAGCTCGCCCGCCTGGAATCCCTCGGCCGCAGCAAGGAGGGCCGGAAACTCTGGCTGCTCACGGTCGGACCGCGTCCGGACGAGACGCGCCCGGCGGTCTGGGTGGACGGCAACATGCACGCCGCCGAGCTGTGCGGCTCCAGCGTCGCCCTCGGCATCGCCGAGGACATGCTGCGGTTCCATGCCGAGGGCACGGTTCCCCACAACCTCTCGCCGGCAGTCTGCGAGACCCTGCGCGAGGTACTCTTCTACGTGATGCCACGCATCTCGCCGGACGGCGCCGAGCGCATGCTCTCCGAGTGCCGTTACGTGCGCTCCAACACCCGCGGCCGGCGCCCGGACGAGAGCCTTTCCTACTGGCGGCCCCGGGACCTGGATGGCGACGGAGTGGCACTCGCCATGCGCGTGGAGGACCCGACCGGGGAATTCGTCGAGTCCGCGGAGGTGGCGAATCTGATGGTGCTGCGCACCGTCGACGACGAGGGTCCCTTCTACAAGCTCTACCCCGAGGGCGTCATCGAGAACTTCGACGGCCGCAGCATCCCGTCGCCGTCCTTCCTCTCGGACAGCCCCATTGATCTGAACCGGAACTTCCCCTGGTCCTGGGCGCCGGACCACGATCAGCCGGGCGCCGGCGACTACCCGGGCAGCGAGGCGGAGTCCCGCGCCGTCATGGAGTTCACCATGGCGCATCCGAACATCTTCGCCTGGCTGAATCTGCACACCTTCGGCGGGGTGGGCATCCGGCCGCTGGGTCACCAGCCGGATGCGAAGATGGACCAGGAGGACCTGGCCATCTTCCGCCAGGTGGGCGAGTGGCTGGAGAGCCATACCGGCTATCCCCTCGTGAGCGGCTACGAGGAGTTCCTCTACGAACCGGACAAGCCGCTGCACGGCGACCTCACCGATTACGCCTACCACCAGCGCGGCTGTATCGGCTACGTGGTGGAGTTGTGGGACCTGTTCGCGCAGGTCGGGCTCGAGCGGAAGAAGCCGTTCGTGAAGGCCTACACCGACCTGGATCGGGAAGACATGGTGGCCATCGCGCGCTGGGACCGGGAACAGAACGCCGGCCGCGCCGTGCTGGCGTGGCGCGGCTTCGACCATCCGCAGCTGGGAGCGGTGGAACTCGGCGGCATCGACCCGCGGGTGGGCATGTGGAATCCGCCCTACGAACTGCTGCCCGGCATCTGCAACCAGCATGCGGCCGCTTTCCTGCGCGTCGCCGCCATGGCGCCCCGGGTGTGCATCGGTGCGGCGGAGGCCGTGCCGCTGGGCGACGGACTCACCCGGCTGGACGTCACCGTCGAGAACCTGGGCTACCTGCCGAGCTACGTGCTCAGTTCCGCCAAGAAACTGTCCTGGAACGAGGAGCTCTACCTCGACATCGAGTGCGAGGGCTGCGAACTGGCCGAGGGCGGTCCGCGCCGCACGCTCGGCCATCTGGACGGCTGGGGACGCGGGACGGGCGAGGGCACCGGTGCGCTGTATTACCCCTATGGCCGGGGCAGTACCGGCCGCGTCCGGCAATCGCTCATCGTGCGCGGCAGCGGCCGGGTGACGCTGCGCGCCCGCTCGTGCCGCATGGGCGAGACCCGGACCGAAGTCGAGGTGACCTGAGCCCGATCGTCAGTTCCGGTCGAGGTCCTCCGGGCGCTTGCTCACGCCCGGCGCGATGGGTTCGCCGGAGTCCCGCTCGCGTACGGCTTCCCGGAAACCGGCCTGCCGGGCCCGCTCGCGGAACCACATGCCCTCCGGCGAGTGGCGGGCGACGCCGTCGAAGAAGTTCGCGAACATCTGGGTGGTGGCGAGCCCCATGTTCTCGTAGGCCTGGTTCACGGCCAGTTTGGACATCATCAGCTGGTTGCGCGGCACGCTTTTGATGCGCTCGCACAATGCGCGCACCTCGTCGTCGAGGCGTTCGGCCGGCACCGCCTTCAGGATCAGTCCCATGGCCTCGGCCTCCCGGCCGCTGACGAGATCGCCGGTAAAGAGCATGCGTTTGGCGTGTTCCAGGCCGAGCCGGTAGACCCACATCATGGTGGTGGGGATGCCCCAGACCCGCGCCGGCGGGTAACCGATGCGCGCATCCTCGGCCGCGATGACGAGGTCGCAGCAGAGCGCGATGTCGCTGCCGCCGGCGACCGCGGCGCCGTGGATCTTCCCGATGACCGGTTTCGACGCACGCCACAGGGACATGAAGTCGGCCGTATTGCGGGACATCATCGCGTAGTCCAGCGTGGGGTCCCAGGGCACGTCCTGGATGCCGTGACTCTCGCCCTCGCTCTCGGCATAGCGCGTGAGGTCGTAGCCTCCGCAGAAGCCCTTGCCGGCGCCCTGCAGGAGGATCACGTGCACATCGGCGTCCGCATCCGCGCGCTCGGCGGCCCGGCGCAGTTCGCCCGGCATGATGTCGTCGATGGCATTCAGCCGCTCGGGCCGGTTCAGGGTGATGGTGGCGACCCGGTCGGCCGCCTCGTACAGCAGCGTCTCGTACATGCCCGCCAGTATAGGCGAGTCAGGTGTCTCCGTAATCGACCAGGGCGCCCGAGCGGTAGTCGGCGATGGCCTGCTCGATCTCCTCGCGGGTGTTCATCACGAAGGGGCCGTACTGGGCGACCGGTTCGCCGATCGGCCTGCCGGCCAGCAGGATGAAGCGGGCGGTGTCGCCGACGGATTCCACTGCCACCGCGTCGCCGTCGCCGAGGAATCCGGCCGAGCGCGGCGGCAGTTCCCGGCTGTCGGCGCCGCGGCCGACCGTGATGCTGCCTTCGTAGACGTAGATGAATGCGTTGTGGCCCGCCGGCACGTGACTCTCGAACAGGTGTTGCGCGCCCAGTTCGACGTCGACGAACAGCGGCTCGGTGGTGAGGCCGCCGATCGGGCCGGTCACATGCTCCCCGTCCAGCGGAATGTTGCCGGCGATGACCTTCACCCGACCGCCGGGAATGTCGGCCGCCGGGATCTCCGCCGCCGGCAGATCCCGGTAGGCGGCGGGCTTCATCTTCTCGGCCGCGGGCAGGTTGATCCAGAGCTGGAACCCGCGCATGCGGCCCTCCCGCTGCTGCGGCATTTCGGAGTGGATTACGCCGCGGCCGGCGGTCATCCACTGCACACCGCCCTCCGTCAGTTCGCCGACGTTGCCCATGTGGTCCTCGTGGCGCATATGGCCATTCAGCATGTAGGTGACGGTCTCGAAGCCGCGGTGGGGATGCGGCGGGAATCCCGCGATGTAGTCGTCCGGGTTGTCGGTGCCGAACTCGTCCAGCATCAGGAAGGGGTCCAGCCGGCCGGCCCGGGCCGTGCCCAGGCTGCGGCGCAGCCGCACGCCCGCGCCGTCGGAGGTCTCGACGCCGGGGACGACCCGGCTTAGTGTGCGTTCCGCCATGATTCCTCCTCCTGTCGTAATCGGGCCAGTCTACCGCGCTGCGCGGCCGTCCGTCGGCGGAGCGGGTATCATGGGCATCGTTTCCGGGCCAGCTGCCCGCCGAACATCGGAGGAGAGACGTGCCGATCACCAGACCCGCTACCGCCGGCCTGGTCGCCGCGACCCTGTCGTGTGCCCTGGTCGCCGCGGCCGCCGTGGCCGCCCCCGAGCGCCCGTTCGGCCGCATGGACGTATTCGAGCTGGAGTGGGCGTCGGATCCGCAGATTTCGCCGGACGGGGAGCACATCGTCTACGTCCGCAACGGCATGGACGTCATGACCGACGAGCCCGTGGGTCGGCTCTGGCTGGTGGCAGCCGACGGCAGCCGGCACGAGCCGCTGACCGGCGACGACCGGGGCGAGTCGGGGGCCGTCTGGTCGCCGGACGGCACGCGCATCGCCTACGTGGCCGAGGCGGGCGACGACGGCGGCGAGATCTTCGTCCACTGGCTGGCCTCCGGCAGGCGTGCGAGCCTCACGCAGCTGGCGACGACACCGTCGGGCCTGAGCTGGTCTCCGGACGGCGAGCGGCTCGCCTTCTCCATGCGGGTGCCGGAGGCGCCGCCGTCGCTGGCGGACCCGCCGCAGAAACCCGAGGGCGCCGAATGGGCAGACGCGCCCCGGGTCACCACCCGGGTGACCTACGAGCGCGATGGCAAGGGTTACCTGGAGCCCGGCTTCCATCACTATTTCGTGGTGCCGGCCACCGGCGGCACGCCGCGGCAGGTGACCTCCGGGCCGTTCCACCACCGGGACACGCCCTGCTGGACGCCCGACGGGGACTCGCTGGTCTTCTCCGCCAACCGGAATCCGGGCTGGGAGCTGGACTTCGTGGAATCCGACGTCTACCGGGTGGACGTCGACAGCGGCGAGATCATCGCGCTCACCGACCGGGACGGCCCGGACACCGACCCCGTGGTGTCCCCGGACGGCCGCCACATCGCCTGGCGGGGCTACGACGACGAGGTGCAGACCTATCAGGTGCACCGTCTCTACGTCATGGAGGCCGACGGCGGCGGCAAGCGCGAGCTGCTGCCGGAGCTCGACCGCAGCGTGTCCGGGCCGGCGTGGAACCGCGAGGGCGACGGCGTGTATTTCCAGTACGCCGATCAGGGCGTGACCCGCATCGGCTACACGACCCTGGCGGGCAAGTTCCGCGTGATGGCCGAGGGCGTCGGCGGTACGGTCATCGGCCGCCCCTACGTGCGGGGATCCTTCTCGGTGTCCGACGAGGGCAGAATCGCCTACACCCGCGCCACCGCCCTGCGTCCGGCGGATGTCGCCGTCGTGTCCTGGCTGGGCGGCGCGCCCACGGCGGTGACCGCGCTCAACGAGGATCTGCTTGCCGGCCGCACGCTGGGCGCGATCGAGGAGGTCCGCTATCCCTCTACGCTGGACAAGCGCGAGATCCAGGGCTGGCTGGTCAAGCCCCCCGGCTACGACCCGGAGCGGGACTATCCGCTGCTGGTCGAGATCCACGGCGGGCCCATCTCCCACTACGGGCCGGTGTTCTCACCGGAAATCCAGCTGTATGCGGCCGCGGGCTACCTCGTGTTCTATCCGAATCCGCGGGGCAGCACCGGCTACGGTGAGGAGTTCGGCAACCTGCTGTACCACGATTATCCGGGCGGGGATTACCAGGACATCATCGACGGCGTGGACGCCCTGATCGAGGCGGGCGTCGCCGCGGAGGACCGCCTGTACGTGACCGGCGGCAGCGCGGGCGGCACGATGACCGCGTGGATCGTCGGCCAGACGAACCGCTTCCGGGCCGCCGCGGTGATCAAGCCGGTCATGAACTGGATCAGCAAGACGCTCACTGCCGACAACTACTACATGTACGCGGACTACCGTTATCCCGGTCAGCCCTGGGAGAGCATCGAGGCGTACATGAAGTACTCGCCCGTTTCGCTGCTGGGCCAGATCGAGACCCCGACGCTGGTCATGGTCGGCACGGCCGACCTGCGCACGCCGCCGTCCGAGGCGAAACAGCTCTACAGCGCGCTGAAGATCCGGGGCGTCGATACGGC
>CAYRZI010000020.1:19565-35166 GCA_964428605.1 uncultured Woeseiaceae bacterium
CGTCCGAGGCGAAACAGCTCTACAGCGCGCTGAAGATCCGGGGCGTCGATACGGCGCTGGTGGAGATCCCCGGTGCGGCCCACAACATCGCGCGTCGGCCGAGCCAGCTGATCGCCAAGGTGGACCACATACTCGCGTGGCTGGCGCGGTACCCCGCGGAATGAGCTGGGGAGTGATACCGGCCGGCGTTGCGGGGCGACGGTGACGGCAGAGATGGCGATGGCGCGCAGACGGACCGGGATCCTGGTGTTCGACGACGTGGAGGTGCTCGACTTCTGCGGACCCTTCGAGGTGTTCTCGGTGGTGCGGCTGGACGAGCCCGCCCGGCGCGAGCAACCTTCCCCCTTCGACGTGGGCCTCGTTGCCGAGACCGCCCGGCCGGTCACGACGACCGGCGGTATGACCGTCACGCCGCGCTGGAGCTTCGACGATTGTCCGGCCCCGGACCTGCTGCTGGTTCCCGGCGGCCGGGGCGTGCGCCCCCAGCTGGAGAACCCCCGGCTCCTGGACTGGCTGCGCGAGCGCGCCGGCGAGGCGGAGCGGCTGTGTTCCGTGTGCACCGGCTCCATGCTGCTCGGCGCCGCGGGACTGCTGGACGGCCGCCGCGCCACCACCCACTGGCGCTCCCTCGACTGGATGGCCGAGACGCTGCCGGGGGTGACCGTTGACCGGCAGCGGCACTATGTGCGCGACGGCAACGTCTGGACCGCCGCCGGCATCTCGGCGGGCATCGACCTGGCACTCGCGCTGGTGGCCGACCTCCACGGCGGGCCGGTTGCGCGCGAGACCGCCCGCTACATGGAGTACGCCTGGGCGGAATCCGATGCGCGGTGTATCCCGATCCCGGGCAATTCCGGGGACAGTTGACTCAACCTGGAGTTGAGTCAACTGTCCCCGTATCTAGGCGAGGTCGCGGACGAGGGCGCGCATGCGCCGGCGCGTCTTCGCGTCCGGCAGGGCGCCGAAGCCGCCGCCGATGTTGTCCACGGCGTGGCGCGGGTTGGCCGTCTCGGTCAGCACGCAGGTCACCGCCGGGTGGGACAGGATGAACTTGAGCGAGAACTGCGCCCAGCTGTCACAGTCGAACTCGGCGGCCCAGGGCGGCAGCTTCCGCCCGCGGGTCACCCTGAACCAGTCGCCGTTCACGAACGGCCGGTTGATGACCACGGCGACGCCCAGGTCCCGGGCCATGGGCAGGATGCGCTCCTCCGCCTCCGGTTCCATCAGCGAGTAGTTCACCTGCAGCACGTCCACGGTGCCGGTGGCCATGAGCTGCATCATGACCGGGTAGTAGTCGCTGCGATGCCGGGCGACGCCGACGTGGCGGGCCAGGCCCTCTTCCTTCCAGCGGCGGAACGTCCGCCAGTGGGGGACGGCCGTCTCGGGATAGGCCTGCATCAGGTCCAGCGCCGGTTTGCCGGTCTTCGCCAGCAGCCGGGCCGCCTCGTCGCGGGCCCGTGGCTCGTCGTCGACGTCGAAGTAGGTGCCCAGGAAGACGCGGCCGCCGAGTTCGCGTTCGGCCACGACGTCCGCCACCACGAAGCGGCTGTCGCCGGCACAGTCCACGTAGCGCGACCCGTAGCGCTGGAAGATCTTCATCACGTCCCAGGAGGCGTTCGGGTCGCCGCTGCGAAAGGCGCGGGAATTGCCCATGCCGATGACCGGCAGAGACTCGAGGGTGCCCGGAATCGGCCGTGCCGGCAGCTGTCTGTGCTCCGCGATCAGCACGGGCAACGGCGCCGTCGCCGCGAACGCGGCGGCGCCACCGTATTTCAGAACCTGACGTCGCGTAGCCATGAGGGTGCCGGACCGAACTTATGCAAGTTTCGCAACTTTTCAGACTTCCGGGCCGACTGCAAGTCGGGAATTCCGCAGGATGGGCTAGAGAACTTCCCAGGAACGCCGGTCGACGATGCCCGTCAGCTCGACCTGTTTGCCTGCGCGCAAGACCTTGATCACAAAAGTGTCTCCGTCGCGTAATGACTCCAGATCGTCGCGGATGTTAGAGAAATCGTGGGGCTCGGTACACGTGATTCCGTGTATCGACAGGATGATGTCACCCCCAAGAATCACCTCCCGATTGAACAGGGTAGTCATCTGCGTTCCGGCACGCAGTCCGGCGCGGTCAGCCATAGAGTTACGTGCTACGTGCTGCACCAGCAGCCCTCCGTCCGCCGGTACGTTCAGCAGTGCTGCGAATTCGGGTCCGAGGAAAATCCCGTCAAATCCGGTCCAGAGCGACGAGCCGCTCAGCAGGCTGCTCCTGGCTGAGTTGATCGCCACAGCAAAACTGATGCCGTCGAAGCCGCCACCCTTGCTCGCTATGGAAGTGACGATGCCGATCAGTTCGCCTTCTGCATCGAACATGGGTCCGCCTGAGTTGCCCTGATTGACGGCGGCATCGGTCTGCAGTATCTGCAACAAGGCGCCGTCCGACAGCCTGTCTCGCTCGAGTTTTCCGCTGATGTAGCCCACCGAGAGGGAATGGCTGAGTCCGAAAGGCGCTCCGATGACAAAGACCTGATTGCCCACGTCGACTTCATCGGAGTTCCCAAGTCTTGCGACCGCGACGTCCGGCGGTACGTAAGCCAGCTTCAGCAGAGCCAGATCGGCGTTGGCAAGCGACGTAATTATCTCGGCCGGGATGATACGGTCATCGTGGAAGCGCACGGCGATCTCGTTCGTGCCGTGCACCACGTGAGCGGCGGTCATGACCAGCCCTTCGGAACTGATGACGACCCCGCTGCCTATACCGCCGCTACGGGTGGCAGCCTCTTTTGTGAGCACGGTGACCACGCTCGGCTTCAGGCTACGATAGAGATTGGACAGATCGTCGCGGGCCTGGGCCGAGTTCGCCAGCGCTACGAGTAAGAAGGCGAGAAGCATGCGCATGGGCTAATCCTTGGACGACGGGCTATCGGCGCGAACGGTGGCAGAACAGCACCGGATCCGCAACCCGACTTTATGCTCTGGAGATCACGAGTGCGGTGCAGACGAGCCGGCACCGGGTCTCACGGGCTGGACCGCTCACGAGATTCGCGGACGGTCGGGTCCCGGCGCTGCCCAAGCTGAGTCCGGTCGCTGTCAGGGCACCTCGGCACGGTCCCGGTCGAGCACTACGCTGGACTGCGAGGCCATCGACTCGTAGTAGCGGACGAACCGCCGCGTCTCGAACGCCTCGTAAGGCGCGAGGTTCTGCGCCCACCGGTAAGCGATGGGCTGATACCAGAGCGCCGCCTCGACCGTGAACGGACCGTCCGCTCCTTGCGTATCCACCCGATAGCGCACCACGTCGCCCCCACCGGCGAAGTCCGCGTCCTCCGCGGCGGCGCCCTGCACGGCGATGTCCTCTGCCGCCGTGGTCTTGTCGAAGCCGGTCGGCAGCAGCCGGTTGTCCTTCGTGTAATGGGTCGCAGTCAACAGCCCCGTCGTCACCCTGCCATCGGGATCGGCGAGTATCCCCTCGTAAATCTGCACTTCCGAGGGATCGTCGACAATGTCGTGATGAGGCTCGTGCCGGCGCGGGTCCTCGTCGTTGTCGTTGCCGGCGATGGAGCCGTCGCTGCGCAGCCGTCCGGATTCGAAGACGACGTTGCCGTTACCATCGGTCACCGTCACATGCAGCCAGGCGCGGCGTGACGGGTAGGCGGAAGGCAGCTTGTGCCCCGCCTTGTTACGGATGCGGATCACGGCCTCGAGCGAGGCTTCGCTGCGGCGGACGGCTTTCGCCTCTATCTCGGCCGATGCGCTCTGCAGGTGTTCGACCGTGCGGCGTGCCGCCTCTTCCAGGTCGCGGGGCGCCGCCGTCACCCCGAGCTCGCCGCGATAGCGGTTCAGCATCCGCAGCATGAAGAAGTTGCCGCCGCGGAAGACGTGCTGCGAGACCGACTGGCGCGGTTCTCCCAGTACGGCACTGACCGGCGTCTCGCCTTCGACGACGGGCATGTGGCAGCTCTGGCAGGTCTCGCGGCCGGGGTAGTCGCTGTGTTCCCACTCCAGGTACGGCATCTGCTCCGGCAGCGTGGCGATGATCTCGCCGTCCTCGCCGCGGCTGTGCGTATACAGGGTATGGCAGCTGCCGCACAGGCCGGAGTCCTGGATGTGGCCGCCTTCACCCGGCTCGAACAGCGAGGCCGAGCTCATTACGTGTTTGCGGCCCTCGGTGACTTCGAACGGCCCGAAGACCTGCCGTCCGCCCTTCGCCGTATCCTCGTCGACGGCGAAACCCGCGGTGAAGCTCGCGGCCGTACCGAGGCCGTCCGGCAGGATCTGGTGGCACATGGCGCAGGAAACCCCCTCGTGGGCCAGCGCGGTTTCGCCGCCGGCGCCCGGCGCGACGGGCAGGTGGGCGAAGACCTGCCCCTTGCGCCCCGCGGCCTTCGCCTCGTAACGGGCCATCGGCATGTGGCAGGCGGAACACTCGTCCTGGATCTCGGCGCTGGCTTCCGGGTGATCCATGATCTCCCGGCGCACCGCCGCCTGCCAGTAGGGGTCCCGCGCGGAGTTGGCCATCATCGAGGCGCTCCAGTCGTCCCCGATGGAGATGTCACGCCCCTCCGCCGTGACCAGGCCATTGTGGCACGCGACGCAGTTGTCGCTGGTGGCGAACAGCTCGGTGACGGCCGTCTGGGCCGCGGCCAGGCCGGGCACGGCGATGGCGAGCACGACGATGATCCGTGCGATCTCCGGGATCTGCGCGATCTGCGCGACCCGCGCGATCTTCTCGATCCGAGGCGCAAACGCGGGGAAACCCGTGTGGGACAGAACACTCATGTCTACCAGCCGTCCGTGAGTCCGCCGTCGAAGAAGTCCCAGAGCACATACAGCCGCACCAGCGGATCCCGCTCGCCGGTGTTGTTCAGCGGCAGCCGCACGCCGACGCCCAGGCGGACGTGCTGGCGCCGGTTCAGCGTGACCTGGATCTGGGGAACCGCATCCCAGTCGGTGTCGGCGCCGTCGGCGAACTCACGGCTGCCCAGCACCTCGATCATGGGCGCCCAGCGGCGGCCCCACCGGCCCTCGGTGATCGCGCGGCCCGCCGCCAGCCGCCAGAAGGCCTCGTCCTCGGCCTCGTCACTGTCCAGCGGGAGCCCGAGACCCGCCTGGCCGTGCACGAACCAGCCCCGCGGCAGGAGCTGGCCGACGAGCAGCATCGGCTCGACGATCACCGTGCCGGCAGAGGCGCCGGCATCCTCGTCGCCGGTGGGCACGACCACCTCGGTGGCGAAGCTGACGATGGTGCCGCGGTCCAGGTCGTCGTAGACCACGCGCTTGTAGCCCAGCACGACGTCGCCCAGGACCGAGCGCCAGTCGCCCGTGCCTTCACCGTCCGCGGTGCGCGACTCGCGCCACACCGCCGGTACCGCGATCTCCACCTGATTGCGCGCGCCGATCCGCTTCTCGTAGATCGCCTCGATCACGACACTGCCCGGGTCCTCGGTGGCCACGGTGCTCTGCACGATGACCTCGTCCTCCGGGAATGCTTTGGTGGTGTAGAGCGGCAGCGGCAGGTTCAGCTCGCCCCGGGGCCAGGCGCCGCTGTCGCAGAAGCCCCGAATGTGCCCGACCGCGGCCTCCAGCTGCGCCTCGCTCAGTGCCTCACCGAATGCCGGCATGAAGCGGGCGAAGGCACGCACCGGACCGCCGTCGTGTGCGACCGCCACCCAGTCGGCGTCCGCCTCGCGGGTGGCGAAATTGCAATCGGTGAAATCGGGTGGGGGCACGTCGAATCCCAGTTGCTCCTGCCTGACACCCGTACCGTCGGCGCCGTGGCAGGCCGCGCAGGCCTCGGCGTAGATCCGCTTGCCGTCCCGCAGGGCGGCCGGTTCGCTCACGCCCGGCGCGTCGATGTCTGCCCGGGCACCCGCGTCGGCAGGGGGCGCGAACGTGGATACCGTCGCAGCCGCCGCCGTCATTGCGGCCCAAGTCAGCAGCAGTCCGTATCCCGCGCGTCCGATCATCGGTTTTCATTGTGCGGATCCGGCCCCGGCACGCATTGAAGTTCCGCAATGTTCGACGACTCCGGGCGGCCTAGAGTAGCCGCTGAGTCGGCTGTGCACCGGCCGCCGCTATCACGGAGAACCCTGTCATGCAGTACTACGGCATCCCCGATACCGACCTCGAAGTCTCCCGCATCGCGCTCGGCACCTGGGCGATCGGCGGCTGGATGTGGGGCGGCACCGAGAAGCGCCGCTCCATCGACACGGTGCACGCCGCGCTCGACCGCGGCGTCAATCTCGTCGACACGGCCCCGGTCTACGGTTTCGGCACTTCCGAGCGCATCGTCGGCGAGGCACTGCGTGAATACGAGGGCGACAAGCCGGTGTACGTCTCCACGAAGGTGGGTCTGGACTGGACCGACGACGAGCGCATCTTCCGCAACGGCAGCCGCGACCGGGTGCGCTACGAGATCGACGCCTCCCTCGAGCGCCTCGGCCGGGACGTCGTCGACATCCATTTCGTGCACTGGCCGGATTGCACCCGGCCGGTGGCCGAGACCGCGCGCGCGATGCGCGAGCTGCTGGACGAAGGGCTCATCCGGGCAGTGGGCGTCAGCAATTTCACGCCGGACCAGATCGAGGCGTTCCGCGCCGAGTGCCCGGTGCACGTCTGCCAGCCGCCGTACAATCTCTTCGAGCGGGGCATCGAGACGAGCGTGAAGCCGTACTGCGAGCGCTGCGGCCTGCCGCTGATGACCTACGGCGCACTGTGCCGCGGCCTGTTGTCGGGCAAGATGTCCCGGGACCGGGAGTTCGAGGGCGACGACCTGCGCAACGCGGACCCGAAATTCGCCGAGCCCCGGTTCGAGCGTTACCTGGCCGCGGCGGGCGACCTGGAGAAGCTGGCGCGCAGGAAGACCGGCCGCTCGCTGCTGGCCTTCAGCCTGCGCTGGATCCTGGAGCAGGGCGTGCCCATCGCGATCTGGGGCGGGCGCAAGCCGTCGCAGATGGAGCCCATCGACGAGATTCTCGGCTGGAGCATGGACCTCGCGTTGCTCTCGTCCGTGGACAGCATCCTGAACGAGCACCTCGACCATCCGGTGGGCCCGGAATTCATGGCACCGCCCACCGGGCTGGAGGAATAGCGCGCCGCCATTCGCTGGCGCCCGCTGCCGGTGGCGTGGCCGCCGATGGCCGCCGGCCGATCAGGCGAGGACGTAACGCTGGAAAGCCAGCAGGGCCGCGAATGCCAGCACCACCGCGACGCCGGCGGTGGACCCCGAGATGCGGTCCAGCGCATCCGGGATCAGCTCCGAGAAGACCATCCAGATCATCGCACCCGCGGCCAGTCCCAGGCCGACGGGCAGCCATGGTTCGAACGCGAGCACGAACAGATAGGCCGGCACCGCCATGAGCGGCTGTGGCAGGCTGGTGAAGATGCTCCAGGCGCCGGCCTTCCAGACCGGCGTCCCCCGCGGGATGAGTACCAGGCTGATGGCGAGTCCTTCCGGGACGTTGTGCACGGCGATGGCCGAGGCGATGAATATGCCTAGCGCGTCGCTGCCGCCGAAGGAGACGCCGACGCCGATGCCCTCGGCGAAGGAATGGGCGGTCATGATGCCCAGGATCAGCAGCGCCTTGCGGGCATCGGCGCCCCGAAGCTCGGCGACGTCGACCTCGCCGCGCCCGGCCAGGCCGCGGTCCGCCAGCACCACGAGCACGAGTCCCAAGAGGATCCCGCCGATCGTGCGTACCGGCGAGGCGCTGAAGCCCTCGGCCACGAGGCTGTGACTCGCGGCCAGCATCAGCCCTGCGGCGGCGGCCGTGGACACGCCGAGCCACCAGCGGCTGATGCCGCTGACGAACAGGAAAGGCAGTGCACCGAGGCCGGTCGCCGCGGCCGTGATGAACGCCGCCAGCGCCACCGTCCAGACATTCACCTCGATCATGATCTCAGCCTCGGTTCAGGGCGGGTGGCGTCAGACAGGCGTGGCGGCGGCAGACTTCGTGGCGGACGCCGGCGCTCAGACGTTGTCGGTGGCGCCGACGACGCCCTGTGCTCCGGCGCAATGCGCGCTGCAGAAATAGCGGTCCTCGTTCTCGACGCCATGGCCGATGACGCGGGTACCGCAGTTCTCGCACACCGGCGCCAGGGCGCTGATGGCGCACTCGAACGAATCGAAGGTGTGATCCTCTCCGTTCATGCGTACGGTGAATGCCTTGGCGTAGTCATTGCCGCAGGTCTCGCAGACAGTCATATCGTTACCTCCGTTTTCATGCGGCGCCCCCGCCCTCCACGGGATAGCCCGCCTCTTTCCACTCGCTCATTCCAGCCTCGTAGTCGCGGATGCTGTCGAAGCCGCGGTCGGCCAGTTCCCTGGCGACCGTGGGCGAGGCATCGCAATCCGGGGAGGCGCAGTAGACGATGATCTCCTTGTCCTTCTCGAAGCGGCGCTCGAATTCCTCTTCCTCGCCCTTCGGGATGTTAATGGAGTCCGGGATGTGCTGCTCACGGAACGCGTCCTCGCCGAGGACGTTGACCAGCGCGTAGCCGGACCGGGGGTCCTCGTTGTCCGGCTGCTCGCTCTTCAGCCGCTCGCGCAGTTCTTCCCTGGAAAGCGTCTCGAAATCCGTCTCGGCCATGGCTCATTCCTCTCCGCTTCGGGATCTACCCGAGGCGATGCAATCTTCGTGCCACGCGCCCGCCAGCGGCGCTTCTGGGGAGGTCGGCGCCTGCGGGCGCTGCGGCGCGAAAGGCACCTCTGAAATCCTTGCAGCCCGGGCGGCAATCGTTGCAGCGCACGGCCGGTATGCGCTGGCGGATACGGCCACTGACGGGCACACGGTCGTGGCATGCGACTTGCAGCACACGCTCCGGAGATTCCGGCCTGCCTGCCGCGCCGGCCGGAAGAAACCAACAGGGAGAGCCGGGAGGTTACGACCATGAGCAAGAAAGCATCGCTGGCGGGCAAGAGAATCGCTTTTCTGGCCACGGATGGCGTGGAACAGGTGGAGCTGACAAGGCCGTGGACCGAAGTGAAGGAAGCGGGCGGCGACGCCGAGCTGGTCTCGCCGAAGAGCGGCAGAATCCAGGGCTTCCGCCACCTCGACAAGGGCGACACTTTTGACGTGGACAGGCAGGTCGGGGAGGCCCGCGCCGAGGACTACGATGCGCTGGTGCTGCCGGGCGGTGTCGCCAACCCGGACTCATTGCGCCTGGACAAGGACGCCGTGCAGTTCACCCGGGAGTTCTTCCGCCTCGGCAAGCCCATCGCGGCCATCTGCCACGGGCCGTGGGTGCTGGTGGAGGCGGCGGTCGTGGACGGGCGCAAGCTGACGTCCTGGCCCAGCCTGCAGACCGACATACGCAATGCCGGCGGCCGCTGGGTGGATGAGGAAGTGGTGACCGACGACGGGCTCATCACCAGCCGCAAACCCGACGACCTCGACGCCTTCTGCCACGCCCTGCTCGAGCAGCTGGCGCCGGCGGAGCGCCGGGAAGCAGTCTGATGCGGGTGAGGTGCCGGACCGAACTTATGCAACTTTTCCAACTTGTTGTCGTTGGAGCAGCACTGATTCTCGGTGCCTGCGCACGGACGCCGCAGCTGGAGCCAGCACCGGGTGCTGAAATCGTCCAGTTGAACGGCACCGCCGCGACGGCCTCGTCTGCGGGCGTCACGGTAACGGCCGAGGCATCGGGCTGGCCGGGCCCGGTGGATATCGAAGACGTCGTAACGCCGATGCGGATTACGATCGAGAACCGCAGCGACAGGGCGATCCGCATCCGCTATTCCGAGTTTGCGCTCGTATCCGACCGGGGTCGGCGCTACGCCGCCCTGCCGCCTTACGGAGTGAAGGGCACGGTCAGCGAGCCGCTCATGGCGCGGCGCTATCGTCCGATAGACCCCATCGGCTTCGACTACCGGTATTTCCGCGTGGCCCCGCACTACCGGACCCTGTATCCGTCACTGTCCGTGTACACGGCGGATCCGTTCTTCTTTGACCCTTATTATTACTCCCATTACTACCCGTACTGGCAGAGAGTGCGGATCGAGTTGCCCACTCGCGAGATGCTGCGCCGCGTGCTGCCGGAAGGGGTGCTGGCCGAGGGCGGTCGGCTCGAAGGGTTCCTCTACTTCGAAAGGGTAGAGGAGGCGCGCGATGCCATGCCCGTTCGCTTCCACGCCGACCTCGTGGACGCGTCGAGCGGGCAGATGTTTGCCACGATCCACATCCCCTTCGTCGCCAACCCCGGCGACTGAGCGACAGAGGGCGGAGCGTGAGGAGCTTAGTCCTCGAGCTCCTCCTCGGTCTCTTCTGCGACTTCCTCGATTCCCTCCCCGGCGGCCTCGACATCCTGGCCGATGCCGCGAGTGGTGTTGCAGCCAACGACGCCGCCTGCGAAGAATATGGTCAGCATCAGGGTTGTCAGGACTCGCATGCTTCCTCCTCGGTGATGACACTTGTGTATCGGAATATGCAGAGAACATGCAGGTTCCGTACCAGAATACCGTGCTGGTCGGGGTCGGAAAGCGACCGGCGTCCTGATACAGTCGCGGCCGAAACGGTTCCGGGTGTAATTAATCAGCCGGTGCCGGTCCGAACTTTTGCAACTTTTCCAACTTCTGCAGCATGCATCTGCAGCGGAGCTCGTTTGTCAGGGGGAAAGTTGGAAAAGTTGCAAAAGTTCGGACCGGCACCGCAGCCACCGCAGCCCCAGCGAGGAGGCGACATGTCGTTCAAGAAGGTAGCGGTACTGGGTATCGGCAAAGTGGGCAAGCTGGCGGCGCTACTGCTGGAGGAGTCCGGATTCGACGTCACCGGCATCGACAGTCGCGAGCTCGACCTCGGCACTTCCTTCCCGATCCTCCAGGCCGACATGGGCGATACGGAGAAACTGACCGAGCTGCTCCGACCCTACGAGGCCGTGCTCTCGTGCCTCCCGTACGCATTGAATACCGGCGTCGCCCGCACCGCCCACGGCCTCGGCATCCACTACTTCGACCTCACCGAGGACGTGCCCACCACGGCAGCCATCCGCGAACTCAGCGAGACCTCCAGAGGCATCATGGCGCCCCAGTGCGGTCTGGCACCGGGTTTCGTGGGCATCGTCGCCTCCCATCTCGCCCGCCAGTTCGACCGCGTACGCGCCATCAAGATGCGCGTCGGCGCGCTGCCCCAGAACCCGACCGGCCTGCTCGGCTACAACTTCAACTGGTCGCCGGAAGGCGTCGTCAACGAGTACCTCAATGACTGCGAAGTCATCGAGGAGGGCGTCCACAAGTGGGTCTCGCCGATGGAGTGGGTCGAGACCGTCTTCGTCAACGGGCGGAAGCTCGAGGCCTTCACCACCTCCGGTGGCCTCGGCACCATGTGCGAGACCTTCAAAGACCACGTCGAGAACCTCGACTACAAGACCATGCGCTATCCGGGCCACGTGGATCTCATGAACTTCTTCTTCCACGAGCTCCTGATGCGCGAGCGCCGCGACCTGGCCGGCGAGATTCTCACCAACGCCAAGCCGCCGGTGGACGACGACGTGGTCCACGTGCACATCTCGGCCGAGGGCTGGCAGGGCGACGAGCTCTCCCGCCGCGAGTTCGTGCGCTCCTACTATCCGCAGAAAGTGCGCGACGAGCGCTTCACCGCCATCGCCTGGACGACGTCGGCGTCCGTCACGGCCGTCATCGAGATGGTACGCGACGGCAAGCTGCCGCAGCAGGGCTTCCTGAAGCAGGAGGACATCCCGGTGACGCCCTACCTGCAGACACGCACGGGCGGGATGTTCGGCGAGCAGCCTCAGGCCTAGCATCGACCTATCAGGGCGTCGCGCGGGACATCGCACAGGACATCACCAAGGACGCTAGACTGCAAGTGTGGCAGCTCCGCGGATAAGGCTAAGGGCGACGGTCGTGCTTTGCGCGGCCGCTCTCGTCGCCGTGCTGATTCTCGGGCGCGAAGACGGCGCCGTTCGCGAGCCGGCGGCGGAGCGCGGGGAGCCTGCCGACGAGCTGACGCGACAGCGGTCGCCCGGCACGCGCGCAGCGGCGGGCGCACCCGAAGCGCAGGCGGACGGAGCCGGACTCGATCGCCGGTTCCGCTGCGAGCCCTACCCGGCAGACCTCTCCCGGACCGGAGACATAACGGACCGGCTGGAGCGCGCCCGGCGGGAAGCCGAGCGCCGTGCGAAGGCGCTCGAAGGAGCGGAGGATGCGGACCTGAGGCTCGCGGCGGCATTTCTTTCGCTCACCGATCAGGCCGATCCGCGATACGTCGAGCGCCTGCTCTCGGCCCTGTCGCCGGATCCGGCCAACCCGGTGACGCTGGAGCGTCTGCTGGATGCCTGCATCAACCGCGCAGAGCTGCGCGTCTGTGCCGAGCGCGGCATCGTCGAGCGTGCGGCGGAAGCCGACGGCGGCAATGGCGAGATGTGGGGCGCCATCGCCGGCTATTACGCCAGCCGTGGCAATGACGATGCGGCCCTGGATGCGCTGCGTCGGGCGGCCAGCGCCGGCGTCCATCGCGAGTATTTCGTGGACTACGTCCGGGTGATGGAGCTGGGGCTGGCCGCCGCCGTCGCCGATCGTTCCTATGCCGAGAGGGTCATCGAGGCCATCGGCCGCGCAGCCGCGTTCACGGCGCCGTATCTCACCGCCTACAACGAGTGCCGTGATCGCGTGGCCGACGATCCGCTCTGGCATGGCGCCTGCCTGGATTTCGGGCGGCACCTGGAACAGCGCAGTCAGAGCGTCATGAATCGCGGCATCGGTATCGGACTGCAGGCGATGGTCGCGGACGAAACAGGCGACGACGTCGCGCTGGCGGCGGCGCAGGCGCGGCAGAGACGCTACCGGATCTGGATGGAAGAGCATCTCGGCATCGATGGCCAGACGGTTCTTACGCGCGACGAGCGTGTCCTGCGCGCTTACATCGACGAATGGCAGGCCCACGGGGAACCGGCGGCGCTGGGCTATCTGCGGGAGGAGGTCGCGCGACTGAAGCAGCTGCCCGGCTACGACCCCTGCGCCCTCGAGCCGTCCCCGCCCGCCGAATAAGTTTCAAAAGTTGGAAAAGTTCGGTCCGGCACCTACCAGGTATCGACGAAACGATTGCCGCGGCGCTGCGGTAGTCTCGCCAGCATCCCCGCCAGCTCGCGGCGGGTGTCGGACGGGTCGATGACCGCATCGATCTCCAGGTGCGCGGCGGCCTCCGTGGCCTTGCCGGCCTCGTACATCTGCTTTACCAGCTTGTCGAACAGCGCCTCGCGTTCCGCTCGGTCCTCCACCGCTTCCAGCTCCTTGCGGTAGCCGAGCCGCACGGCGCCCTCCAGACCCATGCCGCCGAACTCGCCGGTGGGCCAGGCCGCGGTCCAGGCCGGGGCTGCCAGGCTGCCGCCGGCCATGGCCATGGCGCCCAGGCCGTAGCCCTTGCGCAGCACCACGGCCAGGATGGGCACGGTGATATTGGCGCCCACCACGAACAGCCGCGACATCCGTCGCACGGCGGCGGCTTCCTCGCTGTCCGGGCCGACCATGAAGCCGGGGGTGTCGACGAGCGAGAGCACCGGCAGGCCCCAGGCGTCGCAGAGCTGCAGGAAGCGTGCCGCCTTCTCGGCGGCCTCCGCGGTGATGGCGCCGCCCAGTTGCCTGCAGTCGTTGGCCAGCAGGCCCAGCGGACGCCCCTCGATGCGGACGAAGCCGGTGATGACCGGCGCGCCGTAGCGCCGGCGCAGCTCGATGAAGCTGCCGGTATCGGCCAGCGTCTCGATGACGTCGCGTACAGGGTATACCCAGCGACGATCGGCCGGGATGAGCTCGCGCATGGCCGCCTGGTCGGCAGCCTGCCAGTTGCCGGTGCGTCCCTGCCACAGCGCCAGCAGGCGGCGGGCGATGTCCGTTGCGTGCGCCTCGTCCTCCGCGACGGTGTCCACCACGCCGTTGCGCTCCTGCACCTCCACCGGCCCGATCTCCGTGGGCGCGTGCCTGCCGAGGCCACCGCCCTCGATCATGGCGGGGCCGGCCATACCGATCCAGGAGCTCTTCGTCGCGATGGTGACGTCGGCGGAGCCGAACAGCGCCGCGTTGCCGGCGAAGCAGTAGCCGTTACCGATGGCGATACGCGGCACCAGCCCGGACAGCCGCCCCCAGGTGCGGAACGACGACAGATTCAGCCCGGCGATCTGGGTCGTGACGTCGGTGTCGCCGGGCCGCCCGCCGCCGCCCTCGGTGTACATCACCACCGGCAGGTGCCACTGCTCGGCCAGCTCGAAGATCCGGTCCAGCTTGCGGTGATGAAAGTAGCCCTGGGTGCCGGCCAGCACGCTGTAGTCGTAGACCGCCACTGCGGCTCTGGCGTTCTCGCGGCCGAACAGCTCGGCGTTGATGGTGGCGGTGCCGGTGATGACCGCGTCCGCCGGCGTGTTCTCCTCCAGGTCGGCGATGTCCCGGCGGCTGCGCTGGGCGGCGACGGCGAGCTGGCCATATTCGGTGAACGAGTCTGCGTCGACCAGATCGTCGAGGTTTTCGCGCGCGGTCCGGTAGCCCTTCGCGTGCCGCTTCGCGACCATCTCCGGCCGCTTGCGGTCGAGGGTCTTCGCGAGGCGCTCTCGCAGCGCCTCGGTCCGCTCGTCGGTCACGGGGGCTCAGCCCTCGCCGCTGCCGCGCACCGTGAGCACCGGACATTCGGCGTGGCGCACCACGCCTTCGGTCGTGCTGCCGATCAGCAGGTGCCTCAGGCCGCTGCGCCCGTGGGTGGACATCACGATCATCGCGGCGCCCACCTCCTTCGCATAGCCGGTGATCTCGTCCACCGGGCGGCCCTCAAGCACCTTCGCCACCGGCGGGTTGTTGAAGCCGGTCAGCCTGCTGCGGGTGAACTCGTCCAGCTGTGCCTGGGCCTGCGCGGCCAGCTCCTCCACGGTGGGCACGGCCGTCGGCACCTCCATGGAGGTATAGACGATGGGCGGTTCCACCACGGTGATGCAATGCAGCTCGCCGCCCATCTGTTCGGTCATCTTGCGCGCCCAGTCGAGGGCGCTCACCGAGGTCTCGGAGAAATCGGTGGGGAATACGATCGGTGTCTTGCTGGGCATGTTCCTCGCTCCTCCGGACGGCCTGCGCTCGTCGTTCATGGTCATGCTAGACAGGAAACGCCGGCTTTTCCATCGTGGAAACGCCCGGCGGTCTTGCCCTGCGCTCTCGATGCGGCCTCGCCCGCCGGAACGGCGTGCGGCCGGGCGGCGGCTCAGTCCCCGGCCCCGAGTACCCGGAGACGGGAGAACAGCAGCGGCAGCAGCGACAGGTTGGCGACCAGCGCCACGGCCATCGCCAGACCGGTGAGCAGGCCGAAGTAGATGGTGGGGACGAAATTCGACAGGGCCAGGATGGAGAAGCCCAGCATGATGGTGATGGAGGTGTAGTACATCGCGTGGCCGATGCTGCGGTGACAGCGGTCGATGGTGGCATCGTAGTCGCCGTCCCGCGCGAACTCCTCCTGGAAGCGGTAGACGTAGTGGATGGTGTCGTCCACGCCGATGCCGATGGCAATCGCCGCGATGGTGATGGTCATGATGTCCAGCGGCACGCCCATGGCGCTCATGAGTGCCAGCACGGCGGCCGCGGCCACCAGATTCGGCACCAGCGCCACCGCCGCCACGGGCAGAG
>CAYRZI010000021.1:0-34978 GCA_964428605.1 uncultured Woeseiaceae bacterium
CCCAGCTCCGGCAGGCCGAGTTCGTCGGCGGCGAAACTGAGCGCCTCGCTGCCCCGTGCCTCGCCGCGGGCATCCCAGACGCACATCGCGGTGTAGGCGCCCATGCGGCTGCGGCATACGGCCTGCCACGCGCCGCAGCGCTCCAGCAGGGCGGCGGAGCCCGGCGAAACGGCGGAGACGCGCAGACCCACGTCGGCGGTGTCGTCGAAGTCCGGCGGCCCGCCGGCGTCGACCACGGCGAGGCGCAGCGTATCGTCCTCACGCCGCAACAGGCCGGCCAGCGCCAGGCCCACCATGCCTGCACCGACGATCGCGACGTCGACCTCCGGCCTCACCTGAGGGGCACCCCCCTGGACAAGCGTGGCAGCCGGCCGGCGAGGCCCATGGTATGGCGGGCGAACGCGCGCTTGGCACCGGGGATGAGATCGAGTCCCAGCATGCCGATGCCGCGGGCCGCCCGGGCGGCGTCGCGCTCGCTGCCGAACAGGCGCACGAGGCCATCGGTGAAGCCCACCACCTTGCGCTGATCGCCGCGCCGCCAGTCGACGTAGCGCGACAGCAGGGCGGCGTCGCCCGGGTCCTCGCCGGCGGCCCGGGCCTCGGCGATCAGGTCGGCGAGCGCCGCCACGTCGCGCATACCCAGGTTGTACCCCTGCCCCGCCACCGGATGCAGACCGTGGGCCGCGTTACCGATGGCGACGACACGGCCCGCGCAGAGCCGCTCGGCCCGCGTTAGCGACAGGGGATAGGCCACCCGCCGGCCCACCCGGCTGAGGCGGCCGAGACGCCAGCCGAACACCGACTGGAACTCTGCCAGGAAGGCCGCGTCGTCCAGCGCCATCGCCCGCTCGGCCTCGGCCGGCGGCAGCGTCCAGACGAAGGCGCTGCGTCCCTCGGTGAACGGCAGCAGCGCCACCGGTCCATCCCTCGTAAAGCGCTCGTAGGCGATGTTCTCGTGGGGCCTTGCCGTGGCGAGGTTGCCGGTGATCGCCACCTGGTCGTAGGGGCGCTCCTCCATGCCGATACCGACGGCGGCGCGTACGGCCGAGCGGGCGCCGTCCGCGGCCACGAGCAGCGCCGCCTCCAGCCGCTGCTCGCGTTCGCCGTCCCGCCATGCCACGTCCGCCGTCACGGCCTCCGGCGTCTGGCTCACCGCCGTGATGCGCGCCGGACGGTAGAGGTGCGCACCACCGTCCTCCGCCAGGCTGTCGAGCAGGGTCCGGCCGAGTACCCGGTTCACGACCACGTAACCCAGTGCCTCGACCCCCTGCTCCTGCGCCTCGATGCGGCAGAAGCCGAAGCTGCCCCGGTCCGAGACGTGGATGGCCCGGATGGGCGTGGCCGACGCCGCAATGGCCGGCCACAGGCCCATGGCGGTGAAGGCTCGCTGGCTCGCACGCGAGAGCGCCGTGGAACGGTCGTCGAAGCTCGGCTGGGCCGCCGCGCCCGGTTCCACCGGCTCGACCACGGCCACGCGCAGGCTCAGCGGTGCGAGCGCCCGCGCGAGGCTCGCGCCCACCATGCCGCCGCCCGCGATGATGATGTCGTATCGCTCGGTCATGATCTCATCCCGACGCCATCAGCGCCTCGACCTCGTCCGGGTCCTTCGCCAGCCCCTTCGACAGCACGTCCGGGGCGTCCCGGGTCACGGCCACGTCGTCCTCGATGCGCACGCCGATGCCCGCATAGCGTTTCGGGATGCCGCGCTTCGCGGGGATGTAGATACCGGGCTCCACCGTGGTCACCATACCCGGCTCCAGCACCCGCCATTCGTCGCCCACCTTGTAGTCACCGACGTCGTGCACGTCCATGCCGAGCCAGTGACCGGTACGGTGCATGAAGAACGGTTTGTAGGCCTCGTCCTTCATCAGCCGCGGCAGGCTGCCGTCCAGCAGCTTCAGCTTCTTCAGCCCTTTGGTGATGACGCGCACTGCCGCATCGTGAGGGTCGTTCCAGTGATTGCCGGCGCGGGTCCTGTCGATGGCGGCGAGCTGTGCCTCCAGCACGATCTCGTAGACCGCACGCTGCTCCGGCGTGAAACGTCCGCTCACCGGGAACGTGCGCGTGACGTCCGAGGCATAGTAGTCGTACTCGCAGCCGGCATCGATCAGCAGCAGGTCGCCGTCCGCCAGCTCGGCCGCGTTGTCGGTGTAGTGCAGGATGCAGGCATTGGCGCCGCCGCCCACGATCGGCGGATAGGAGGGCTCGGCCCGGCGGCGGCGGAACTCGTGCAGGAACTCCGCTTCCACCTGGTACTCGTACATGCCCGGGCGCGTCACCTGCATCGCCCGCTTGTGCGCCGCCACGGCGATCTTCGCCGCCTTGCGCATCGCCGCGATCTCGGCGCGGCTCTTGTACAGGCGCATGTCGTGGAGCAGGTGGTCGAGCGCCACGAACTCCTGGGGCGTATGTCCGCCCGTCTTCACCGTGCGGCGCAGGGTATTCAGCCATTCCGTGACACGGTGGTCGAACTCGGCGTAGATGCCCATGGTGTAGAACACCCGCGGCTTCGACTCCATGAGTCCCGGCAGGATGTCGTCGATGTCGGCCACGGGGAAGGCGTCGTCGGCTCCATAGGTCTCCACCGCGCCCTCGGTGCCCGCACGGTGGCCGTTCCACTGCTCGCGCTCGGCATCGCGCTCGCGGCAGAACAGCACGAACTCGCCCTGCTCGCGCTCGGGCACCAGCACGGCCACGGCCTCGGGTTCCGCGAAACCGGTGAGGTAATAGAAGTCGCTGTCCTGGCGGTAGCCGAACTCCACGTCGCGGCTGCGGTGGCGCAGCGGCGCGGAGGGCAGGATCGCGATCGAGTCTCGGCCCATCATCCGCATCAGCTGTCTGCGGCGTCTGGCGAATTCTTTCGGGTTCATAGGGTCCTGTCGGTCAGCCGGGACGATGCCCCCGCGGGGCGCGTGAGCACGCATTGTACCGGAGCGCGCCCCGCCGGGCGCCGGGCAGGTGCTACTGAAGCCCCGGCGGCGCCTCGTGCCGGTCGCCGCGGATGGCGGCCAGTTCCAGGTAGAACAACTGGACGGCCACGCGCAGGTACTCGACCAGTTCGGCCCAGGCCTCCTCGTCGCCCTCGAGTGCTTCCTCCTCGTCGGCCGTCGCCTTCGTGATCTCGCTCATGTCCGCCAGCAGCTCGGCAAGCGGCTCCTGGCGCAGCCGTTCGGCCAGGGCCGGACGGCTGCCCGCCTCGCCGAATCCATGGAGGAAACCCTGGGTCCAGTGCGCCATTGCAGAGGCGCGCTCGGCCATCGGATTCCCGTCGCCGGGCAGCAGCGGCAGGAACGGGAAGGAGGGGTCCTCGAGCTCCGCGGCCGTCTCGCCCGCGAGTTCCAGCAGCACGCGGCGTGTTTCCGCGGCAACCGGCTCCCTGCCGAACAGACTCTCGATCCAGACCGCGCCGGCGCGGCTGCCGTGCAGGCAGACGAGGCTGCACAGCGTCCCATGCGCCTCGGGCGCCTCCGCGCTGGCCCCGGCCGCCGACAGCGCTTCCTGGAGTCTCGTGTGTGCGGGGGTGGTTGGCTCCGACATGACTCGCTCCGGCCGCTTCCGCGCGGCGCAGGCGCCATCCTAACACCGCCGCGGCCACAGCCGCCGGGCCCGGCACGGTCGTCAATTGACCGGATTCGCGCTCACTACTATATTGCCCCCATGAGCGATCAGGTACATCAGGCATTCGCGCACGAGCTGAAAAGGCTGGAGCAGCGTCTGGACGAACTCGTCGCCGTCTGCAACCAGCTCCGGGAGGAGAACCGCTCGCTGCGTCATCGTCAGGACACGCTGATCGAGGAACGGGCGAGCCTGTTGCAGAAGAACGAGCAGGTGCGTGCGCGCGTCGAAGCCATGATCGGCCGGCTAAAATCCATGGAGCACGGCGCCTGACGCCGTGCCCCGAACAGGACGGCAACGGGTAGACGGCTATGGACGACATGTATGCCCACGTGAGCGTGCGTATCCTGGAGAAGGAATACCAGGTGTCGTGTCCGGCAAACGAGAAACCGGATCTGATGGACAGCGCCGAACTGCTCAACTCGAAGATGAAAGAGATCCGCGACAGCGGTAAGGTTGTCGGTACGGATCGAATCGCCGTCATGGCAGCGCTCAACATGGCGAACGAACTGATCAAGGCCCGCGCCCGGGACGATGCCCTGGAGGGCAACGTGGCCGGCCGGATCAGGGCGCTGTCCGACAGGGTTGAGGCGGTGCTGGGCGACAATCGGCAGCTCGATCTCTGAACCCCGGCCGCCGCTGGCGGTCACAGACATAGTTACGGCACCTCCTGCAGTGTTCGACATCGGCTGGGAAGCCTTTCGACCCTAATTACTAACCTCGGGGTCAAAGTCTGAAGGCAACATTGCGCAGATCCGCGATACGGCGGAAAGCCTGCGTTGTCTCGGCCGACCCCACCTTACGCTCTGGTTCGAGAGCGACGGCTGGTGACGGCACAGGCGGGAGGTGCCACCTCTCTCCCGCGGGACGGGACGCCCATGCAGGCCGAGCGCGCAAGGTACAGGCAAGCCGGACAACGGGCCCGTCTCGCACTCGACGCAGCGACCCGCCAGCGTCACTCCGCACGCATCTGCATCCACACGGCACGCAGTGGGCCGTGGCATTCCGCCGAACGCGTCGGTCTGTACTTTGCCGCCGCGGCCGAAGTCGATGTCAGCGACCTGTTTGTGGAAGCCTTCGCGACCGGACGCGTCGTCTTCGTGCCGGTGGTCGGCGCGACGGGCCGCATGCGCTTCGTGCGCCTCGAGCGGGATGCCACACTCAGGCGCAACCGTTACGGCATCTGGGAACCCGAAGGCAAACCGGAAGCCATATCCGCGCGACAGCTCGACCTGGTGGTCACACCGCTCGTCGCATTCGACGTTACCGGCAACCGTATCGGCATGGGCGCCGGTTACTACGACCGCTGCTTTTCCTTTCTGCGTCATCGCACGCGATGGCTGCATCCCAAACTCGTCGGTGCGGCATTCTCCTGCCAACGCGCGCCTTCGATACCCGCTGCCGCATGGGACATCCCGCTGTTCGCCGTCGCAACCGAGCAAGGTCTGCACCGCTGCATGCGATGACGCTGCATCGAACACCATCGTTCGATGTCACCCTCACTCGACTTTCAACTCGTCACGACGTTGTATGCGCAACGATTCGCATGACTGGAAACTTGCTGGAATTTTCAGTGTTTATGTATATACTCAACGCCGGGTACCCCGACACGGAGATGACATATGGCTACTACAGCTAGATCGAAAAAGAAGACGACGCGAAAGAAGACTGCGTCGAAGCGTGCGACAGCGCGCAAGGCACCGGCAAGGAAGAAGGTGTCCAAGAAGAAGACCACTGCGCGTAAAACGGCTGCGAAGAAGAAGCCGGCCGTGAAGAAGAAAGCGACCAAGAAGAAGGCCACAAAGAAGAAAGCCGCCAAGAAAAAGGCGACCAAGAAGAAGGCCACCAAGAAGAAGGCAACCAAGAAAAAGGCTGCCAAGAAAAAGCGGACCGTGAAGAAGAAGACCAAGAAGAAGGCCACCAAGAAGAAGGCTGCCAAGAAGAAAGCGACCAAGAAGAAAGCGACCAAGAAAAAGGCTGCCAAGAAAAAGCGGACCGTGAAGAAGAAGACAACCAAGAAGGCGACCCGGAAAAAGGCCACGAAGAAGAAGGCCAGCAAGAAAAAGGCTAGCAGGAAGAAAGCCAGCCGGAAGCGCTGAGCGCAGTGGGAAACGGTAAGTAGCCTACGGCCTTGCCGGTCGCTGACAATCTCCTGGCGGAGCATGGCAGCGACGGAATCCCGACTTGAGGAATGTGCCCGCTCCGGCGGGCACATTCCGTTCCGGCGGCGGGAAGGCGATACTGGCACCACTGACGCCCGGCCAGCGGCCCGCCCGCTGCCCTCATGCACAACGACGCGGAGCCCGGAACAGCGATGGATCAGACAGAGAAGAAACGCCAGGCCGCCCGTGCGGCCCTCGACTATATAGAGATGGGGACCGCCCTGGGCGTGGGCACCGGCTCCACCGTCAATGAACTGATCGAGCTCCTGCCGGATGTCGCGGACCGTCTGACCAGCGTCGTGTCCAGCTCCAGCGAAACCACCCGACGGCTGCAGGCCAGGGGCATCGAGGTCAGTGAGCTGAACAGCATCGGCGACCTCGATCTCTACGTCGACGGCGCCGACGAGGCGACCAAGCACTTCCACCTCACGAAAGGCGGCGGCGGCGCACTGACGCGAGAGAAGGTCATCGCCGCCGCATCGCGCAGGTTCGTCTGCATCGTCGACGACTCGAAGCTGGTGGGCATGCTGGGTGGCTTTCCTCTGCCCATAGAGGTGATTCCGATGGCCCAGTCCTTCATCGCCCGGCAGGTCATCAAGTACCGCGGCCAGCCTATCTGGCGCGAAGGCTTCGTCACGGACAACGGCAACCACATCATCGACGTGCATAACCTCTCCATCCCCAACCCGGTGGAGATGGAGGCGCGCTTCAATCAGCTGCCCGGTGTGGTGACGGTGGGACTGTTCGCCCACCGTCCGGCCGACGTGCTGCTGGTCGCCGGCCGCGACGGCGTGCGGACGATGCGGCGCTGACGTTCGAGGCGTTCCTCATCCGCGAAGTCCCCGCCAAAAACAAAAGGGCCCCTGACGGGGCCCTCTTGTATTTGGCTGGGGGACCAGGATTGACTCGGGCCTTGCGGCCCTCGCCCTGCGGGCGGCTCGCTGCGCTCGCCGTCTGTCGGCCCGCACGCGGGCCTCGGTTCGAACGAAGGTTCTCATCCGCGAAGTCCCCGCCAAAAACAAAAGGGCCCCTGACGGGGCCCTCTTGTATTTGGCTGGGGGACCAGGATTCGAACCTGGGTTCTCGGAGTCAGAGTCCGATGTCCTACCGCTAGACGATCCCCCAATAACCTCGTGGCGCGACCGCGATCAGCGCTTGGAGAACTGGGTGGCGCGGCGGGCCTTGCGCAGGCCGACCTTCTTGCGCTCCACCTCGCGGGCGTCGCGGGTCACGTAGCCGGCCTTGCGCAGGCTGGCTCGCAGCGACTCGTCGTAGTCCATCAGCGCCCGGGTGAGGCCGTGTCGGATGGCACCGGCCTGGCCGGTGGTGCCGCCGCCGGAAACGCTCACGTCCACGTCGAAGCGATCCTCGAGCTTGGTCAGCTCGAGCGGCTGGCGCACGATCATCCGTGCCGTCTCACGGCCGAAGAACTGGTCCAGCGGACGCTTGTTGACCGTAATCCTGCCCTCGCCGGGCTTCAGAAAGACCCGGGCCGTGGAGGTCTTCCGCCGGCCGGTACCGTAAAACTGCATGTCACTCATATTCCGTTCCTCGTACCGCCGTCGGCTCAGATGTCCAGCTGGATCGGCTGCTGTGCGCTGTGCTGGTGCTCCGGCCCTGCGTACACCTTCAGTTTGCCCAGCATCTGACGGCCCAGGCGGTTCCTCGGCAGCATGCCCTTCACCGCCGACTGGATCACCCGCTCGGGCGCCTTGTCCAGCATCTGCTCGAGCGACCGGGACTTCAGGTTCCCGATATAGCCCGTGTGATGGTGGTACATCTTGTCTTTCAGCTTGTTGCCGGTCACCCGCACCTTCTCGGCATTGATGACGATCAGATAATCGCCGGTGTCCACGTGCGGCGTGTATTCCGGCTTGTGCTTGCCGCGCAACCGCCGCGCGACCTCGGTGGCGAGGCGGCCGAGAGTCTTGCCCGTGGCGTCCACCACGTACCAGTCGCGCCGGACTTCCGCCGGTTTTGCAGAAAAGGTCTTCATCGACAGTTACTCGAATATGCTGCCCGGTATCCCGGTTCTGGTTGAAATCCGCCTCCCGGCGGCGCCGGAGGCGATCGACGCGGCAGGCAAAACGCTCGTGCCGACGACGAAAAGCGCGAAATTATAGCCCCCGCGAGGGACCGATGCAACGCCGGCACCGCGCCGGTGCGCCGTATCCGTGGTCTCGGGACCGCCGGAACGCGTACTAGAACGCGTACTCCAGCGACAGGGCCGTGAAGGTGTCCGTCTTCTCGCTGCCCGCCGGCACGGTGGTGTTGCGGCGGATGGTGTAGGAGGCCACCAGCGCCAGCTCGCCGACCAGCGTCGCCTTCACCTCGCTGACCGATTCGATGAAGGTGTTCTCGGAGCCCGACTCCACGCTGAAGTCCTGACCGAATTCCGCCGTCTCGCTGAACTGCCAGGTGTAGTCCAGGGCACCGCGCAGGATCACCTCCTCCTCGGAGGTGCCGTCGCGCAGGTCCGACTGCCGGGCACCGACGCCAACCTCCGCGTTCAGGGTGTGCCGGTCGCTGTCCAGCAGCCGGCGGCCGTAGCCGACGGACTCGGTGATCTGCTGGTCGTAGCCGCTGAACTTGTCCTTCTGCCAGCGCAGCCGCCCGTACAGGTAGTCCGTCTCGCTGAAGCTGTACTCGGATCTCCAGACGGCCTTGTAGGCCTCCGCCGTGGTCTCCTCCTCCTGCTGTGCACCGATGGCGGATACTTCCGCGACGTGATGCCAGCGGCCGGTGGTGTAGCCCACTTCCGCGCCTGCGTTAACGCTGAGGCTGTCCGAGTTGCCGCTGGTGGCGAGATAGCCCAGTGTCGCTTTCCCCTCCCAGGGGCCCTCACCCTCGGCGGCTCCGGCCGCCTGCGCGACCACAAGCGCCAGCGGCGCCAAAATCCAGACTGCCAGTTTCATCGTCCTTGCTCCTGTCATGCCATCGGCCATGCCATGGCGGTTCTTGTTCGCTGTCATTGCCGCGGCGTCCGCGCCGAATGGCCCGGCGCCTGCGACGCCGCGCGGCGCCGCAATGCTAGGCGAATCGACCGGGAAATGCACCCGGCACACCTACCAGGTCGCCGCGATCCGGGGAACAGCCGGGAGCGGCTTGCTATAATCCACGGGTGACCGCCAGGAACCGAAATCTGCCCGACCGTTTGCTCGCGAGCGCGGACAACGCACTGCGCACCCTGTTCGCACCGCCCGGCGGCAGCCGGCCGAATCCGGGCGCCGACCGCCCGCAGGCGGAGCTCGCCCCGCCCGAGGCCCGGCACGTCGCCGGCCTGATGCGCGTGAATCACTCCGGCGAGGTCGCCGCCCAGGGCCTCTACCAGGGACACGCGATGGTGGCGCGGGATCCGGCAGTGGCCGAAGAGATGCACCAGGCGGCCGAGGAAGAGACGGACCACCTGCGCTGGTGTGCCCAGCGGCTGCAGGAGCTGGACGCCGGGCCCAGCCGGCTGGCGCCGCTGTGGTACGCCGGCGCGTGGACCATCGGCGCACTGAGCGGACTGGCCGGCGACCGCTGGAGCCTCGGCTTCATCGCGGAGACCGAACGCCAGGTGGTCGAGCACCTGAACGGGCACCTGGACCGTCTGCCGGTGGAGGACGAACGCAGTCGTGCGATTCTCCAGCGTATGGCCGAGGAGGAAGAGGTGCACGGCGCCGCGGCCACGGAATCGGGCGGCAGCCGGCTGCCGGCACCCGTGCGCGGACTGATGCGGGTGACGGCGAAGATCATGACGCGGACCGCCTACTGGGTCTAGCGAGCCGCCGCGGGCGCGGCTTGCCCTGGTTGAGCGTCTGTATTACAAAGTGGGACTGGATCCAGGAGGGGGGCTCGAATGCCAACGACAGCGAAGAACCTGAGCGACGTACCGGCGATCAACCGGTTCCTCAGCTACTGCCGTGTCCGGACGATACCGTCGAAGACGGTGATGATCCACGCCGGCGACCTCCCTGACATCCTCTACTACATCGTGGACGGATCGGTGGAGGTGATGATCGAGGACGAGGACGGCAACGAGATGGTGCTGGCCTACCTCAACAAGGGTCAGTTCTTCGGCGAGATGGGCCTGTTCTACGAGCAACCGACCCGCAGCGCCTGGGTGCGCACCCGCACCGAGAGCGAGATCGCGGAGATGACCTACCCCCGCTTCCGTCAGATCGCCAGCGAGAGTCCGGGCCTGGTGTTCGAACTCGCCACCCAGCTGGCGAGCCGGCTGGACCGTACCAACCGCAAGCTGGGCGACCTCGCCTTCGTGGATGTCACGGGCCGTGTGGCACACGCCATCATGGATCTGTGCAACGAACCGGATGCGATGACCCACCCCGACGGCATGCAGATCAAGGTGAGCCGCCAGGAACTCTCCCGGCTGGTGGGCTGCTCCCGCGAGATGGCGGGACGCGTCCTGAAGGTGCTCGAGGAGCAGGGACTGGTCTCGGCCAACGGCAAGACCATCGTCGTCTACGGCGCCCGGCCAAAGCGCTAGGCGCCCGTCCGGCGGCGCGTCAGCGCGCCGCCCTCCCACCGTTGGCGATATTCTCCCGCATGGCGCGGATCGTCGCCGCGTAGTCTCCGCTGCCGAATATCGCCGAGCCGGCCACGAAGGTATCGGCGCCGGCCGCCGCCACCTCGCCGATATTGTCCACCTTCACGCCGCCGTCCACCTCCAGGCGGATCTCCGCGCCGGAGTCGTCGATGAGCCGGCGCACCGCGCGCAGCTTGTTCAGCGCCTCCGGTATGAACTTCTGCCCGCCGAAGCCGGGGTTCACCGACATGACGAGGATCATGTCCAGCTTGTCCATCACATGCTCGAGCCAGGAAAGCGGCGTCGCGGGATTGAAGACCAGGCCGGCGCCGACGCCGTGCTCGCGGATCAGCGACAGCGTCCGGTCCACGTGACGCGAGGCCTCCGGATGGAACGTGATGTAGCTCGCCCCGGCCGCGGCGAAATCGGGGACGAGACGATCGACGGGCTCCACCATCAGGTGCACGTCGATGGGTGCCGTCACGCCGTAGTTCCGCAGGGCCTCGCAGACGAGGGGACCCACGGTGAGATTCGGCACGTAGTGGTTGTCCATCACGTCGAAGTGGATCATGTCGGCGCCCGCCGCGAGGACGGCGTCCACCTCTGCGCCGAGCCGGGCGAAATCCGCCGACAGGATGGAAGGAGCGATCACGGGCTGCACGACGCTGTCTCCGGTGTTGCGTGGCACGGCACTGTAGCCAAGCGCGATCGTCATGTATAGCCATGCTGCCGTGGCCGGCCGGGCCCATCGGGGCTAGCGGAAGCCGCGCCGCGTCTTCAGGGTCTCGTAAGCGTTACGGATCTCCCGCGTGCGTGCCTGGGCACCGGCCAGGTCGTCGGCGCTCAGATCCTTCGATGCCAGCTTGTCCGGGTGATAGCGGTTCATGAGCCGCCGGTAGGCTTGTTTGATATCGTCGTTGCTCGCCGACTCCGGCAGGCCCAGCACCTCGTAGGCCCGTGCGGCGGTCCGCCGCTCGGCGCGGCCCCGCTCGGACCGCGCGAAACCGCGCTGGGCGCGCAGCAGCGCCTCCATCTGGGCGAATTCCACCCGGCCGATGCCGAACTCACCGGCCATGGTCCAGAGCAGCGCACGCTCACGGCTGTGGATGCGTCCGTCGGCCAGCGCGACCTGCAGCTGCAGCCGCAGGAAGGCACGGCCCGGATCGCTGCCGCGGCCCGCCAGTGCCGCGAGGCGCTGCAGCCGTCCGCGCAGCGGATAGTCCGGCCGCTTGCCCTGGTTGAACCACTCGATGGCCGCGCGGGTATCGTCCGCTGTCAGACCGAGTTCGTGCATGATGCGCCGCGCCGCGCCGATCTCGGCCTCGCTGACGCGGCCGTCCGCCTTGGCCAGGTGGCCCATCGTCTCGAAGGTGATGCGCAGGTACTCTGCCGGCAGCCGCGGCGGGCCGGAGCGGGTCTCGCGCCACTTCGCGTAGCCCCGGTCGAACTGGTGGCCGAGGATGACCCCGAGCAGAGCGAACAGCGGCCGGCCCGTGGCAAGGCCCGCGAGGCCGCCCGCGAGCTTGCCCCACCAGTTCAAGGACGCCGCCCTATCCCGTGCATAGGCGAGGATGCTACCCCGATTCACGCCTCCGTTGCACCGCGCCGCCCCGGGCGGTTGCCCGCGCCGCCCCGGCGGTCCATCATCCGCGCTTTAGCGCCGGGGATCAGCATGGCCGAGCCGATGAGCGATGTCGTCTACGAGTCCAGCGTGACGGGTCTCACGCTGATCGGCCGCGGCAAGGTCCGTGACCTGTGGGCGGTGGACGACGAGCACCTGCTGATCGTCGCCACCGACCGCCTGTCGGCCTACGACGTGGTACTGCCGGATCCGATTCCGGGCAAAGGTGCCATCCTGACGCGCATCTCCCGCTTCTGGTTCGACCGGACCGGGCACATCGTGCCGAACCACCTCAGCGATCTGCCCCTGGAGGCCGTGATCACCGATGCGGCCGAACGGGAGCTGCTGCGCGACCGTGCCATGGTCGTGCGGCGCCTGCAGCCGCTGCCCATGGAGGCGGTCGTCCGCGGCTATCTCATCGGCTCGGGCTGGCGTGACTACCAGGCCACCGGCGCCGTGTGCGGTATCCCGCTGCCCGCCGGCCTGCCCCAGGCGGCCCGGCTGGACGAGCCGCTGTTCACCCCGGCCACCAAGGCGGCAGCCGGCGAGCACGACGAGAACATCAGTTTCGAGACGCTGACCGACATCATCGGACGCGAGCGGGCGGAACAGGTACGCGGTCTCGCACTGCGCATCTACGCCGAGTGCGCTGACTACGCGCGCGACCGCGGCATCATCATCGCCGACACCAAGTTCGAGTTCGGCGTGGACGCGGCCGGGACCCTCTGCCTCATCGACGAGGTGCTCACACCCGACTCGTCGCGGTTCTGGCCGGCCGCATCCTGGCGCACCGGCATCAGCCCGCCGAGTTTCGACAAGCAGTTCGTCCGTGACTATCTGGACACGCTGGACTGGGACAAGCGTGCCCCGGCCCCCCGGCTGCCCGCCGGGATCATCGCGCGGACGCGGCAGAAATACCTCCGCGCACTGAAGCTGCTGACCGGCGAGGGCGCCCCCTAGGCGGCCGCCGCCCGCGCCGGCCTCAGGCCGCGCGACGCTCAACCCAGCCGCGGATGATGGCGGCGATCTCGCGCACGCCGTCGGTGAGCGCCGCCGGGCCGGGCTGCAGGATCTGCGCCGACTTCACCTCGTGGAGTTCGCCGTTGCGCACCGCCGGCACGGCCTCCCAGCCCGGGCGCTCCGCCACTCGCTCGGGACGGAATTTCTTGCCGCACCAGGAACCGATCACGATGTCGGGTGCGGCCTCGATGATGGGTGCATCGTCGGCGAAGATGCGGTTCTTCGCCAGCGGCTCGTCGGCCATCGCCGGGAAACAGTCCTCTCCGCCGGCTATACGGACCAGTTCGGCCACCCAGCGGATGCCCGTGATGCGGGGCTCGTCCCATTCCTCGAAGTAGACCCGGGGACGCCGCTCCAGCGCGGCGGCGTCACGGCGCACCTCGTCGAGGCCCGCCTCCAGCCCCGCGGCATAGGCCCGCGCCCGGTCCTCGCAGCCGACCATGCCCCCGAGCACCCGGATCATCTGCAGTATCTCCGCCACCGAGCGGTGATTGAACACGTGCACCGGCACACCGCGCCGTATGAGCTCCGCGGCGATGTCGGCCTGCAGGTCGGAGAAGCCGAGGACCAGGTCCGGCTCCAGCGCCATGATGCGGTCGATCTTCGCGCTGGTGAAGGCCGAGACCTTCGGCTTCTCGCGCCGGGCGCGCGCCGGACGCACGGTGAAACCGGAGATGCCGACGATGCGCTCCTCCTCGCCGAGGGCATACAGCGTCTCGGTGGTCTCCTCGGTCATGCAGATGATGCGGCTCGGATACTCGCTCATCGGTTCATCGCTCATCGGTTCATCGGTTTATCGGTTCATCGGTTTATCGTCATCGCGCCATCCTCACCGGTCCGCGGCTCACGCGGACCGCACGCTGCAACGCCTAATGTACAATCGGTAACAGCTCCCGCCAAAGGAGGCGAGCCCCGCGCCCATGCTGGATTCCCTCATCCGTTATCTGCAGCGATTCCTCTGGAGCCCGCAGTTCTCGGGCCTGCCGCGGCTGCCCGCGTTCGGCGTGGCGCTGCTGCGCTATACCTACGCCATCGTCCGCGACCTGATGAGCGGCCAGCTCACGATGCGCGCGATGAGCCTTGTGTACACGACTCTCCTCTCCATCGTGCCGCTGCTCGCCTTCAGCTTCTCGGTGCTGAAGGGCTTCGGCATCCACCGGGAACTGGAGCCCCAGCTGACGGAGTTCCTGGCGCCGCTGGGCAGCCAGGGCGAGCGTATCGTCGCCACCCTGATGAGGCTGGTCAACGACGTCGACGGCGGCGTGCTCGGCGGCGTCAGTCTCGCCTTCTTCATCTACACCGCCTTTTCCATGGTGCAGAAGATCGAGGAGAGCGTTAACTACGTCTGGCACGTGAGCAACCCGCGCAGCTTCGCACGGCGTTTCACGGAGTATTTCAGCGTGCTGCTGATGGGGCCGGTCGTGCTGGTGGTGGCACTCGGCATCATCGCCTCCATCCGCAACAACGCGCTCACCGAACGGCTGATGGAAATAGAGCCCTTCGGCACGGCCATCGTCGCCGCCGGCGAACTCACGCCCTACGTGCTTGCGGTGCTGGCGCTCACCGTGCTCTACAAGCTGATCCCCAACACGCGGGTGAAGTTCCGCGCCGCGTTCGTGGGCGGGCTGACGGCGGGTATCCTGTGGGCGACCACCAGCGCCGTATTCGCCAACGTCTTCGTGGGCGCCGGCGGCCGCATCCAGGTGGTCTACGCCAGCTTCGCCATCGCCATCCTGGCACTCATGTGGCTGTATCTGAACTGGCTCATCCTGCTGCTGGGCGCGCAGATCGCCTTCTACAACCAGAACCCGGGCTTCCTGCGTCTGGGCCGGCGCCAGACGCGGCTCGCACACGGGCTGCGCGAACGCCTCGCGCTGAACGTCATGTACCTCGTGGGTGCCGCCTTCCGCGACCAGTCCGGCACCGGCACCGTGCGCACACTGTCGCGGGAGCTGTCCATCCCGGGGATCGTCGTCTCCGACGTGATCACCAGCCTCGAGGAGGCCGGGCTGATCACCAGCACGGAGGAGGAGCGGTTGGTCCCCGCCCGGGAACCCGCGCGTATCCGTTTGCAGGACATCCTGGATGCGGTGCGCGAAGGCGGCGAGACGGGCTCCTGGCGGCCGCCGGAGTGGACACCCGCCATCGCGCAGCTGAGCGAGCGGCTGGACGAGGCGCTCGAGTCCGTGGTCGACGACCGCACCCTCAGCGACCTGCTCGACCAGCGCGAGGACCGGCGCAGTGGCGAGGCGAGCGCTGCGGGCGGGTGAGCCGCCTCAGTTGCCCGCCACGGTCATCTCCGCCACCAGCACCGAACCGCAGCGAATGACGCCGCGCAGGTCCTGGTCGCGGCCCACCGCGACGATGTTGCGGTACAGGTCGCGCAGATTGCCGGCGATGGTGATCTCGCTCACCGGATAGGCGATCTCGCCGCCCTCCACCCAGAAGCCGGCGGCGCCCCGGCTGTAGTCGCCGGTGACCGGGTTGACCCCCTGGCCCATAAGTTCCGCGACGATCAGCCCCCGCCCCATCTGGCGGGTGAGCGCATCGAGTCCTTCCGCGTTGCCTTCCACCAGCAGGTTGTGCACGCCGCCCGCATTGCCCGTGGTCTCCAGGCCGAGGCGACGGGCGGAGTAGCTCGACAGCACGTAGCCCCGCAGCACGCCGGCGGCGACCAGATCCCGGTCGGTGGTGGCCACGCCTTCCCGGTCGAACGGGGCGCTGCCGATGGCACCGGGGATGTGCGGCCGCTCGCGGATATTCAGGAAGTCGGGAAACACCGCCTCGCCCGCCGCATCCAGCAGGAACGAGGAGCGCCGGTACTGGGCCGCACCGCTGGCGGCGCCCACGGCATGGCCGAGGAAGCCCCGCGCGAGTTCCGGCGGGAACAGCACGGGCACCTTCGCGGTCGTGACCTGGCGGGCGCCCAGGCGCCGCAGGGTGCGCTCGGCCGCCTTCGCGCCCACCGCCTCCAGTGCCTCGAGTTCCGCCGGGTCCCGGGAGGCGGTGTAGTGATAGTCCCGTTCCATGCCTCCTTCGTCGCCGGCCAGCACGGCACAACTGACGCTGTGGCTGCTGCGCCGGTAGGCGCCGAAGAAGCCGTGGCTGTTGCCGTAGGCGCGCACGCCGCGGCTGGTGGCGACGGTGGCACCCTCCGAGTTCGCGATGCGCGGGTCGCTGTCGAGCGCCACGCCCTCGCAGCGGATGGCCATCTCCCGCGCCTCTTCCGGCGAGATCTCCCAGGCGTGGTCCAGCGCGAGATCCGGCGGGTCTTCGGCCAGCCGGGCCGGATCGGCGAGGCCGGCGCAGGGATCCTCTGCGGTGCGCCGGGCGATGGAGCACGCACGCTCCACGGCCTCCCGCACCGCGGCCGGACGGAAGTCCGAGGTGCTGGCGCTGCCCTTGCGGTGGTCGAAATAGACGGTGATGCCGAAGGAGCGGTCGTTCTGGTACTCCAGCGTCTCGATGTCGCGCATGCGGGCGGTCACCGACAGGCCCAGATCGTGGCTGACCGCCGCCTCGCACTGGTCGGCGCCGGCCCGGGCTGCCGTCTCCAGCGCCGCGGTCACCAGGTCCGCGAAGCGGCTCTCCTCTGCCGGGCTGATCTCCAGGGAATGACTCATGGGAACTCCTTCGCGATGCTGACGGCGATTCTAAACGGGCAGGGGTCCGGTGACGAGGCGAACCGGCGCGCCGATACACCCGGCGCGCGCGCGCCTGTAGAATGCCGGCATGGACGTGAAGGTCGGCATCATCATGGGCTCGGTCTCGGACTGGGACACCATGGCGCACGCGAGCGAGACTCTGCACGCGCTCGGCATCCCCCACGAGACCCGCGTGGTCTCCGCCCATCGCACACCCGATCTGCTGTTCGAATACGCCGAGACGGCGGCCGGGCGGGGCCTCGCCGTGATCATCGCCGGCGCCGGCGGCGCCGCCCATCTGCCGGGCATGGCCGCCGCCAAGACCGGCCTGCCGGTGCTGGGCGTTCCCGTACAGTCGAAAGCGCTCTCGGGCATGGACTCCCTGCTCTCCATCGTGCAGATGCCCGCCGGCATCCCGGTGGGCACGCTGGCCATCGGCAAGGCCGGCGCCGTCAACGCCGCGCTGCTGGCCGCGGCCATCCTCGCGGTGGAGGACCCCGACGTCCGCCGTTCGCTGGACGACTACCGCCAGCGCCAGACCGACAAGGTGCTCGCCCGTCCCGACCCGGCGGCCGACGACCCGGCCGAAGTCTGAGCGTCATGCGCGTCGGAGTGGTGGGCGGAGGACAGCTGGGCCGCATGCTCGGACTGGCGGGCGTGCCGCTGGGGCTCGATTTCGTGTTCCTGGATCCGTCGCCGGAGGCGCCGGCGGCGGCCGTGGGCGAACACATCGCCGCCGCCTTCGACGACGACGCGGCCGTGGCCGGACTGGCAGGCCGCTGCGACGTCCTGACCTACGAATTCGAGAACGTGGACGTGGACTCCCTCATCGCCGCGGCGGGCGGCACGCCGGTATTCCCGCCGCCGGGGGCGCTGGCCACCGCCCAGGACCGGCGCAGCGAGAAGCAGGCCTTCGAGGCAGCGGGCATCCCGGTGGCGCCGTGGCGCACGGTGGACAGCCGCACCGACCTCGAGGCCGCGAGCCGCGACATCGGGCTGCCGCTCATCGTGAAGACGCGGCGCCTGGGCTATGACGGCAAGGGCCAGCGGCGCGTCCTGGCCGACGCCGACGTCCCCGCCGCCTGGGAGGCGCTGGGCGGCGTGCCCTTGCTGGCCGAGCGGCTGGTGGACTTCGACCGGGAGGTCTCGCTGATCGGCAGCCGCGGTGCGGACGGTGCCCTCGTCTGCTATGCGCTGACGGAGAACGTGCACCGGGACGGCATCCTGCATACCTCCTGCGCCCCTGCCGCAGACGCCGCACTGCAGTCGCTGGCCGAAGACCACCTGCGCGCCCTCGTCGAGCGCCTGGATTACCGCGGCACCATCGCCGTGGAGTTCTTCGTGGCCGGGGGCCGGCTGCTCGGCAACGAGTTCGCGCCCCGCGTGCACAACTCCGGCCACTGGACCATCGAGGGCGCCGCCTGCAGCCAGTTCGAGAATCACCTGCGCGCCATCTGCGGACTGCCGGCCGGGGCGTGCCGCCCGCGCGGCCACGCCGGCATGCTGAACCTGATCGGCACCATGCCGCCGGCCGACGACGTGCTCGCCGTCGCCGACGCCCACCTGCACGACTACCGCAAGTCGCCCCGGCCGGGACGAAAGCTCGGCCACGTCACCGTCGTCGCCGACACGCAGGCCGGGCGGGACCGCGGGCTCGCGGAACTCGAGGCGCTGACGGCCGCGGGGACTGAGACCCGTTCCCTGTAAGCGCACCCGGATTTGGTGTTAATGTTTCGAGTTGTTCCGGGCTAGCCCCGAGGTATCGACCAGGAAGTCATGTCCTATCTCGAGCATTTCGGTCTCGCAGAACAGCCGTTCCGGCTCACGCCGGACCCGTCGTTCGTCTACTGGAGCAAGCAGCACGCGCGCGCCAAGGCGTACATGGAGTCGACCATCTGGCTCGCCGACGGCTTCGTGGTCATCACCGGCGAGATCGGCTCGGGCAAGACCACCCTCATCCAGTCGTTCCTGAACGAGCTGGGCGACGACGTGGTCTATGCCATGATCTCCCAGACCCAGCTCTCGCCCAGCCAGTTCCTGCAGGCGGTGCTGGCCGAGTTCGGCTTCAAGCCGTTCCAGGCCCGCAAGGCCGAGCTCCTGGACATGCTGAACATGTTCCTCGTCGAGCAATACGGCGAGGGCAAGAAGGTGGTGCTGATCATCGACGAGGCACAGAACCTGACGCCGAAGGTGCTCGAGGAGATCCGTCTGCTGTCGGGTATCGAGACCCACAAGGAGAAGGTGCTGCGCATCATCCTCGCCGGTCAGCCCGAGCTGAAGGACAAGATCGAGTCGCCGCGGCTGAAACAGCTGACCCAGCGCGTGCGGCTGCGCTTCCACCTCGGCCCGCTCACGAACCGGGAGATGCGCGAGTACATCGGCCACCGGCTGAAGGTGGCCGGCGCGGACGCCGAGGATATCTTCGCCGAGGAATGTCTCGACCTCATCTACCGCCGTACCGGCGGCGTGCCCCGGTTGATCAACACGCTGTGCGACACCGCGATGCTCTGCGCCTTCGCCGAGGAGCAGAGGCTCATCACGCCGGAGACCATCGAGACGGCGCTGGAGGAGCTGGCCTGGGAGCACGAGGCACCGGCCGCCGAGCCCACCGGCCATGCGGAAATAAGCGATACGGGACGGATCCTGCGCCCCGCCGCGCTGGACCCCCGGGACACCGGCGAGATGACGCTGGCCCGCATCGACGTGCGGCTTGGCGGCGAGGTGGTCGAGACTCACGACCTGGAGGTGGGGCGCACGGTCATCGGCCGCACGCCGGACAACGAGATCCGTATCGACAGCAAGTACGTGAGCCGTCACCACTGCCAGATCGTCAGCGACCTGGAGCACTCGGTGCTCGAGGACCTCAACAGCACCAACGGCGTGTTCATGGACAAGCGCCGCATCAAGAAGAAGAACCTGGAGGACGGTGACGTCATCGTCCTCGGCAAGCACGAACTCGTCTACACGGACCTGCGCGACACGGAGCTCGCGGAGGACGAGGAAGAGGACATGGACGAGCAGGCGGCCGCGGAGGCCGAGGAAGAAACCGACGAGGACGAGGAAGACGACGAGGACGAGGACCTCTACGCCTCCTGAGTCATTCCGGGACGTCGCTCTCGCGTTCGCGCTCGATGCGCCGCTGCCGGTGATCGCGGCGCTTCAGCAGGACCACGATGCCGCCGAGCAGGCAGAACATGCCGACCACGAAACAGATGGAAGGCCAGTACCAGTAGTCCAGGTAGAGCGACGCCGCCAGCGAGACACCGCCGGCGAGCAGATAGAAGTACGGGACCACCTCGTAGATCGGTTTAGAAAGCCACATCGCTCCCCCTGAGCTCGATGACGGTCCCCGTGGACGGGCATCCGCGCTGGTCGGACCCATCTAATTAATCCAGCGCGGAGGCCGCGTCAAGCGCTCAGGGGACGGCGGGGCGCCGGCCGGCGGGCCGGTCTCAGTCCTTGCGGCCGCGGAACAGGCGCTTGAGCCTGGCGCCGAGGGACTCACCGAAACCGTCGATATTCATGTCGCGCGGCGTCTCCGCGGGCCGTTCGCGCAGGCTCCTGGCGAATTCCAGTGCCGCCGGGTCCAGTTCGGATTCCGTGTAGGTGCGTTCGAAGTCCATGATCAGTGCCACCTCTGCAGACGATGGCGGGGATGCTAGCCCCATCCGGCCGCCAGCGCAGTGACGCCCTTCACAGAGCGGGGCGTGCAGCGGCACGCCGCGGCGGCGGGTCAGCTGGTGCCGCCGACGGTGATGCGGTCGATCTTCAGCGTGGGCTGGCCGACGCCGACGGGGACGGACTGGCCCTCCTTTCCGCAGACCCCGACACCGGTATCGAGCTTCAGGTCGTTGCCGACCATCGATACGCGGGTGAGCGCATCCGGGCCGTTGCCGATCAGGGTGGCGCCCTTCACCGGCGCGCCGATGCGGCCCTTCTCGATCAGGTAGGCCTCGCTGGCGGAGAACACGAACTTGCCCGAGGTGATGTCCACCTGGCCGCCGCCGAAATTGGGCGCATACAGCCCGTACTCCACGGACCGGATGATCTCGCCCGGGTCGTGGGGCCCGGCGAGCATGTAGGTGTTGGTCATGCGCGGCATGGGCAGGTGAGCGAAGGACTCGCGGCGGCCGTTGCCCGTGGGCGCCATGCCCGTCAGCCGGGCGTTCATCTTGTCCTGCATATAGCCCTTCAGCCGGCCGTTCTCGATCAGCACGGTGCAGGACGACGGCGTACCCTCGTCGTCGATGGTGAGCGAACCGCGGCGGCCCGGCATTGTGCCGTCATCGACGATGGTGCAGAGCTCGGAGGCCACCTGCTCGCCGATGCGTCCGGAGAAGGCCGAAGTACCCTTGCGGTTGAAGTCGCCCTCCAGGCCGTGGCCGATGGCCTCGTGCAGCAGCACGCCCGGCCAGCCCGGACCGAGTACCACCGGCATGCTGCCTGCCGGTGCGGGTATCGCCTCCAGCTGGACCAGCGCCTGGCGGACCGCCTCACGGGCGTACTCCATGACCCGGTCGTTCTCGAGGAAGAAGGTGAGGCCCGTACGGCCGCCGCCGCCGCTGTAGCCCTGTTCCCGGCGGCCGTTCTCCTCCACGATGACGTGGACGTTGCAGCGCACCAGCGGACGGGAATCGGCCCCCATCGTGCCGTCGCTCGCGACCACCATCACCAGGTCGTGAGAGGCCACGAGGCTCACGACGACCTCCTTCACCCGGGAGTCCAGCGCCCGGGTCTCCCGGTCCACCCGGCGCAGCAGCTCCGTCTTCTCCTCATCGCCGAGGCTCGAGACCGGGTCGGTTGCGGGGTACAGCGCAGGTGGCTGGCTCCGGCTCCACGCCTGGATGCGGGCGTCGCCGCCGCCCGCGGCGATGGCACGGGCCGCATCCGCCGCCTGCTCCAGCGCGGGCAGCACCAGTTCGTCGGAGTAGGCGAAACCCGTCTTGTCGCCGTACATCGCGCGCACCCCGACCCCCTGCTCCTGGCTGTAGCTGCCCTCGCGGACGATGCCGTCCTCGAGGCTCCAGCCCTCGAAACGGGAGCTCTGGAAGTACAGATCGGCCGCGTCGATGGAGCGGCGCATGATGGCGCCCAGCGTGCGGCTGAGATGGCCCTCGTCGAGGCCGGCGGGGTCCAGCAGTTCCTTCTGCGCCGTCTCCAGCGCGCTCGAATCGGTCACGGCGAAAATCTCCGTTCGGGCGTGCTCGCCCGTGGTCACTGACGGCCGTCTATCCTAACAGACGAGCCCGCCGGCGGCGTGAGGCTCACTCGCCCTGGTTCAGGCAGCCGGCCAGCTCGCTGGTCGCGGCGAAGCGGCGCGCATCCGTGCGCTCGATGGTGGGGTCGTCGAAATCGCCGCTCACCTGGTAGTAGGCCTGGCCCAGCTCCTCCAGCGGCTTCTTGAATATCTGCGAGAAGAGCAGCAGTGCGGCGGCCGCCGGCGGACCGCCGACGACGGCGCCGACCGCCGGCAGACTGCTGCCGACGTCTGCGCTGACCAGTGCCGTCTGGTTGTAGTCGCGCTTGGCCAGACCCGCGCGCCCCACCACACCGATATCGGCCACCGAGCCCTCCAGGCTCAGATTGCAGGTATAGGCGTCGCCGTTCACGATGCGGAACGTGCCCTCGATCTTGTCGAAGCCGAGGCCCCGGTTGAAGACGTCGCGGAAGTCCAGGGCGAGCCGGCGAGGCAGCGCTGCCACGGAGAGCAGGCCGAAGACCCGCCCGGCGCCGGGCTCCACTTCATCGAGCTGACCGTTACGGATGCTGATGGTCACCTCGCCGTCCAGCTCGTTCAGGAAGTCGCTGCGAGGCGACCCGGAGATGGACAGGTCCAGCGTGACGGTACCCTCCTCCGCGTTGATGCCCGGGAAATAGCCGAGTTTGTTCAGGGTGGCCTTCACGTCCGTGCTTTCGAGCTCCCCGGCCAGCCGGGCCCTCTGGCCGGCGGGGTCGGTGAGATCCACCCGCCAGCCGGCGCTGCCGGCGAACTCGAAGGTCTCGGCACTGGCCGTGAGATCCGCGCTCTCTATGCCCGTTTCCGTTTTGTCGAAGGTGGCCTGCACTGCGCCGAAACCGCGCTTGCCAAGGCGGAAGTCCGCGATACGCACGTCCAGAGGCGGAAAGCGGGCGGGGCTGCCGGGCTCGCCGGCCTCGGGATCCACCTCCAGCAGATGGAGCCGCTGCATGTCCAGCACCAGTGGGCGGTCGGAGCCCGGCTGCGCGGGCACGATGATCGAGCCGGCCGCCGTGGGGCCGTCCACCTGCACCAGCCAGTCGCTGGGATTGCGTTCGACCTGCAGGCCGACGTTGCGCGCCCGCTGGCCGAAGGCGTAGAGATCGCCGATGTCGAGGTCCGCGGCGCGGATCAGCTCGCCCGGCGCCGCGTCGCCCGCCGTGGCCCGGTCCAGCCAGTCTCCCAGGCGCAGCCGCTCCAGGCCGCCCGTCAGGTACAGCCCGGAGCCGGTCGGCAGGGAAGGCAGACCCGGCCCCAGGTGCACATTGCCGCGTCTGAACCGCCAGCCATCCGCCTCGCGGCCGACCTCCGCCGTCCATCTCGCCGTCTGGCCGTAGAAGCCGGTGACCGCCATCAGGCCGGCTTCCGGGAAGGCGACCTCGAAGCTGAACGGCCAGGCCTCGTCCGCCGGTTTCGCCGCCGGCTCGGGCAGCGCCACGCTCATGCCCTCGAGTTCGGACTCTACGCGGATGGTGACCGGGGGGCCGTCCGCCAGACCCGCCCGCGGGAAACGCACGGTGGCCTGGTAGGCAGCCTCGCCGCCGATGTCGCCGGCGAGCGGCAGGCCCGCCTCCTTTACCAGCGCCTCGGCGCTGATGCGGCTCTCGGCCAGTGCCAGCGCCGCGATGTCGCTGTCCCCCTCCGCGGCGGACGTGAGTTCGATACGCACGGGGCTGCCGAGGAACAGCGCCCCGATGTCCTGCCCCTCGACCCCGGAGCGGCTGATACGTGCCGTGCCCTCCACCGCCGTGAGAGGGTGCGGGAAACCGGCCAGCGACAGTCGGCCATCGGAGGTGCTCACCGCGGCTTCCACCGTGTATTCCGGGATCCGGGTCACCGGCACGACGAGGTCGAGGTCGACCCGGGCAGGACCCGACGCCGTGACGTCGGCGAGACGGCCGCCGAACAGGCCGGAGATCGGCGATGCCTCGGCGTAATCGACGACGTTCTTCAGCGTGCCGGTGGCGGAACCCCGCACTTCCAGGATGCCCTTGCGCAGGTCCTCGATGGCCGCATAGGCGTCCTCGATTTCCGCTCCCATGGTGACAGCGGAGTTCTCGGTACTCGCCAGACGCATGCCGTCCAGGGTCACCTCGCCATCCAGCTGCTCGATGTCCGGCCACTTCAGCGCAAAGCGCATGGTGGCGTCGCGCAGGCTGGCGCGGGCCCGGAAGACACCCTGGCCGTCGTCGAAGGGAAAATCGGCCAGCGCGCCCTCGAAGCGCAGCGAGCCCCGCTCGGCGCGGCCGGCCACGAGGGCCTTCTCCAGCCATTCCACGGCCAGCGGCGGCATGACGCGCACGGGCAGGTAGCGGGGCGTGCGCGAGACGTCCGTGAGCCGCCACTCCGCGGTGAAGTCGAGTCGCGGTGAGGACGCCTCCGCCCCCCCGGGCAATTCCAGCTCGAAGCTGCTCTCCGTGGCGAGCCACTCGTCCTCCAGGATGAAACGGTCGCAGAGCACGGTCAGCCCGCTGCCGACGCCCCGCCAGACCACCGTTGCGTCGGCCCGGGTGAAGGCGACCGGTGCGGAGAGGAACTGCGGAGCGTCCACGACGAGCGTACCGGTCTCCAGCACCAGCCTGCCGTTGGACTCGTCGGCGCGCACGCTGCCGGAGACGCCGCGGATGCCCGGCAGCCCATCGTGCGGCGCCACACCGGCGTCGCGCAGCTCCGCCTCCAGGGAGTACGTGAACGGCACCCCCTCGGGCAGGCCGTCCAGGCTGAGCCGCAGCGACACCAGCTCACCGCTGGGGTCGTAATCCGCGATGGGTGCGGCCAGGGCCGCAGGCAGCCAGGCGGCGAACGGACGAACGTCGTCCATCGCGAGGAAACCGGACTGGATCTCGAGGCCGGAGAGCGCAGCATCGGCGTCCGTCTCCGCCGAGACCTGCAGGAAGCTGTGCGGCCGCAGGGTATCGCCGCGCTCGATCCTGAGGTCGTTCACGGCCGCCAGCCAGCCACCGTCGTTCAGGGCCCACTCCAGCCGTGCGCTAAGGTCATAGGGCGCCACGTCCGCAGCGCCCGCGGCGGGCTGCAGCCCTTCCACCTCGAGCGCGGCCCCGGCCCTGCGCAGCCGGCCCGCGCCGAAACGGGACCAGATCTCGACGTCCGCAATGCCCGCGGCGGGGGCGGGCCAGTCCTCGGGCAGGATGGAGGCCACGCGGCCGAGGTCGAGATCGGCCGCCTCCACGTTCACGTCCCACGTCGGCGTCCCGTCGCGCCCTTCCTGGCGCGTGGCCAGCACGCGCAGCGCGCTGCCTAGTTCGCTGCCGGGCTCCAGCCGGGCCTCCAGCTCCTGGTCGTCGCCGGACCGGCTCCACTCGAGACTCGTCAGCCTGGCCTCCAGGGGGCCGCCACGGGCGCGCGGGTCGCGGTAGGTGAAGTCGACGTCCTCCAGCACGATGCGGATATCCCGCGGCAGATCGCCGCCGGAGACGTCCTCCGAGGTCTCCGCCGCTCGGCCCTGCACGGCGAATCTCCCGTCGGCGAGCCTCTCTACCGTCACGCTGGTGCCGGTGAGCGCCAGCCGGCCCACGGCCACACGCCGCTCGCGCAGCATGCGCGGGATCGACCCCCCGACGCTCACCTCCTCGGCCGCCAGCACCGCCTCGCCGGAGTCCGGATCGGTCAGCGTGACATCGGTGAAGATCAGCTCCGGGCCGTTCAGTCGCCAGCGGGCGTCGATGCCGGCGAACTCCACGTCGAGACCGATGGCTGCGCCGGCCTGCGCACGGATCTCCTCGCGATAGGCCGGCAGTTCCGGCAGCATCAGGCGCAGCAGCCCCACCGCCACCGCCAGCAGGATCACCAGCGCGGCGACGGAATAGGCGAAGAACTTCAGCGCGCTTGCGGCGTAGCGATTCATCTCCGTCCGGTCAGAGCAGGACGACGTCGAAATGGTCCTGTGCGTACAGCGATTCGGTCTGCAGCCGGATGGGCTTGCCGGTCAGCTCCTCCAGCTCCGCCAGGCCGGCGGATTCCTCGTCCAGCAGCAATTCGATGACGTCCTGGTGAGCAAGGACCATCAGGCCCTCGAAACTGAACTGCCGGTGCTGGCGCAGGATCTCGCGGAAGATCTCGTAGCACACGGTCTGCGCGGTGCGCACCTGCCCCCGGCCCTCGCAGGTTGGACAAGGCTCGCAGAGGATATGTTCCAGGCTCTCCCGGGTGCGCTTGCGGGTCATCTCCACCAGTCCCAGCGGCGAGACCTGGGTGATCTGGTGGCGGGCGTGGTCGGCGGCCAGTGAGCGCTCCAGCACCTGCATCACCCGGTCACGGTGCTCGGCCTCCTCCATGTCGATGAAATCGATGATGATGATGCCGCCCAGGTTGCGCAGCTTCAGCTGCCGGGCGATGGTCACGGCGGCCTCGAGATTGGTGCGGTAGATCGTCTCCTCCAGGTTGCGGCTGCCCACGTAGCCGCCGGTATTCACGTCGACGGTGGTCATGGCCTCCGTCTGGTCGATGATGACGTAGCCCCCCGACTTCAGCGGTACGGTGCGGTCCAGCGCCTTCCTTATCTCCTCCTCCACGCCGTACAGGTCGAAGATGGGCCGGCGCCCCTCGTAGAGCTCGATGATGGGCTCCAGATCGGGCAGGAAGCGCCGGGCGAAGCCCTTCATCTTCTCGAAGATGCGCTCGTCGTCCACCCGGATACGCTCGATATCGGCACTCACCAGGTCGCGCAGGATGCGCACGGGCAATGGCAGGTCCTCGTGGATCAGGCCGATGCCCCGCTGGCCGCGCGCCTGCTCCTGGATCACCTCCCACAGGCGCTGCAGGAAGATCATGTCCGCCCGCAGCGCCTCGACACCCGCCCCCTCGGCCGCCGTGCGGACGATGAAGCCGAGCTCCGGCGTCTGCGGCAGGATGGCCTCCATCAGGCTCTTCAGCCGCGCGCGTTCGGCCTCGTCCTCGATACGCGACGAGATGCCGATGCCGCTGCCGTGTGGCATCAGCACGAGAAAGCGCGAAGGCAGCGTGACGAAGGTGGACAGGCGCGCACCCTTGGTGCCGATGGGATCCTTCAGAACCTGCACCACGATCTCGGCACCCTCGCTGACCAGATCGCGGATGTTGGCCTGCCGCGAGCGCTCGCCGTTGGCGCCGTTGCCGGCGGGCACGTCTTCCACCGGCGTGGGCGCGACGATGTCGGAGGCGTGCAGGAACGCGGTGCGCTCCAGGCCGATATCGACGAAAGCCGCCTGCATGCCGGGCAGCACCCGGGAGACCTTGCCCCGGTAGATGTTGCTGATCAGGCCCCGCCGGGCGGCGCGCTCGACGAAGATCTCCTGCAGCACCCCGTTCTCGAGTACGGCGGCCCGCACCTCGCGAGGCGTGACGTTGATCAGGATCTCTTCACCCATGGCTCTCTTGCTCCGCCTCCGCCACCGCCAGGTCCAGCAGGTCGACGCCGGCGGCGGCCAGCAGCTCTCCCGTCTCGTACAGGGGCAGACCCACCACGCCGGAATAGCTGCCCTCGATCCCGCTCACGAACAGCGCGCCGAGACCCTGTATGGCGTAACCGCCGGCCTTGTCCCGGGGCTCGCCGCTGGCCCAGTAACGGGCGAGCTCCCCCGCATCGAGCGGCCTGAGCCGTACCCGGCTCACCGCGGTGCGGACGCTCGTGCGACCGTTCCGCACAACCGCCACGCCCGTGTAGACCTCGTGCCAGCGCCCGCCCAGCGCGCCCATCATACGCCGGAAGTCGTCCGCCGAGGCGGGCTTGCCGTAGATCGTGCCGTCCAGCACCACGGCGGTATCGGCGCCGATCACCACCGCGCCCGCCGCGGCGCCGACTGCGGCCTCGGCCTTCGCGCGGGCCAGCCGCTCCACGTAGCCCCGGGGCGCCTCGCCCGGCAGGACGCTCTCGTCGACGTCCACCGGGCGCACCGCGGGCGCAAGACCCAGGGCCGCGAACAGCTCGCGGCGCCGCGGCGATGCCGATGCCAGCACGAGGCGCGGCTTGTCGCATCCGCCCTCCGCCATCACGCGCGGTGATACGGATGGCCGGCGATGATGGTCGAGGCGCGGTAGAGCTGCTCGGCGAGTACCGCGCGCACCATCTCGTGGGGCAGTGTCAGCGGTGAGAGCGACCAGCGGAAATCCGCCGCCGCGAGAAAAGCGGCGTCCAGGCCGTCGGCACCGCCGATCACGAAGGCGATGTCCCGGCTCCCGCCGAGCCAGCCGGACAGGCGGCCGGCGAATCCTTCGCTGTCGAGGAGCCGGCCGCGCTCGTCCAGCGCCACCACCTGCTCGTCCCGGCGGAGAGCACCACGTATCGTCTCCGCCTCCGCCGCTTTCACCTCGACGTCGGGCTGGCGCGCCGAGCGCCGGGCAGACGCCATCTCCACCAGTTCGATGCGCCAGGCGGCAGGCAGACGCCGCGCATACTGCTGCCAGGCATCCGCCACCCACGACCGGGGCCTGCCGCCGATGGCGAGGACTCGAACACGCACCGCGGACCGCTCACCGCTCCGTGCTGGCCGCGCTGTTCCGGGGCTCGCTGATATCCCAGAGCTTCTCGAGGTTGTAGAAGTCCCGGGTCTCGGGCTGCATGACGTGCACCAGCGCATCCTGCAGGTCCACCAGTATCCAGTCCCCCTTCTCCTCGCCTTCCACGCCGTAGGGCTTCAGGCCCGCCTCGCCGGCACGCTCGATGACCCGGTCGGCGGCGGACCTGACGTGGCGGTCCGACGTGCCGCTGGCGATGATCATGTAATCGGTGATGGTGGTGAGGTGGCGCACGTCCAGCACCTTGATGTCGCGCGCTTTCAGATCCTCCAGCGCGTCCACGACCAGGTCGCGCAGCTGTTCACTGTTCATGCAGTCTCCCGAAGTCCGTCGTCATCCCTATCGTCGCCTCCTTATCCGTGCTCGTCTTCACCGGCTGCCGCACGGTAGCAGCCGCTCTCGTCGATGAGGTCCCTGACCGCGTCGGGCATCAGGAAGCGCGGGTCGCGCCCCGCCCTGACCAGCGCTCGGATATCCGACGAGGAGATCTCGAGCTGGGTCACCGCATGGATGTAGATGCTGCCCGCGCGGGACTCGTGCAGGTCGCCGACGCGGCCGGTGCCGCGGTCGACCAGCAGCTCGCCGAGGGGGCCCATGTCGGGCGCGCGCCAGCCCGGCCGGTGGGCCACGATGATGTGGGCGAGCTGCAGTATCTCACGCCAGTGGTACCAGCGGGGCAGGCTCAGGAACGCGTCCATGCCGACGATCAGGCACAGCGAACGGGTGGGATATTCGGCGCGCAGAGCGGCCAGCGTGTCCACCGAGTACGACGGACCCTCCCGCTGCAGTTCACGGTCGTCCACCACGAAGCCGTGCTGCGCCTCGGTGGCGAGTTCCACCATGTGCACGCGCAGGTCGGCATCCGCGATGGGCGTGCCCCGGTGCGGCGGCGTGCCGCAGGGCATGAAGCGCACCTCGGAGAGCCGGAGTTCCTGCAGCAGTTCGAAGGCCGTGCGCAGGTGGCCGTAGTGGATGGGATCGAACGTCCCGCCGAACACGCCCATGGGGTTCATCGGCGTCCGCCGTCCCCGGCTGTGGCCGGGTGCCTCACGCGGCCTGTCGCACCCGGGGGCCGCGGGCCAGGCCCGTGGTGAGCGCCAGAAGTTCCTGCCAGGGCCGGCCGGGCGCCCGCCCCTTGACCACCCGGTCGGCCAGCGCCGCCCGCCGCATCAACGCGTGCAGGCTGGCCGGGCTGTGCCGGCCCACGCAGGCACGCACCAGGTCCTCGCGGCTGGACCACACGCCGCGCTGCTTCAGGCTGGCTGGCAGGGCGCGGCCGGCTTCCAGGTCGTCGCGCACCAGGGCGACGGTACGCAGCTCCCGGGTGAGCGCCCACAGCACCAGCACCGGCTCCACGCCCTCGGCCCGCAGTGCCCCGAGGATGCGCAGCGCGCGATCTGCGTGGCCGGCCACCGCCGCGTCGCTCAGCTTGAATATATTGAAGCGGGCGCTGTCGGCGACGGCAGCCTCCACCTGCCCGGCGTCGACGGGCCCCTCGCCGTGCACCAGGCGCAGCTTCTCGAGTTCCTGTGCGGCCGCGAGCAGGTTGCCCTCCACCCGATCGGCCAGCAGCAGCACCGCATCGCGCGTGGGCTCGAGGCCGAGCTTGCGCATCCGGCCGGCGATCCAGCCGGGCAAGGCGCGCCCGTCCACCGGCCAGACCTGCACGAGCGCGCCGACGGTTTCCAGGGCCTTCACCCACTTCGAGGACAGCTGGGCCCGCTCCAGCTTCGGTGCGGACAACAGCACGAGGGTGTCCGCCGGCATCGAGGCGGTAAGTTCCACCAGCGTGCGCGAGCCCGCGTCACCCGGCTTGCCGCTGGGCAGACGCAGCTCCAGGATGCGCTTCTCGGCGAACAGGGACAGGCTCGCGCCGCCCGCCAGCACCCGGTTCCAGTCGAAGCCACGCTCCGCCGTGAGCACTTCGCGTTCCGCATAGCCCTGCTGCCGGGCCCGGCCACGGATCGCGTCCAGCGCCTCGGCCACGAGCAGCGGCTCGTCGCCGGTCACGAAGTAAAGCGGCAGGATACGTTCTTGCAGTTGGGCCTCGAGCTGGTCGGCGCGTATCTTCACTCTGAACTGTCGGGATAGGTACTGCGCCGATCATACATGGGCGGCGCGCAGGCAGGGAACCACGCCGGGCCGGTCAGGGTGTGGACAGCTGAGCCAGCGCAATGGCCTCGTCTTCGAGCAGCAACGGGATGCCGTCCTCGACGGGATAGACGATCCGGTCGTCCTCGGTCACCAGTGCCTCCTCGAGGGGCCGCTCCACCGGACTGCCGTCGTGACGCAGCAGGCGGCCCTCGCCGACCGCGGCGTTCAACCGCTCGACCACGTCCGGCGAGGCCGGATGCAGGGACTTGTGTGTGACTGGACAGCAGAGGATTTCCAGCAGTTTTCGCTTCACGGGCACTCTTCCGTCGATGCGGCGGCCGACCGTCGCCGTTGCCGCCGAAAATGTAATGTTATATCTTTTGGCTTCGGCAAGCGCCGGCGCCGAGCCGGCCCTGCGGCTAGCGTAACCCCAGGTTCCCGTGGAAAACACCCCCTCACAACATCGGCGCCGACTGGACCGCCTGGCGGTGGCCCTGTCCGGACTCTGCCTGCTGCACTGTCTCGCCCTGTCGCTCGCCGCGGTGGCGGCGCCGGTGGTGGTGGGCCTCGGCTTCGACGGCGGCTGGACCCATGTGGCCATGCTGGCGCTGGTCATCCCGCTCAGCGCCGTCGCCCTGCCGCGAGGTTACCGGGAACACCGCCGCACCGCGGTGCTCTGGCTGGGCGGCGCCGGACTCACGCTGCTGGTACTGGGTGCCACGCTGGGACATCACGTCTACGGCCCCGCGGCGGATACCGCGCTGACGATGACGGGCGCCGTCGTTCTCGGTCTCGCCCACGTCATGAACGCCGTGTGGTGCGGCCGCGCCTCCCCCCGCCATCGCGAGGCGGGCGGCTAGCCCGGCCCTCCCCCCCGCAGCACTGCCGCCAGGCCGGTGCGGCCGCGGCGCTCGGCGGCAGCCAGCAGGGGCCTGCGCTCATCTTTGCCGGGCCGGAAATCACCGTCGGCGGCAAGGCAGCGGCCCAGCACCTCGAGAGCCTCGTCCCAGGCCCCCGCGCGGCCGAGGCGGGTGATGTACTCCCGGCCGAAATTGATCTGCGCCCGGGGCGATTCCCACTCTCCCAGCGCCTCGAAGAACCAGCGCCAGGCGTCCTCTTCGTCGTCGTTACGCTCCAGCCATTGCCGGATGTAGGCGATCCCGGCGGGGCCGTTGCCGCGGCTGACGTGACCGTAGGCGTGGTCCAGCACGGCCCGGCGCTGCCGTTCGGCGGCCCGGTACCGGCGCGCGGCATCGAGTTCCGGCGAGCGACGCACCGGCAGCCCGAGCTCGTCGCGGCGTGAATAGAACACCGCGCCGCCGAGGCTGAACACCAGTACCAGTTCCCACGCGGCGGCGAGGAACCGGACCGGCTGCGGCAGCCCGGCGGCGAGTACATTCACGAGCGCGCCGACGCCCGCGGCGGTGAAGATCCAGCCGTAGGCGGGACCCGTGCGGCGGATCGTGTCCGCCAGCGCGAGGGGTCGCAGCATCTGCGCCGGCGACTGCGTGACCGCGAGGCGCAGCGCGGCTGCCGGGAACAGAAATGCAATGGTGTACAGCAGGACCCTGGCCGCATCACCGCGGCCGGCCTCGCCCAGCAGCAACGCGCCCGCGCCCGCGATGCTCATGAGCGCCCAGGCCCCGAGCATCCACGGCCGGCTGGCCGGGTTGAACAGGTGGATGTCCGCCACCGGCGGCTCCTCGCCCAGCGCCCTCGCCCGCAGCACGGCCACGAGGTACTTGGCGCCGCCGACGCTCAGCAGGAAGGCCAGCCAGGCGCCGAACAGGCCGGCCTTCACGGCCAGCAGCGCGAGCGCGGCGAAAAAGACGATGGCGACAGCGAGGCCGCCGTGGGTGACGGGATAGACGAGCTCTCGCAGGAACTCCCGCGCCGTCATCGGCGCGGCTGGGGCTCGCCGGCGGCGTCCTCCGGCCCGGGTACGGGGTCGTAGCCGCTGCCGCCCCAGGGATGGCAGCGGCCGATGCGCCTCGCGGCGAGCGCCCCGCCCTTCAGGGCGCCGTAGCGGGCGATGGCCTCCCGTGCGTACTCGGAGCAGGTGGGCTGGTAGCGGCAGTTGCCGCCGAGGAGGGGCGAGACCAGCAGCTGATAACCGCGGATCAGGCCCAGCAGCAGACCGCGCAAGATGCCGGCACCCATCAGGCGGTCGAGCCGGCGCACTCGGCCGCGGCCCGGCCGCGGATGGCCTTCAGCATGGACATCAGGCCATTGCTGCGGGTGGGGCTCAGGTGCTCATCGAAGCCCAGCGCCGCGATGAACGACGGCTCGGCGGCCACCACCTCCTCGGGCGCACGCTGGTCGTAGACGCGCAGCACCACCGCGATGAGGCCCTTCACGATGGCCGCATCGCTGGTCGCCCGGTAATGCATGCGGCCGTCCTCGGCCGAGGACACCAGCCATACCTGGGACTGGCAGCCCTGCAGCTTGTTCTCTTCGGTCATCTCGTCGGCAGGGAAATCCGGCAGCCGCCGTCCCAGTTCGATCAGGTACTGGTAGCGGTCCATCCAGTTGTCGAAGAAACCGAATTCCTCGATCAGCTCCTGCTCCGCCTGTTCGATCTCGCTCATAAGCCCTCAACTCGCCACGCGCCAGCGCGTGCCGTCCGGTCCGTCCTCGATCACGATGCCCCGGGCCTCCAGATCGTCGCGGATGCGGTCCGCCTCGGCGAAGTCCCGGGCCTTGCGCGCCGCCTGGCGCTGCTCCAGCAGCGCCTCGATGGCCTCCGCGTCCGGCAGCTCCCCGGCGCCGGCGGCGAACCAGCCCTCCGGGTCCTGCTGCAGCAGGCCCATCACCTCGCCGCTCGCCGCCAGCGTGGCGGCCAGCCGGCGGCGCTCGGCCTCGTCCTCCGCCTTGTTCACCCGGCGGGCGATGTCGAACAGCGCCGCCATGGCCCGGGGCGTGTTCAGGTCGTCCTCCAGTGCGACCAGGAAATCCGCCGCGGGTTCGGCGGCCGCAACCTCCTCCGCCGCGGGCAGGGCGGCCCGCAGCGCCCCGTACAGGCGGTCGAGCTTGCGGCGGGACTCGGTGATCAGCTCCTCCGTCCAGTCCAGCGGCTGGCGGTAATGCGCCGACAGCAGCGCCACGCGCACGGCCTCGCCCGGCCAGCGTTCGAGCAGGTCGCGCACCAGCAGCACGTTGCCCAGCGACTTGGACATCTTCTCGTGCTCGACGTTCAGGAAACCGTTGTGCACCCAGTAGCGCGCGAACTCCCGCCCGCCGTGGGCGCAGGTACTCTGGGCGATCTCGTTCTCGTGGTGGGGGAACATGAGGTCCTGGCCGCCGCCGTGGATATCGATGGTCTCGCCCAGGTGGGTCTCCGACATCGCCGAGCACTCCAGGTGCCAGCCGGGCCGGCCCCGGCCCCAGGGGCTGTCCCAGCCGGGCAGGTCGTCGGTGGACGGCTTCCACAGCACGAAGTCCGCGGCTGCCTTCTTGTACGGCGCCACCTCGACGCGGGCGCCGGCGATCATCTCCCGCAGGTTGCGCCCGGAGAGCGCGCCGTAGGACTCGAAGGCCGCCACGTCGAAGAGCACGTGTCCCTCGGCCTCGTATGCGCAACCGGCATCGATCAGCGCGCCGATCATGGCGATCATCTGCGGGATGTGCGCGGTGGCCCGGGGCTCGATGTCCGGCGGCAGCACGCCCAGGGCGGCCATGTCGTCGTGATAGGCCTCGGTAAAGCGCTCGGTGATGGCGGAGATCGGCTGACCGGTCTCCTTCGCGGCCTGGTTGATCTTGTCGTCCACGTCCGTGATGTTGCGGGCATAGACCAGGTGGTAGCGGCGGCGCAGGAGCCGCGCCAGCACGTCGAACACGACCGCCGGGCGCGCATTGCCGATGTGCGCGAAGTTGTAGACGGTGGGGCCGCAGACATACATCGTCACCCGCTCCGGATCACGGGGCTCGAAGGGGACCTTCTCCCCTCGCATGGTGTCGTGGAGCTGGATAGGCATGGGCGCTGCGGGATTCTCGATGGAAAACAAAGGAAGAAATCGGGTCGGCGGACCATGATAGCAATACTGGACCCGCTGTCGATCGCCTATAATGGTGGCTTTTCAACCCATGGCACATCAGCGCGCAGCAATTGCGCAGGAGCGGACATGGCCGAGCCGAGAATCAGGTTCGAGACGCGGCGCAGCGTCGAGCAGGTCGAGGAAGGGACGGAACTCGCACCCCGTTTCGACGAGAACGGGCTGATCCCGGTGGTCACCACCGATTACGAGACGGGCGAGCTGCTGATGCAGGGCTACATGAACGCCCAGGCGCTGGAGCGCACCATCGCCACCGGCGAGGCCCATTACTTCAGCCGCAGCCGCCAGGTGATGTGGCACAAAGGCGCCACCAGCGGGCTGGTGCAGCATATCCGCGAGATGCTGATCGACGATGATCAGGATTGCGTCTGGCTGCGGGTGGACGTCGCCGGTAGCGGCGCCAGCTGCCACGTGGGCTACCGCTCGTGCTTCTACCGCCGGGTGCCCGTGGGGGAGGAAGCCGCAGTTTTTTATAATGAAACGGAGACCACCG
>CAYRZI010000022.1:0-34827 GCA_964428605.1 uncultured Woeseiaceae bacterium
GCAGAGAAGCACCGCGGTCAACTACATGCTGGATGCACGCCGGCCGACGGGATAGCCGCTTCCGACCCGGCGCGACACGCCGACTGCAGGGCGCGCCGTTGTCACCGTGCGTGCGGCTGCCTGGCCGACTGCCCGGCCGTCTCCACGCCGGCGAGCGGCGGCTGCATCGCGCCCTCGGGGGCCGGTACGCCGAGGATGGCGGCGAGCGTCGCGGCCACCCGGCGCGCATCCGCCACGTCCTCCGAGACGGCGCGTTCGATGCCGTGGCCCCACATGAGTACGGGCACCCGCCGATCGTAGTCCCATGGCGTGCCGTGGTTCGTGCCTCCGTCCGGGACGTCGTAGACCTCGTTGAACCAGCCGGCCGCGGGGACCACCAGCAGATCGGCGTCGACGTCCGCCGGCATCGAGGCCGCCGCCAGGCGATCGACGGGGTGCTCGCTTGCGGCCAGTGCCGCCCGGTCACGGAACGAATAGGCGCGCTCGATGCCAGGGAGCGCAGTCAGTGCCGTGCCCACCGCCGCGCCGAGTTCCTCACCCCGCGCGTCGCCGGCCGCGGTGAAATACAGGCCCGAGGACTGGTACCCGGCGATCCAGTCGCCCTCGCCCAGGGCAGCCCGGGCCGCGGAGCGGGCCGTATCCAGGATCTGCGCACCGGACAGGCGGCCCCCGGGCATGTCGCTCTGCTCCGGCAGCCGGGCCACGCCGTGGTCCGCCGTGATGACCCACGTCACCCGCGCGCCCGCCGGCAGTGACCGGGCCAGCGCGTTCAGTTCCTGGTCCGTACGCAACAGGTTGTCGACGTACTCGCAGGACGTGGCGCCCCAGACGTGGCCGATACGGTCGGTGCCGGAGACGCCCAGCACCAGCAGGTCCGGCACCTCGTCGCGGCCCATGGCCTCGGCCTCGATTACCGCGCGGCCGGCAGCGAACAGATAGGGCGTCGAGGCTGCGGAGTAGCCGAAGGCCTTGTCGGGCTTGCGCGAGTCCGCCGGGTCGTAGGGGAAGACGTTGTCCCAGCCGAGAAACGGACCCTCGCCCGGCGCGTCGTCCACGGCACAAGGGCTGTCGGCCTCCCTCTGCCAGGTGGTGAAAGTGCGCTGCACCGGCCAGTCGGTGTTGAACGCCGTCAGCCAGTCGGGCAGTCGGCCGTCGGGCCGGTACCAGGCCGAGGTGGTCAGTGCCGGGATGTCGTCGTCGTAGAAGACGGCGATATCGGCCGAGCGACCGGTTGCCAGGACGGCGGCCCTGGCCTTCATCGAGACCCCTGCGATCACCGCCTTGCCGCCGGTCGCCGCGTGCAGCCCGTCGCCGACCGTCGGGACCCGGAGTGCCAGCGGGCTGACGTGGCTGTCCGGGTTGCCGATGACGGGGTGAGCCCTGTCGTCGACGATGGGCAGCCGCCCGTGCGCGGCATCGTGCACCGCATTCGCGAAGGCGCCGTGCTGCGCCGGTGCGACGCCGGTAACCAGCGTCGCGTGGCCGGCCGCCGTGGCCGTATTGGCGTAGGGCAGGGTCGCCGTGTGCCGGGCGCCCTCCTGCCAGGCGCGCCGCATGAGGCTGTCCGGCGGCAGCAGCGCCAGGTGCTCGGCCAGCACCCAGTCGCCGACCTGATCCAGCACCACCAGCACCACGAGTTGTGGGGTTGTCTCGCCGCTGCCGGGCAGTGTGTCCGCGGTGGTTTCGGTATTCGTGGCACAGCCGGCAGCGAGCGCAAGCAGCATCACGGCGACGAGGGCGGGTAGTCTCACGGGGCGGGTCCTTCTGTGGCGCATCGGCAGCGGCGCGGCGTAGCGCGGCCGTGCTGTCGGAGCATGCCTTCCCGATGTTGCAGCGGGATGACCCCCCGCCTGCGCTTCAGCCCCAGCGGTTCTGGTAGCTGTCGAGCACCCGCAGGTAGTTCGCCCGCTCGAACGCAGCCGGTTCCGCCACGCGGCCGTGGCTCATGGCGCCGCGCACCTGCTCCACATCCTCGTAGCCCCGGGCTTCCATCCAGTCCGCCAGGCCGTCGCGGAGGCTCGCCAGGTAGGGCGGGCCGAGGCGAAGCAGGGCAGAGGCGGTCATCACCACATGAGCGCCGGCGAGCAGGTACTTGGCCACCTCGGCCGCGCTGGTCACGCCGCTGGTGGCCGCCAGCGACGCCTGCACCCGGCCGTGCAGCAGCGCCAGCCAGAACAGGCCCTGGCGGATCTCGTTGGCGCGGCTCAGCTCGAGGGTCGGCGCCACCTCCAGCTTCTCGATGTCGAAGTCGGGCTGGTAGAACCGGTTGAACAGCACCAGGCCGTCGGCGCCGGCGGTCTCGAGCTGCAGCGCCATATGCCCGAAGGCGCTGAACCAGGGTCCGATCTTGACCGCCAGCGGTATGGACACCGCCTCGCGCACCCGATGCACCGTCTGCAGGTAGCGCCGTTCCACATCCGCGCCCGACTCTTTCAGGTCGGCGGGCAGATAGTAGAGGTTGAGTTCCAGTGCATGTGCTCCCGCCTCCTCGATGAGCCGGGCGTAGTCGGTCCAGCCCTCGGGGCTCGCGCCGTTCAGGCTGGCGATGATCGGGATGGCCGTGGCTTCGCGGCAGCGGCGTATGTGCTCCAGGTATTGCTGGGGCCCTATCTCGGCGCCCTCCAGGTCGGGGAAATAGCTGAGCGCCTCGCCGAAGCTCTCGCTGCCGACATCCATCAGGTGGGCCTGGGCAGCCGCCTCGTGGCGGATCTGCTCCTCGAACAGGGAGTGGATGACCACGGCGGCGGCCCCGGCATCCTCCAGGCTGCGCACCCCGTCGAGTGTCTGCGACAGCGGTGAGGCCGAGGCGACCACGGGATGCTCCAGTTCCAAGCCCAGGTAACGTGTTGCGAGTTTCATGCCGGTTCTCCTCCGGAGCTGTCGCCGGCCGCCAGATGCCGATAGGGATTGGCCTCAGTGCCGCGGCCGGCCATCTCCTCGTAGATGCGCCAGTGCCGGTCGATGTGGTCCTGGGCCTGCGTCATCAGCCGCTCGGCCCGGTCCGGATCGCTGGCTTCCAGCACCCGGTAGCGCATCTCCCGGCCGGCATAGTCGCGGAAGCGTTTCGTGGGCCGTGGCGAATCGAGCAGGAACGCCACCTCGCCCTGATCCGCCAGCAGCGGGTTGTAGCGCATCAGCGGCCAGTGACCGCAGCTGACCGCCAGCTTCTGCTGCCGGAGCCCGTGCTCCATGTTGATGCCGTGGGCGATGCAGTGGCTGTAGGCGAGTATCAGCGACGGGCCCGGATAGCGCTCCGCCTCGCGGAAGGCCAGCAGCGTCTGTTGGGGGTTGGCGCCGAGGGCCACCCGCGCGACGTAGACGTGGCCGTAGGCGATGGCCTGCAGCGCCAGGTCTTTCTTCGCCACGCTCTTGCCGCCGGCCGCGAACTTGGCCACGGCCCCGATCGGCGTGGATTTAGACATCTGCCCGCCGGTGTTGGAATAGACCTCCGTGTCCAGCACCAGGATGTTCACGTCCCTGTCCAGTGACAGCACGTGATCGAGGCCGCCGTAGCCAATGTCGTAGGCCCAGCCATCGCCGCCGACCAGCCAGATACTGCGGCGTACCAGGTGCCGCGCCAGAGAGGCCAGCCGCGTGGCCTGCGGGTCGTCCAGCCGATCCAGCGCCTCACGCAGCGCGGCCACCCGGCGGCGTTGGGCGCGGATCTCCGACTCCTCGTCCTGCACCGCGCCGAGCAGGCCTTCGACCAAGTCCGGCTCGAGCCTGGGGGCGAGCTCGCGCAGCAGCTGCTCCGCGTGGTGGCGATGCTGATCTGCGCTCAGCCGGAAGCCCAGGCCGAACTCCGCGTTGTCCTCGAACAGCGAGTTGGACCAGGCGGGACCGCGGCCCTCGTGGTTCTTCGCCCAGGGCGTGGTTGGCAGGTTGCCGCCGTAGATGGAGGAGCAGCCGGTGGCGTTGGCGATCACCGCACGGTCGCCGAACAGCTGTGAGAGGAGCTTCAGGTAGGGCGTCTCGCCGCAGCCCGCGCAGGCGCCGGAGAACTCGAACAGGGGCGGCAGGTACTGCACGCCCCGGATGTTGGAGAAGTCCACGTGGCCGCGGTCCACGTCCGGCAGCGCCTCGAACCACGCGAGCTGCTCGCGCACCGGCGCGAGGTCGTCGGGCTTCGGCCGCATGTTGATGGCGCGCTCGGCGGGGTGCTCGATGTTCCTCGCGGGGCATGCATCCACGCACAGGGCACAGCCGGTGCAGTCCTCGGCGTAGATCTGCAGCGTGTAGCGGGTATCCGGGAAGCCCCGCGCCGATACGGGCGCGCTGGCGAAGCCAACCGGCGCGTCCGCGAGTGCGCTGTCGTCGAAGAACTTCGCCCGGATCACGCCGTGGGGACAGACGGCGCCGCACTGACCGCACTGGATGCAGAGCTCCGGGTCCCACTCCGGCACGAAATCCGCGATATTGCGCTTCTCCCAGGCGGCGGTGCCGGTGGGCCAGGTGCCGTCCGCGGGCAGCGCGCTGACCGGTAGTGCGTCGCCGCGGCCGGCCAGCAGCGGCCCGGTCACCCGGCGCACGAAGTCTGGAGCGTCGTCCGGCACCGGCGGCCGGCGGTCCGTGGTGGCGTCGAGCCTGCCGGGCGGCACGGGCGCCAGGTTGGCGACGGCCTCGTCCACGGCGGCGTAGTTCCGCTCCACCACCTCCGGGCCCTTGCGCCGGTAACTCCGTCCGATGGCCTCCTTGATCTGATCAATGGCCTCGTCCGCCGGCATGATGCCCATGAGCTGGAAGAAACAGGTCTGCATGATGGTATTGATGCGGCGTCCCAGACCGGCTTCCCGTGCCACGCGGTAGGCGTCGATGGCCCAGACGTCCAGGTCCTTGTCCAGGACCTCCCGCTGTACCGAGCGGGGCAGCCGGCCCCAGACGTTGTCGGCGGGCCCCGGCGCGTTCAGCAGCACGCGGGCGCGGCGGCGGGCCAGGCCGAGCACGTCGCCGGTGTGCAGGAACTCGAACTGGTGGCAGGCGACGAAGTCGGCCTCCTCGATGAGGCAGGTGGAGCCGATGGGCCGCGGGCCGAAGCGCAGGTGCGACACCGTGCGAGAGCCGGCCTTCTTGGAGTCGTAGACGAAATACCCCTGGGCGTAGGTGCCGGGCCGGCTGCCGATGATCTTGATGGTGTTCTTGTTAGCACTCACGGTGCCGTCGGCACCGAGGCCGTGGAAGACGGCACGGAACGTCTCGCCCCGATCCAGGCGGAAGTCACGGGGGATGGCGAGGCTGGTGCCGCTCACGTCGTCGTCTATGCCGACCGTGAAACCCCGCTTCGGCCGGTCGGCGGCCAGGTTGTCGAATACGGCCCGCACCATCGCCGGCGTGAATTCCTTCGAGGACAGGCCGTAGCGGCCGCCGGTCACCGCCGGCGTGCCGCCCGGACGGCCGTGGTCCCCGGGAACGTCGTAAGCAGCGGCCAGGGCGGTGGTGACGTCCAGGCACAGGGGCTCGGCCAGGGAGCCGGGCTCCTTGGTACGGTCCAGCACCGCCACACGGCGGACCGTGTCGGGCAGCGCGGCACGGAGGGCGGCGGCGTCGAAGGGCCGGAACAGCCGCACCTGCAGCAGCCCCACCTTCTCGCCGCGCGCATTCAGGTGCTCGACGGTCTCGGCCGCCGTGCCGGCGCCCGAGCCCATGAGGACGATGACCCGTTCGGCCGCCGGGTCGCCGGTGTAGTCGAACAGCCGGTAGCGGCGGCCGGTCAGTGCCGCGAACCGCTCCATGGCGCCGGCGACGGCGGCGGGCACCGCGCCGTACCAGGGATTGGCGGCCTCCCGGGCCTGGAAATAGACGTCCGGGTTCTGGGCCGTGCCCCGCAGGACCGGCTGGTCCGGGTCCAGGGCGCGTCGGCGGTGGGCGATCACGCGTTCCTCGGGCACCATCTCCGCGAGTACCGTGTCCGGCACGAGCTCCAGCGTGTTCAGCTCGTGGGAGGTGCGGAAGCCGTCGAAGAAGTGCAGGAACGGCACCCGGGTCTCGAGCGTCGCCGCGTGCGCGATCAGCGCCAGGTCCTGGGCCTCCTGCACGGATGCGGAGGCGAGCTGGGCGAAGCCGGTGGCGCGGGTCGCCATCACGTCCTGATGATCGCCGAAGATGGACAGGGCCTGACCGGCCAGGGAGCGTGCCGCCACGTGGAAGACGGTCGGGGTCAGTTCGCCGGCGATCTTGTACATGTTGGGGATCATCAGCAGCAGGCCCTGGGAGGCGGTGAACGTGGTGGCCAGGGCGCCGGTCTGCAACACGCCGTGCACGGCGCCGGCCGCCCCCGCCTCGCTCTGCATCTCCACCACCGATGGCACGTCGCCCCAGAGGTTCTGCAGGCCGGCATTGGACCACTGGTCGGCCAGCTCGCCCATGGGCGAGGAGGGCGTGATGGGGTAGATCACGCAGATTTCGCTCAGACGGTAGGCGATGCGGGCGCAGGCCTCGTTGCCGTCCAGGGTCGTCACGGTGCGTTCGCGCTCAGCGGTCACGGCCGGGCTCCGGGATCATATCGATGGCGTGGCAGGGGCATTGCTCGTAACAGGTGGCGCAGCCGGTGCACAGCGTGTAGTCGAAGCGGTAGCGCTTGCCGGGCCCGAGCTTGATGACCGCGTCCTCCGGGCAGGCGGCGAGGCAGCCGTCGCATTCGTAGCAGTTGCCGCAGGACAGGCAGCGCGCCGCCTCGTGGCGCGCCTCTGCCTCGGCGATGGTGGCCACGACCTCGCCGAAGTCCTCCGCCCGCGCCGCCGCCGCACGCTTCGGCTCCGGTTGCGCGAAAGTGCCCTGATAGAGGCTCAGACGCAGCATGTCCCGGGTCACCACGGGATGTTTCGGAGCGGGCTCGTAGCGCTCGCGCCGCAGCCAGGCGTCGATGTGACGGGCGGCCTTCTTGCCGTGGCCCACGCCCACGGTCACGGTGCGCTCGGACGGCACCATGTCGCCGCCGGCGAATATGCCCTCTCTGCCCGTCATCATGCGCTCGTCGACTTCCACCGTGCCGTCCCGCCGGAGTTCGATGCCCTCCACCGAGCGCAGGAAGCCGGTATCCGTGTCCTGGCCGAGGGCGAGGATGAGGCTGTCGGCCTCCAGCGTCTCTGTCTCGCCGGTGGGATGCGGGCGCCCGTTCTCGTCGAGCTCCATCACCTCCACCGTCATGCGGGTGGATTCCAGCTCCCGGATCGAGCGCAGCCAGTTGATGCGGATACCCTCCTCCTCGGCGTCGGCCGCCTCGAAGGCATGGGCTGGCATGTGCTCGCGGTCGCGCCGGTAGACGATGAGGGCCTCGTCTGCGCCGAGGCGGCGGGCCACCCGGGCCGCGTCCATGGCAGTGTTGCCGCCGCCGTAGACGGCGATGCGCCGGCCCAGTCGGGGCGCGTGGCCGGTCTCGACGTCGCGCAGGAAGGTCACCGCGTCCATGACCCGGCCCGCGTCCCGGGCCGGTATGTCGATGCGCTTGCTCAGATGGGCGCCGACGGCCACGAAGACGGCGTCGAAGCCGCCGTCCGCCCGCTCGCGCTCCAGGTCCTCCACCTTGTGGTTCAAGGTGATGGTCACGCCGGCCGCCTCGATACGCGCGACCTCGGCGTCCAGCACGTCCCGGGGCAGCCGGTAGGCCGGTATGCCAACGTGCATCATGCCGCCGGCCGCAGGACCCGCGTCGCGGATCTCGACCTCATGACCGGCCCGGCGCAGGTGCCACGCGGCCGAAAGCCCGCTGGGCCCGGCACCGACCACCAGCACGCGGCGTCCCGTCTCGGCGGCTGGCGGCGGCACCTGCCAGCCCTCGGCCAGCGCCCGGTCCCCGAGATAACGCTCGACGGCGTGGATGCTCACCGCCTGGTCGATGGGGGTGCGGTTGCAGTGATCCTCGCAGGGGTGATAACAGACCCGGCCGTGGACCGCCGGCAGCGGGTTGTCCGCCACCAGCGTCCGCCAGGCGGTCTCGTAGTCGCCGGCCTGGGCGGCGCCCAGCCAGGCCTGGATGTTCTCACCGGCCGGGCAGGCGGCATTGCAGGGCGGCAGCAGGTCGACGTAGACCGGCCGGCGCTCGCGCTCGGGGCCGGTCAGCGCATCGTGGCGCAGGTCGGCCGGGCGGGTCAGGTCGCGGCTGTGCTCATTCATCGGGGATTTCTGCGGCTCGAACCGGGAGAAATCGCCTCCCCCGTGTACCTAGATACGGGTAGCCGGGCTGCGTGGGTATCGGGGGATTCCACGACCCCCGCAGCCGCTTCGCTCAATCGTGAACTGGCTCAACAATGCCGGCTTCCCGAGCCGCTAGTCTCTGTCGCACGGGCACTCTCAATACGCGGGAGCCGCAGGGGCTTTACATAATGCATTCCTGGGATCGGGAAAACGGATACACGGCGGCGGGCGAGGACTCCCGCGCCCTCGTGATCGCCGCGAAGGGCGAGACGCGGGATCTCGTCATGGCGGCCCTCGGGGACGAGGGCTTCCACGTGATCGAGATTCCGGTCGGTTCGTCCCGGGGCGGCCGTTTTCCCGAAGAGCCGCCTGCGCTCGTGGTCGTGGACGCGGGCGAGCGAACGGAGGACTGGTGCCGCCGCGTACGCAGCCGCGTGCGCCTTGAGCACGTACCCCTGATTGCGCTCACCGACGGCGACGGGCGCGAAGCCCTGCACCGGGTCTATGCCGCCGGCGCCACGGCCGTGTTCATAAAGCCGGTGGATCACGGCTTCCTGCGCGAACGCTTCCGGTCCCACGGCGACACGGGCCGCACCCTGACCGGCATGCAGCCGGCGCTGATGTCCGACGCCCGCATTCTGCACGCCGTGCCGGACACCTTCTTCGTGCTGGGCGAGGACGGCCTGGTGCGTGAGTATCTGGGCGGCGGCGAGCAGGATTCGCTGCTCCGGCCCGAGCGGCTGGCCCGGCGGCGGTTGTCCGAGGTGCTGCCCCGGGACGTAGCCTCACTAATCGTGCGCAACATCCGGCGCACGCTGTCCCGGCGCCAGCCCGGCAGCTTCGAGTTCGAGCTGGGCGAGGCGGGGGAGAAGCAGCGCTACGAGATGCGGCTGATGGTGCAGGGCAGGGACCGCGTAATGGCCATCGCCCGCAACGTCAGCGACATGGCCGTGGCCAGCCGCGCCGCCGGCGGCGGGCCGGATACCCTGACCGGACTGCCCGGGCGCACAGCCTTCCTCGGTCGACTGGACGCCATGCTCGAGGACGCCCGGCGCCTGCGGCACGGCATGGCCGTCATGTGCATCGACCTCGATCGCTTCACCCGCATCAACGAGACTCTCGGGCGGGCGGTCGGCGACGCCATCCTGCGTGTGGTCGGCAGCCGCCTCGAGCGTTGCCTGCGCGATGCCGACGCGGTCCAGCGCCCGCGGGCGGGCCCCGGCGAGAGCAGCGAGCTCGCGCGGATCGGCGGCGACGAGTTCGTGGTGGTGCTGCGCGACGTCGAGGAGCGCGCCACCGTTACCCAGGTGGCCGGCCGCATCCGGGCGGCCTTCGCCGACCCGGTCAGCTACCAGGGACATCAGCTCGAGGTCACGCCGAGCATCGGCATCGCCCTCTATCCGGCGGACGGCAGTGACGCGCAGGCTCTGCTGGACAGCGCCAGGGCCGCGCTGGACGAGGCCCGCATGGGCGGCGAGGCCGGTCAGGAATTCTATTCCGACACCATGCGCCAGCGCGTGCTGCACCGGCTGGACCTGAAGGACGAGCTGCGTTCGGCCATCGAACGTGACCAGCTGGAGCTGCGCTATCTGCCGCGCATCGATCTGGAGACGGGCCGGGTGGCCGGGCTCGAGGCGCTGCTGCGATGGCAGCATCCGGTGCGGGGCGCCATCTCGCTGCAGGAACTCATACCGCTGGCCGAAGCCACGGGGCTCATGCGGCCCATCGGCAAATGGGTACTGCACGCCGCGTGTGCCCATGCCGCCTACTGGGCCGAGACCTGGGAGACCATGCCGCCGGTATCGGTGAACCTCTCCGAGCAGGAGTTCTGCCGTGAGGACCTGCCGCGGGTGGTCCACGGTGCGCTGGAGGCCTCCGGACTGGCAGCAGAGCAGCTCGAGCTGGAACTCACCGAGCCGATGCTCATGCGCGACAGGCAGGCCGCGGTGATGCTGCAGAAGCTCAAGGCTCTCGGCGTCGGCATCGTGATCGACGATTTCGGTGTCGGCCATTCCTCGCTTGGCCGACTGATCCAGTACCCCGTGAAGGCCATCAAGATCGACCGCTCCTTCGTCGAGCAGTGCCAGGCCGATACCGCCCAGCGCTCCGTCTGCTCTGCCATCATCGCCATGTCCCGGGAGCTCGGCCTCGCCGTGATAGCGGAGGGCGTGGAGACGGTGGAACAGATCGACTTCCTGCGCGAGCGCGGCTGCCACGCGCTGCAGGGCTTCTTCTTCTCCGAGCCCCTGCGCGTGGAAGACGTGCCTGCCTTCCTCGCGGCCCATCTCGGCCGGACGCCGGACGGCCACGTGATCGACCTCGCCACCATCCGCAGCCGGTTCGCGCTGCGTCACACCGGCTGAGCGCAGTGCGCCGCGCTGTCGCCATGACTCTGCTCGGCCTGGCTGCCGTGCTGCCGCTCCTGCTCGCCGGAGCGCCCTGGTTCGGCTGGGAACTGCGGGCGCCCTGGCTGGCGGCACTGGTCGGTGCCGGCGTCTGGTTTCATCGTGCCCGGGAGCATGAGCTGCGCCAGGAGACCGAATACTGCCGCCGGCTCGAGGCCCAGGTGCGCCAGCGCACCCGGGATCTCGCGGACCGCAACGCCGAGCTGCAGCTGGCGAACGCGAAACTGCACGAGGCGAGCCACACCGATGCGCTTACCGGCCTCAGGAACCGCCGCTACCTGTTCGAGCAGATCTCCGGCGACATCGACCTGGTGCAGCGCCAGCACGACGGCGGCAGCCGCGGCGGCGGCCTGGACCGGAACAACGACATCGTCTTCCTGATGGTGGATCTGGACCACTTCAAGCCGGTCAACGACGCCCACGGCCACGTGGCCGGCGACCGCATGCTGCTCGAGGTGCGCGACGTGCTCCTCGGCGCCTGCCGTTCCTCGGACGTCGTGATCCGTTGGGGCGGCGACGAATTCCTGGTGATCGGCCGCGAGGCCACCAGCACGGAGGTCTCCTCCCTCGCCGAGCGTATCCGCGCGCATTTGGAGAGCCACGTGTTTGAACTGGGTAACGGCGTGTTGGCGCACACCACCTGCTCCGTGGGCTTCGCGAGCTACCCGTTCCTCGGCGCCCGGCCGGATCTCGTGAGCTGGGAACAAGTGCTCGGCATCGCCGACATGGCGATGTACCGGGCCAAGGAGGAGCGCAACGCCTGGGCCGGCATCCACGGCGAGAACTGGCAGGGCAGCGCCGAGTCGCTGCTGCAGGGGATGCAGGAGCGCATGCAGGCGCTGGCCGCCGCCGGCCACGTCCGCCTGGAGCGCTCGGGGCGCGAACCGACACGCAAACTGGCCTGACCCGGCCCGGATGCTATAACGTCCTACCCGCCCGGGCGCGCTCTGTGTCAACCTGCGCCGCGGAGCGACAGGGAAACCATGCACTCGCACGACCACGAACAGCCGGCCGGCGCTCACGGAGAAGAGAGGTCCGACTCGAAGCGCCTGGCTCTCGCGCTCGCACTGACCGCAGGCTTCGCGGTGGTGGAACTCGTGGGCGGCATCGCCGCCGGCTCGCTGGCGCTGATCGCGGACGCCGGCCACATGATCACGGATGCCATGGCGCTGGCGCTGGCCTGGATGGCCGCGCGGGTCGCGGCACGGCCGGCGGACGCAAAGCGCAGCTTCGGCTATCACCGTTTCCAGATCGTCGCCGCCCTCATCAACGGCCTGACCCTGATCGGCATCGTGGGTTGGATCGTCGTGGAGGCCGTCGAACGGCTGTTCACCCCGGTGGACGTGACGGCGAACCTCATGCTGACCATCGCCGTCATCGGCCTGGTGGTGAACGTGGTGGTGTTCTTCGTGCTGCACGGCGGCAGCCGGGAGAACCTGAACCTGCAGGGTGCACTGCTGCACGTGCTCGGCGACCTGCTGGGCTCCGTGGCCGCCATCGCCGCGGGTCTGGTCATACTCGGCACCGGCTGGATGCCCATCGACCCGCTGCTCTCGCTGCTGGTGGCGGCGCTGATACTGCGCAGTGCCTGGAGTCTGGTTAAGCGCTCGGCCCACATCCTGCTGGAGGGCACGCCGGAGTGGCTCGACGTCCCCGGTATGCGCCGCGAACTCACCGACTCCGTGCCCGGCATCCGCGACGTCCATCACGTGCACGTCTGGAGCCTGACGCCGGCCCGTCTGATGCTGACCATGCACGTCACGCTGGACGAGGACAACGGCGACCCGGCAGCGGTCATCCGGGTCATCAAACGCCGGCTGCACCAGCAGTACGGCATCGACCATTCCACCATCGAGATCGAGTACGGGCACTGCGCCGACGATTTCCCGGCGACGACCGATCCGCCGCCCGCCGGATGACCGGGGATAACCGCGGTCGGGCATGCGCGGTGGAATCCGGGCGCGGCAATGGTCATCCTTGGTCGGGTGAGACGAGCATCCCGTCGACAGCCGGAGCCGCATCTACGTGGTTGCCTTCGGCTACTCCCAGGGGTTATACGTAGGTCATAACCGCAGGAGGGGGAGTCAAGGTTATGTCCAATCCAGGCCCGGGCCGTGCACTGGCGGCCGTGTTGTTCGTGTTCGTCTTCGCTTTCGCCGGCACTGCCACGGCCCGCACCGATCTCGTCCGGATCGAGGGCCTAACCGCGCCCGTGAAAGTCACTCGGGACAGCGACGGTATCGCCCACATCCGGGCGCTGCGGTCCCGGGATCTCTACTTCATGCAGGGCTACGTCCACGCGGAAGACCGGCTCTTCCAGATGGATCTCAGCCGGCGCCAGCCGAGCGGGACGCTGGCCGAGCTGCTCGGCCCGAGAGTCCTGGGCGGCGACGTGGAGGCGCGCACCATCGGCCTCCGGCGCGCCGCGGAACGGTCGCTGCCGACCCTGACGCGGCGAACCCGCCAGGCACTGGAAGCCTATGCGGCCGGCGTCAATCGTTGGGTCGAGGAGAACGACCTGCCGCCGGAGTACGAGGCACTGAACATCGGCTTCGAGCCCTGGACTCCGGTGGATAGCGTGGTCATCGCCAAGGCCATCGCCTTCAGCCTGTCCTTCGATCTCGACACCGGCCTGACCGAGCGCTTCAACGCCTATGCGCAGACGCTGGGGCCGCAGTTGGGCGCCGTGGCATTCTCCGAGGACGTCTTCCGCTCCATGCCCTTCGACTGTGCGTCGACGGTACCGGACGCAACAGGTGAATACCCGTTCATCGCGGCGGGCGACCCGGATCAGGTACCCAACTGCATCTCGGATTCGGTGACGGTGCCCGACTATCTCGCCGGTGACGGGGAGCGTCCCCGGGGCAAGGGTGGTGAGGGCTCCGGTCATGGCGGCAGCACGGCAAAGCTCGCCGCGCTGGCGTCCACGGTGGGCCAGAAGCTGCGCCGTTCGGGTTTCATCCGGCGGGTGCTCGATGCGGACGGCCAGATCGGTTCCAACGAGTGGGGCGTCACGCAGCGGCTGGGCGCCAACGGCCTTCCGGTCATCGCGAACGACCCGCACCTGTCCCTGGATACGCCGTCCACCTTCTACCCGGTTGGCCTGAGGCGGCCCGGCATGGACGTGTTCGGCAGCAGTTTCGCCGGCGTGCCCTTCGTGGTGCTCGGCGTCAACCGCCACATCCAGTGGGGAGCGACGACCAATCCCATGGACGTGACTGATGCGTACGTGGAGTTGCTCGGCATCGATGAGCAGGGCTACTACTACACGCTCTTCCAGGGTGAGAAGGAGCGGGTGATACCGGTGTCCGAGGAGTTCTTCTATAACGACTTTTCGGGGGGCATCAGCCAGGCACCGGCGGGGCAGACCTGCGAGCAGTCGGGGATTCCCTTCTGCGATGCGGATACGTTCGTACCGGAGGCGACGCTGATCGTGCCACGGCGCAACAACGGCCCGATCGTCGGCTTCCTCGGCGCTCCGCCCTCGCAGGGCGGCCCCCCGGTTGCTGCCGTGAGCGTGCAGTACACGGGTTTCAGCGCCACCCGGGAACTGGACACGTTCCGCCTGTGGAACGAGTCGCGCAACCTGCGCAACTTCCAGCGCGGGCTGCAGTTCTTCGACTTCGGCTCGCAGAACTGGGTGTACGCGGACGTCTACGGCAACATGGCCTATTTCGCCAGCGCGGAGATGCCCATCCGCAAGGATCTGCAGGCCGGTCAGCCGGCGCCCGGCACCATCGAAGGCGTCTTTCCGCCAGGGGTGCCTATACCACCCTGGTTCCTGCGCGACGGCACCAGCGGTGAGCACGAATGGCTGGCGAAGCAGAACCATTATCACGGCCAGGCGATCCCCTACGAGATCCTCGGCCCGGACGAGATGCCGCACACGATCAACCCGCCGAAAGGCTATTTCGTCAACGCGAACAACGACCCGGCGGGGACCACGCTGGACAACAACCCGCTGAATCAGCTGCGCAAGGGCGGTGAGGGTATCTACTACCTGAACCCCGGCTACGCGGGCGGCTTCCGCGCCGGAACCATCACACTGCGTCTGCGCGAGACTCTGCGCGACAAGGGCGAGGCGAGCCTCGAGGACATGCAGCGCATTCAGGCCGACGTGACGCTCCTGGATGCCCGTTATTTCGTGCCGCTGATTCTGCGGGCCTGGGAGCGGGCGAGCGCGGATGGTGCGGGTGAGGCCCTCGCCGACCTGGCCGACGACGACCGTATCCGCGAGGCGGTCGGGCGCCTGGCCGACTGGGACTTTTCCACGCCGACCGGTCTGCCCGAGGGCTACGACGCGGGAGATGATCCGGACGATCTGCCGCAGCCTTCGGAGGAGGAGATCGCCAACAGCATTGCGGCCACGATCTTCAGCGTCTGGCGGGGACAGGCGATCCGGGTGATTCTGGACTCGACGCTGGCGGCACGCGGCCTGCCCGGTCCCGGCAGTGCGCAGGCCATGACAGCGTTGAAGAATCTGTTCGACAACTTCGAGACTCTTCAGGGGTTCGGCGTGTCCGGCATCGACTTCTTCAGCGTGGAGGGCGTGATCGACCGGGAAGACGCCCGCGACATCAAGTTGCTCGGCGCGCTGCAGGCGGCGCTGGACAAGCTGGCCGGCCCGGACTTCGCGCGGGCTTTCGCCGAGTCCGGGGAACAGCACGATTACCGCTGGGGCCGTCTCCACACGATCGTGCTGAATCATCCGTTCGTCCCGGAATTCGATATCCCCTCCGCGATATCCGGCTTCCCGCCGCCCTTTGACGACCTGCGGGGCATACCGACCGATGGCGGCTTCGGTGTGGTGGATGCCTCCTCCCACAGCGCGCGCGCTGACGAATGGGACGAGTTCGACTTCGGCAGCGGTCCGGTGCGCCGCTTCGCGGGAGAGCCGGCCCCCTGGTGGCGCGGCGGCCGGGCGGAGTCCATCTGGGCGGGGGGTACCAGCGGTGTGCCATTCCCGGGTAACCCGTTCTATGCCAACCTGCTGCCGCGCTGGCTGGTCAATGAGACGGTGGAAATCGACCTGGGTCCGTTCGCAGGGGAGCCCGCCTATTCCCGGACCCTGTACCTGCCGGAGCGCAGGCGCTGGGGCTGGTGGCGGCGCCGCTAGCGCGGTGTATGCCGGCAGCCTGCCCAAGCGGCAGGCTGCCGGCCTTCATGTCCGCCTCGACGGTTCATCCTCTCAATCCCCCGCCAACGCTTTGGCGTGGTACTCCAGGTGCTCGCCGATGAAGGTGGAGACGAAGAAATAGCCGTGGTCGTAGCCCGGCTGCATGCGCAGCGTGAGCGTGTGGTCGGCCTCCTCGCAGGCCTGGCGCAGCAGTTCCGGCTGCAGCTGCTGCTCCAGCCATTCATCGGCGTCGCCCTGGTCCACCATCAGCGGGATGTCGTTGCCGCCGCGGCGGACGAGGCGCGCGGCGTCCCAGGCCTCCCAGGCACTCCGGTCCCTGCCCAGGTAATGGCTGAATGCCTTCTGTCCCCAGGGGCAGTCCATCGGTGCGCAGATGGGTGCGAAGGCCGATACCGAGCGGAACATGCCCGGGTTCTTCAGCGCGACGATCAGCGCTCCGTGGCCGCCCATCGAGTGGCCGCTGACCGAGCGCCGGCCCGGGACGACGGGGAACGTGGATTCGACCAGGGCCGGCAGCTCGCAGGCCACGTAGTCGTACATGTTGTAGTGACCAGCCCATGGCGCTTCGGTGGCGTTCACGTAGAAGCCCGCGCCGGTGCCCAGATCCCAGTCGTCGTCCTCGCCGGGTAGTCCGAGTCCGCGGGGGCTGGTGTCCGGTGCCACCAGCGCGATGCCGAGTTCGGCCGCGTAACGCTGGGCGCCGGACTTGATGGTGAAGTTCTCCTCGGTGCAGGTCAGCCCCGACAGCCAGTAGACAGCGGGGACCGGCCCCGATTCCGCCTGGGGCGGCAGGTAGAGGGCGAACTGCATGGGGCAGTCGCACGCATCGGAATGGTGGCGATAGGTGTGCGTGTAGCCGCCGAACAGCCTGCTGCGGCTGATCAGCTCCGGCGTCGTGCTGTTCATCGGTCGGTCCTCGTCTGCCTGGCCTGCGGGTGTGGCACAGCTTAGCCCGGCGGCGGGCGGAAGCGAAACGGCCCGCGGCGGATAACCGGAAGATGCGTTATCGTGCTGTCTTTCGGCTGGGGAGGTTCCACCCATGATGCTGCTGCAGCTCGGCGGCGGTCTGGCGCTGTTATTCGTTGGCGCGGAGATGCTGATCAAGGGCGCTGTGTCCATCGGCACGCGCCTCGGCCTCTCGCCGCTCGTCGTCGGCCTCACCGTGGTGGCGTTCGGGACCAGCGCGCCGGAACTCGTGGTGTCGGTGGATGCGGCGCTCACCGGCTACGGCGGCATCGCCATCGGCAACGTGGTCGGCTCCAATATCTGCAATCTGGCGCTGATCCTCGGCGCGGTGGCGCTCGTGCGGCCCGCCGGAGTGGACGGGGCACTGATCCGCGGCGCCGGTCCGGCAATGATCGTGGCCACCTTGGTCCTGGTGGTGCTGCTCGCGAATGGCCGGTTGTCACGCCTGGACGGACTGCTGCTCACCGCCGGGATCGTGATCTACACGTTCACGGCATTGCGCTCCCGCGACATGGCCGCCCGGCTCGCCGGTGAGACGCCCCGGGCCGTCGGGTCGGGGGCTGCGGCCGTCGCGCTGTTCGTGCTCGGTCTCGGGATGCTGGTGGCCGGCGGCTCGTTGTTCGTGCAGGGCGGTGCGGCGCTGGCCCTGGCGCTGGGAGTCGCACCGGCGGTGGTCGGTCTCACGGTGATGGCTGCCGGAACCAGCATGCCCGAGCTGGCCACGTCGGTGGTGGGTGCCGTGCGCGGTCACGGCGCCATGGCCACGGGCAACCTCATCGGTTCGAACGTCTTCAACGCGCTGGCCATACCGGGCATCGCGGCGCTGGTGGCGCCGCTGGACCGGGGCGGCGTCGGCGCCGCCGATCTCGGTATAATGCTGGCGGTCTCTGCAGCGGCACTCGGCTTCATGTACACCGGTTCCCGCCTGACCCGTGCCGAGGGCGGGTTGCTGCTCGCGGGTTACGCCGCCTACTGCACCTGGCTGTACGTCGTCTGACTCTCCGGCGCGGGCAGGCGGCGGTCAGGCCGCGCTGATGCGCCGCTCGCCGAAAGGTGTGGAGGCGGTGTTGCTGCTGATGCGGTGGGCATCGCGCAGCGCGCGCCGCTCGTAGCGCTTCAGTATCTGGTCGAGTGCCCGGCTGATCTTCGAGGCGATACGCAGCCGCTCTATCTTCGGGAAGGTGGCCCGCTCGCCTTCCTTGATGAAGAACATGAGTTCCTTCTCGCTGGGCGGCGTGAGCAGCTTGGTGGGGTTGAACAGCCGGTAGCGGGGCATGAGGTTGATGTCGCCCGTGTAGGTCTGGGTGGCCACCGAGTAGAACATGTTGGCCAGCAGCTGCAGCCGCGGCACCGGCTTGGTCACGCGCTGGGTGATCCAGTGGGTGGAACGCAGCCACTCCTGGTAGGTCCGGAAGCCGAGATGCAGGCCTGTGGACAGCAGGCCCGGTTCCTCCTTCGGGTCCTGAATGAACCAGAGGACGACCGGATTCGTCTGGCTCGCGACGTAGTGGTTGACGCCGTAGAGCCGGGCCAGCCGCTTGGCCGGCAGGTCCTCGCTCACCGAGCCGTCCACCCAGCGGCGCTGGGGCAGGTAGGGCTGGCGGCGGCCGTTCTTGTTCTTCGCCTCCAGGATCACCGGCGGGTAGATGCCCGGCACGGCGCAGGAAGCCATGACCGCCTTGCGGACGTAGACGTTCGGTGAGGTGATGGCGTTAAGCAGACGCGAGGTCTGGTGGACCTCCGCCGGCGCCACCGAGATGTTGATCTTGCGCCCGGTAAGCTCGTACGCCTCCTGGAAGGTGAGATCCGGGATCAGGCGGTCGACGGTGTCCTCGACATCGTGCACGTCCATATTCGGCGTGGTCGGCGAGAGCAGTCGGCCGAGCCAGGTCACCTCCTGGCGGGCCTCCATCAGCAGGTTGCGCGGGTCGAACATCTCGTGCAGCTCGGCGGTGGAGTGGGTGCCGAGGACGCCTGCGATCAGCGAGCCCGCACTCGAGCCGGAGATCACGGACGGCAGCACGTCCTCCTCCAGCATGGCCTTGACTACGCCCACGTGGAAGTGCCCGAGCACGGCGCCGCCCGAGAGCATCAGGGCGCTGCGGCCGAAGCAGTGGTCAGCCCGGCGGAAGAAATCCAGCCGCTCCTCGAAACTGATCTTGTTGGAGCGCAGCTTGGAGAGGTAATGCAGTGCATCGACGATCTCGTCGACGTATTCCTCGATGAGTTGCTTTGTGCCGAACTTCGCGCGCTTGTACAGCGCGGTCTTGCCCATGCCGGCCATGTTGCCGTGGATGCCCTCGTTCAGCGTGAACAGCAGGCCGTGATCGTCCTTGCTGGCGCGCAGCTCGCGCAGGGTGTCCAGCCGCTGACGGATGGAGTGATAGTCGTACAGGCTGGAACGTTCGACGGCACGCCACTGGTCCATGCCGGTGAGCTTGTCGTGGCTGATCGCGGCCTCGCGCCAGTCGGCGTAGCTGTTCGCCTCGTCCATCGCGCGTTCGAGTAGTCGGCGGCTGGCTGCCATGTTCCCCTACCTTCCGTCAGTCTCGTAGAACAACCATCATACCGCGCCGGCGGGGCGCATGTCGCCGCACGGGTCACGATTCCGGCATCCCGTGCTTTCGTAAGTCATTGAAATACTGAGAATCACCCTCGTAAATAGTGGAAATCGGCTATGGTGCGCGGCCGCCGGCGGCCGCGCTGCGGGAATCCCCGATGCGGCCGGCGGCCCCGATGGCCTGTAATAGGCGTTGAGCCGGGACAGGGTGGTTCCGGCGCGGTTCGGCCGGTATCCGGGCAGGGTCCGGCCACGGTTCGGGCAGGGCACCGGCATGCACATCGAGTTCTGCGGCGCAGCTCGCGAGGTGACAGGCTCCTGTCATCTGCTGCACGTGGGCGGCCGCAGCGTCCTGCTCGACTGCGGACTGATCCAGGGCAGACGCGCCGACGAGCGGCGCAACCGGGAGAAGTTCCCCTTCGACCCGGCCGCCATCGATGCGGTCGTCCTCAGTCACGCCCACATCGATCATTCCGGGAGGCTGCCGCTGCTCGCGCGCCTCGGCTACGACGGCCCCGTGTACACCCACCGGGCGACCCGGGATCTTTGCCGGATCATGCTCCGCGACAGCGCCTATATCACGGAGAAGGACACGGAGTGGGAGAACCGCCGGCGCGAGCGCAACGGGCTGCCGCTCCTGGAGCCGTTGTACACCCGGGACGACGCAGAGGCCGTCATGGAGCAGTTCCGCGACGTCGCCTACGGACAGGCTGTGGAGATCTGCCCGGGCGTGCGGCTGACGCTGCACGACGCCGGCCACATCGTGGGTTCCGCGATCGTGGCCCTGGACCTGGAGGAGGGCGGCGAGCACAGGCGGGTGGTGTTCAGCGGCGATCTCGGGCACCGGGACGCCCCGATCCTGCGCGACCCGGAACGGCTGGAGCGGGCCGATCTGGTGATCCTGGAGTCCACCTACGGCGACCGCCGTCACCGCGGCTGGGACGAGACGCGGGACGAGATCATCGACATCGTGGCCAGCGCCCGGGAGCGGGAGGGCAACATCCTGATACCGGCGTTCGCGGTGGGCCGCAGCCAGCTGATCCTCTACTGGCTGGCGCGTCATTACGAGGAGGCGGACCTCGACCGCTGGCAGGTCTACCTGGACAGCCCGCTCGCCATCCGCGCCACCGCGGTCTACGGGCGCTATCCGGAACTCTACGACGCGCAAGCCGCCCGCTTCTGGAGCGGCCGGGAACAGCAGTCCATCCTGCCGAACCTGGTGTTCTCGCGCACGGCCGATGATTCCCGGGCGCTGAACTCGCGCCGTTCCGGCGCGATCATCATCGCCGGCAGCGGCATGTGCACCGGCGGACGCATTCGCCACCACCTGCTGCACCACCTCTGGCGCGAGGAATGCCACGTCGTCATCGTCGGTTTCCAGGCGGCAGGCACCACCGGGCGCCTGCTGGTGGACGGCGCCCGCCGCGTGAAACTGCTGGGCCAGATGGTGCGGGTCGGTGCCGAGGTGCACACGGTGGGAGGGTTGTCGGCCCACGCCGATCAGCAGGGCCTGGCGGACTGGTACGGGGCCTTCCGTGACCGCCCGCCGGTGGCCCTGGTGCACGGTGAGCCCGACGCAATGGACGCCCTGGCCGGGGTACTGGGGTCGCGTTTCGGTGCCGATGTGACCCGGGTGCAGCGCGGCCAGAAGATCCAGCTGGGCGGCCGCGCATGAGCGGCGGCGGGAATAACGCCATCCGGCTCCATGCCGTTCGCCTCGGTGTGGATACCCGCCACGAGCCCGTCCTGTTCCTGCGCCGGGATTCGGAGGTGGCCCGCTCCGAGGGCTTCGAGGCGATGTCCCAGGTGCGCGTCGACACGGACTCGCAGTCCATCATCGCCACGCTGATGATCGTGGAGGCGGGCCTGCTGAGTGCCGGCCAGGCCGGGCTGTCGGAGGCCGCGTGGCGGCGCCTCGGGCTGGCGGAGGGCGCGACGCTGATCCTGCATCACCCGTTGCCCGTCGATTCGCTCGCGCACATGCGGGCCAAGGTCTACGGCGCGGAACTCGACGCCAGCCAGTTCGAGAGCATCATCGGCGACGTGGTGGCCGGGCGTTACATGGACGTGCAGCTGGCCGCCTTCGTCGCGGCATGCTCCGGCGAACGCCTCACCCGGCAGGAGATCGTCCACCTTACCCGGGCCATGGTGAGGGCGGGCGAGCGACTCAGCTGGCCGGGCTCGCCGATCATGGACAAGCACAGCGTCGGCGGGCTGCCCGGCAACCGGACCACGCCCATCGTGGTGGCGATCGCGGCCGAGGAGGGGCTCACCATGCCGAAGACCTCCTCCCGGGCCATCACGTCCCCCGCGGGCACCGCGGATACGATGGAGACACTGACCCGCGTGAATCTCGATCTGGAGGAGATGCGCCGCGTGGTGGAACGGGAGGGCGGCTGCCTCGCCTGGGGCGGTTCGGCCAGCCTGAGCCCGGCAGACGACATCCTCATCCGGGTGGAACGCGCGCTGGACCTCGACAGCGAAGGGCAACTGGTGGCCTCCGTGCTGTCGAAGAAGGTGGCCGCCGGCTCCACCCACGTGGTCATCGACATGCCGGTGGGGCCCACCGCCAAGGTGCGCAGCCTCGCCGCTGCCGAGCGGCTGTCGGGCCATTTCAATGCGGTGGCCGGGGCCCTGGGCCTCGCCCTGCACATCGACGTGGGCGACGGCAGTCAGCCGGTCGGCCGCGGTATCGGCCCGGCGCTGGAGGCGCGCGACGTGCTGGCGGTGCTGCGCGGCGAGCCCGATGCCCCCGGCGACCTGCGCCGGCGGGCGCTGCAGCTCGCCGCCGGCGTGCTGCGGCTGTCCGGCCGCGCCCGCCCGGAGGATGCGGTCACGCGGGCGACGGCGGTGCTCGACAGCGGCCGCGCCTGGCAGCGCTTCCAGCGTATCTGCGAGGCCCAGGGCGGCCTGCGCGAGCCGCCGCGGGCCGCCTACCGCTATGACATATTCAGCGAAGACGGGGGCGTGGTGGACACCATCGACAACCGCAAGGCCGCCCGGCTGGCAAAGCTCGCCGGCGCGCCCGCGGACAAGGCGGCCGGCCTCGAGCTGGCCGTGCGGGCGGGTGAGCGGGTGCGGCCGGGCGACGTGCTCATGACCGTGCATGCGGAGAGCCCCGGCGAGCTGGAATATGCACTGGAGTACTTCCGCGCGCATCCGGATGTGATTACGCTGTCGCCTGACTGATGGACACACTCGTATTCAACCTCGGCGCCCCTCCGCCCCTGTGCGACGCAGTGATTGCGGCAACCGGCGGCGTGCCGGGCGAGCTGGACACGCGCCGTTTCCCGGACGGGGAGGCCTACGTCCGGGTGGCGACGCCCTGCGCCGGTGCCGACGTGATCCTGTGCGCAGGCCTGCACCCGCCGGACGAGCAGACGCTGCGCTCGCTGCTGGCGGCCGCGACGCTGCGCGACCTGGGGGCGGCGCGCATCCTGCTCGCGGCGCCCTATCTGCCCTACATGCGCCAGGACAGCCGTTTCCGGGAAGGCGAGGGCATCACGTCGCGCTACTACGCGGCACTTGTTTCGGCGCATTTCGACGGTCTCGTCACCGTGGACCCGCATCTGCACCGTTACGCCGCGCTGTCCGAGGTGTACGCCATCCCCGCCGTGTGCGTGCATGCGGCACCCGCCATCGGCGCCTGGGTGCGGGACAACGTGTCGGAACCGATACTGATCGGCCCCGACAGCGAGAGCCGCCAGTGGGTGGAGGCCGTCGCCAGGGAGGCTGACGCGCCGTTCCTCGTGCTGGAGAAGATCCGGCGCGGTGACCGTGACGTCTCCGTGAGCGAGCCCGACCTCCTGCCTCACGACGGACGCCTGCCGGTGCTGCTCGACGACATCATCTCCAGCGGCCGCACCATGGCCGAGGCGGTCGCCCGGGTGAACGGCCACGGCGGGCCCGCGCCGGTGTGCATCGCCATCCACCCGGTGTTCGCCGACGGTGCCGTGGCAGATCTCCGGCAGGCGGGCGCCGGCCGGATCGTCTCCTGTAACACCATCCGCCACGAGACCAACGCCATCGACGTGGCACCCCTGATCGCCGAAGCCTGCCGCGGCTTCCCCGGCGAAAACGTACGGCGCGCAGCCGGGTCGTGAGGCACACATTCGCACCCCTGGCGGCGCTGTTGCTGGGCGTCGCGCTCATGCTCGTGGGCAACGGGTTGCAGGCCGTGCTGGTCCCCTTCCGTGCCGGGGCCGAGATGTTCAGCCAGTTGTCCATCGGCTTCATCGGGGCGAGCTACTTCCTCGGCTTCACCATCGGCTGCCTGCAGGGCGGCGCGCTCGTCCGCATGGTGGGCCACGTCCGGGCATTCGCGGCGATGACCGCGGCCGCCTCGGCCGTGCCGCTGCTCCAGGCCCTGTGGGTGGAGCCCGCGCCCTGGTTCCTGTTCCGCGCCGCCACCGGCTTCTGCTTCGCGGTGCTCTACATCGTCATCGAGAGCTGGCTGAACGAGCGTGCGAGCAACGAGAACCGCGGCACGGTGTTCTCCACCTACATCTTCATCAGTTTCGGGGCCATGGCTGCCGGTCAGGAGCTGCTGCGGGTCTATGATCCGTCCGGCGTCGAGCTGTTCGCGGTGGTCGCCGCTCTGGTCTCGCTGGCGGCCATACCCGTTGCACTCACGCGCTCGCCGGTACCGCGGCTGCCCGAGGTTGCCGTCATCAACCTGCGCGGACTGTGGCGCGTGTCGCCCTCCGGCCTGGCCGGCACCCTCGCCTCGGGGCTGGGTAACGGCTCCTTCTGGTCGCTGGCGCCGCTGGTGGCGGCAGGCGAGGTCCTCGATGTCTCCCGCACCGCCACCTTCATGAGCGTGGCGCTCATCGGCGGTGCGGCGGGTCAGTTTCCGTTCGGCGGCCTGTCGGACCGGGTCGACCGGCGCCACGTCATCGCCGGGGTGGCGGCGCTGGGCGCGGCGGTGAGCCTCGCCATCTGGCTGGCGGCGGGGCTGGATACCGGCAATCTGCTGCTCTACGCCCTCAGTTTCCTGTGGGGTATGGCGTCGTTCACCATCTATCCCATTTCCGTGGCCCACTCCAACGACCACGCCGACCCGGACGACTTCGTCAGCGTCTCTGCGGGCCTGCTGTTCGCCTACGGGGCGGGCGCGACGGTGGGGCCGGTGCTCGCGGCGCTGCTGATGTCCGTGACCAGCGCGCCGACGCTCTACCTTTTCATCGCCGTGATGTACCTGCCGCTGGCGGTGTTCAGCCTGAGCCGTGCGATCCGCTACGAGCAGGTTCCGGAGGCCGAGCAGGTCGCGTTCGCCGACGCGCTCAGCGCCTCGGGCACGGCCTCGCACGCCTACGAGGAGGAGTGGAGCGAACAGGTGCTGGAGGAGCAGGCGGAAGCCGCCGCCGGCAATCAATGACCGGCGTGGTGGGCCGGCATCCCGGCTTCGGTGGCGCCGTCGTCCATGGCCTGGTGGCTGGCGTGGCCGCCGCTCATGTGCATGACCGGCATGGCCATGGTCCACAGGCCTGCCAGCACCACCAGGGCGCCGGCCACGCGGCGCACGCCGGTGCGCCGGGTGAGCGAGGCGAGGCGCGCGGCGCCGGCCGTCGCCACTACCATCGCCGGCAGCGTGCCGAGGCCGAAGGCGGCCATGACCATCGCTCCTTCGGCAGAGCCGCCTGAGACGGCGGCCGCCAGCAGCACCGAGTACACCAGGCCACAGGGGATCCAGCCCCAGAGAACGCCGAGCGCCATCGCGTGCAGCGGCGTGCGCGCCGGCAGCAGCCGCCCGGTGAGGGGGGCCAGCTTCTGCCAGCCCCGCGCACCCCAGGCTTCCAGCGGCCGCAGGGGATTCCAGCCGAACGCGAGCTGCAGGCCGATCAGTACGATGACGACACCGAACGCGAGCCGCAGCACCGGCCCCCACTCGCGCAGGCCGAATACCGCGCCGCTGGTCGCCCCGGCAAAGCCGGCGATGGCGCCGAGGACGACGTAGCCGCCGATGCGCCCGCTGTTGTAGGCGAGGGCGAAGCCGGTGCGGCCCGCGGCACCGCGCACCGCAGTATTGAGGCCGAGCCAGCCGGCGATGCCGCCGCACATGCCGAGGCAATGGGTGGAGCCCAGCAGGCCGGCAAGCGCGGCTGCCAGCAGGCCGCCCTCAACGTTCATCGTCTTCTTCCTGCCCGTGTGACGGCGGCGCCCGGTCGTCGTCCATGACCACCCGCCAGGCGGGGGTATCCATGTCGTCGAACTGGCCGCTGCCCACCGCCCAGAAGAAGGCGGCGACCGCCGCCACCAGCAATACCAGTCCCAGCGGTATCAGGACGTAGAGGATGTTCACGACGAGGCCTCCAGCGCGCCCGCCGCCGGGGCCGCGGGGGCACCCGCCGGGGCCCGGCCCGGCCGGGCCGTCTCGCCGCGCCGGCGCAGGCGCAGGGCATTCAGGACTACCAGCAGGGAACTCGCCGACATGCCGATGGCGGCCATCCAGGGGGCCAGCATGCCGGATGCGGCAAGCGGTACGGCGAGCACGTTGTAGCCGATGGCCCAGCTGATGTTCTGGCGGATGATGCGGTGGGTGCGCCGCGACAGTTCCACGGCGGTGAGCAGCGGTGCCAGCGAGTCGCCGAGCAGCACCGCGTCGGCGCTCGACTGGGCCAGCGTCGTGCCGGCGCCCATGGCCAGGGAGACGTCGGCGCCGGCCAGCACCGGTGCGTCGTTGATACCGTCACCGACCAGCGCCACCTTCTCGCCGGCGGCCTGCAGGCTGCGTACCCAGGCGAGCTTGTCCTCCGGACGCAGGTCGCCGCGGGCGTCGTCGATGCCCAGGCGCCCGGCAATGTCGGCCACGGTGCGGGGCCGGTCACCGCTGGCGATGGCGGTGGAGATGCCCGCCCCGTGCAGCGTTTCCACCACCGCGGCGGCGTCGTCCCGGAGGCTGTCCCGCAGTTCGAACGCGGCCAGTACCCGGCCCTCTCCGTTGCCGAGGAATACCAGGGTGGAGGCGGGGCCGGTCTCGATCTGCCCGGCCGCGTCCCGTGCCGCCGCGCCCACGAACTCCGCGGAGCCGATGCGGTAGAGCACGCCGTCCACGCTGCCTTCGATGCCGCGCCCCGGCACCGGGCGCAGGTCGGTCGGCGTATCGCCGCGGCGCGGGAAGGCACGGGCCAGGGCATGCTCCGAGCCGCTCTCCAGCCGGGCGGCGATGGCGAGGCAGCGCTCGGCGTCCGCGCCGTCCGCCAGCGGCACGGTGCGCTCGAGTGCCGGCCGGCCGCGGGTGAGGGTGCCGGTCTTGTCGAACACGATGCGGTCGAACTGCGCCAGACCCTCCAGCGCGCGGGAGCGTGTGATCAGGATGCCCCGGTCGGCCAGCGCCGTGTTGGCAGCCGCGAGTGCGGCCGGGGTGGCCAGCGACAGGGCGCAGGGGCAGGTCACCACCAGCACGGCAAGGGCGGCGGGGAAGGCGATGCCCGGCTCGATCCACCACCAGACCGCGCCCGTGGTCGCCGCGAGTATGAGCACACCCACGACGAACCAGCTCGCCACCCGGTCGGCCAGCACGGCAACCGCGGGCCGTTCCGCCTGAGCCCGCTCCAGCAGCCGGGAGATGGCGGCCAGCATCGTGTCCTGGCCCACCCGTTCGGCGCTCAGTGTGAGGGCGCCGTCCAGGTTGATGCTGCCGGCGGTGACCTCGTCGCCCGGCCCCCGGGACACCGGCTCCGACTCGCCGGTGATCAGCGACTCGTCCAGGGATGCCCGGCCGTTCAGGATGCGGGCGTCGGCCGGCACCCGCTCACCCGGGCGCAGGGCGAAGCGATCCCCTGCGCGCAGGCGGGCGACGGCGATGATCTCCTCGCCGTCGCCGCGCTCGCCGGTGATGCGGCGCACCGTGTCCGGCAGCAGCTGGCCGATGGCCGCCGAGCGTTCGGTGGCGCCGTGGCGCGCGCTCATCTCGAGGAAGCGGCCCAGCGACAGGAAGAACACGAACATGGTGGCGGAGTCGAAATACACCTCGCCGTGGCCGCTCACCGCAGCGTACAGCGAGGCCGCATAGGCGCCGCCGACGGCGATGGAGACGGGCAGATCCATGCCGGGCCGCCCCGAGACCAGGCCCCGCCAGGCCGACTGGAAGAACGGCCGGCCCGAGTAGAACACCACCGGGGTGGTGACCAGCGCGCTTACCCAGACCAGGAAGCGGCGCATCTCCGGATCGATGCCCTGGAAGGCGCCGGCGTAGAGGGCCACGGCGAACATCATGACCTGCATCATGCCCACGCCGGCGACCAGCAGGCGCTTCAGTGCCTGGCGCCGTTCATGGTGCCGCGGCGAGTACGCTTCGGTCAGGCTCTGCGGATGCGGCCGGTAGCCCAGCCGCTCGATGGTGCCGAGGATGGCGCTGAAGCGGGTCTCCTCCGGCTGCCATACGACGTGCAGGCGGGAGGAGGCGGTGTTGACCGTGATCTCGGTGACGCCGGGCAGGCGCCGCAGCACGTTCTCCAGCAGCCAGCTGCAGGCGCTGCAGTACAGGCCCTCCACGTGCAGCACGGCCTCCCTGCCGCCGTCTGCGCGGGTGGCGGCGAACAGGGGCAGCGTCTCCGGGTCGTCGAAGCCGTGCCATTGCGCGTCGTCGCCGGGCGGCGGCGCAGGCGCATCCCCCGGCGGCGCCTCGCGGAAGCGGTAGTAGGCATCGAAGCCCGAGGCGCCGATGAGTTCCGCCACGGCCTTGCAGCCGTGGCAGCACATCGGGCGGTCCTCGCCGTCGATGCGTGCGGTGAGACTCAGGCCTGCGGGGACGGGCAGACCGCAGTGGAAGCAGGCGCGGGGTTCAGCCATCGTCGCGGCGGCCGGCGGGCGTCAGCGTCCCGCTACCGTCCCGCTGCGAGATCTCCCCCGTGAGCCGCCAGCCGGCGTTCGCTTCTCCCAGCGATTCCACCGCCGCGTACCAGCGCTCGGCGGCCATCGGCGCGAGCCGGGCCCGGTAGGTCCCGCCGCCGGCGCTCGGCGCATGGGTGAGCAGGATGTCGAGGTCCTTGGAAGGCACGGTGGGATGGGAGAGTTCCAGCAGCAGCGTCTCCGGCCAGTCCAGCCGGGGGCCGCCCGCGCGGGCCTGCTGCGCCAGCTGCACCTCCACCGCCCCTTCGCCCGCCGCGACCTGCAGGCGGCCGGCCAGCCCCAGTTCGGAGGCGGCATCGGCCAATCGGAAGCGCCGATCGGTGGTCTCGGCGATGCGGCTGTAGTCGTCCACCACCAGTGAAGCAGGCCGGGTGACCGCCAGGAAGATTGTGACCATGCAGCCGATAACCGTGGCCGCCGGCACCGAGATGACGAACCAGGGCCAGAACTGGCGGTACCAGGGCTCGGGCTGGTCGGTCTCGCTGTAGGGGGCGTTGCGCTGATCCATTGTGCTCTGCCTCGCGTGTCTGGTCGGCCGCCGGTCAGCGGCTTACCGGGGCGACGAATTTCGTCTCCCGGGACTGGGTGATTGTAGCGTCGTCCTCGGCCTGCAGCGTGAAGGTCACCTCGCCGACGCCGCGGACGGCTTCCCGCGGCGCCTGCACGATCACGGGCACGCCCAGCACCTCGCCCGAGGGGATACGGATCTCGCCGGTCGGCACCTCCACCCGGGCACCTTCGATGCCCGAGACGGTGACGTCGTAGCTGTGGGCGCTGTCGGTCTTGTTGATGAGCTTCAGCTGGTAGGAGTTCTCGATGAACCCGTCGCCCACCTCGCGGTACAGCGCGTTGCGGTCGCGGATGATGTCCACGGTCAGCGGTGAGCGTTGGGAGAGCGCGTAGAACAGGGCGCCCATCAGGATGACGAGGAGCAGGCCGTAGACGATCACCCGCGGCCGCAGCACCCGTGTCTCCTCGCCGTCGATGGCGTGCTGGGTGGAGTACTTGATGAGCTTCTTCGGGTAGCCCATCCGCTCCATCACATCGTCGCAGGCGTCGATGCAGGCGGCGCAGGCGATGCACTCGTACTGCAGCCCCTCGCGGATGTCGATGCCGGTGGGGCAGACCTGCACGCACATCGTGCAGTCGATGCAGTCGCCGAGGCCGACTTCCTTCGGATCGACGCCACGGCGGCGGCTGCCGCGGGGCTCGCCCCGGTCGGCGTCGTAGGTGATGATCAGCGTGTCCCGGTCGAACATGGCGCTCTGGAAGCGCGCATAGGGGCACATGTACTTGCACACCTGCTCGCGCATGTAGCCGGCGTTGCCGTAGGTGGCGAAACCGTAGAAGAGCACCCAGAAGGTCTCCCACGGGCCGAGGGAGAAGGTGGCGAAGCTCAGCAGCAGTTCACGGATCGGCGTGAAGTAGCCGACGAAGGTCAGGCCGGTGAACAGCGCGAAGGTGATCCACAGGAACTGCTTCGAGCCCTTGCGCAGGAACTTCTCGGCGGTCCAGGGGGCCTTGTCGAGCTTTTTGCGCTGGGAATACTTGCCCTCGGTCCACTGCTCCATCCAGACGAACACCTCCGTCCAGACGGTCTGGGGACAGGCGTAGCCGCACCAGAGCCTGCCCGCCAGCGCCGTGAAGAAGAACAGCGACAGCGCCGCGATGATCAGCAGCAGGGCGAGGAAGATGAAGTCCTGGGGCCAGAGCGTGAGGTCGAACAGATGGAACTTGCGCGCCGGCAGGTCGAACAGTACGGCCTGGCGGCCCTCCCACGTGATCCAGGGCAGGCCGTAGAAGATGCCGAGCAGCACGAAGACGGCCGCCTTGCGCAGGCGGGCGAAGGTGCCGTCGATCTCGCGGGCGTGGATCTTCTCTTCACTGCGGTAGAGCGCCGTCTCGGCGGCGGCGCCCGCATTGCTTCCTGCTGCCATCAGTCCTTGTCCGTTGTCGGCTCCGGCGAGCGGCCGCGGCGCTCACGGCGCATGAGGACGAGTGTCATGCTCGCGGCGCCGATACCGATCGCCCAGAAGAAAAAGAAGAGCAGCGCGTAGCCGCCCATGCGCGAGAGTTCCAGCGGCCAGTCGGAGGCCTCGGCGAGCCGCGCCGGGTCGAAGACGGCGAAGAACAGGACGCTCGCGATGCAGGCCGTGAGGAACGATGCCCAGCCTGTCGACATGATCTTGCGCAGTCCGCGGCTCCAGGCCGGCGACTGGTGTGTGTCCGGACCGGTTGCCCGACCGCCGTGCAGGCTCATGGCGCGCCGGCACCTCCGCCGCCGCCTCCGCCGCCCGCCGTGCCGGAGAGGCTGTAGACGTAGGCCGCGAGCACGTGCACCCGGTCCTCGCCCAGCAGGTCGCCGTGCGCGGGCATCACGCCCTGGCGCCCCTGCATGATGGAGGTCACGATGGCCTCGCGGCTGCCGCCGTACAGCCAGGTGTCGTCAGCCAGGTTGGGCGCGCCCAGCGCCTGGTTGCCCCGGCCGTTCGGCCCATGGCAGGAGGCGCAGAGCATCTGGTATTTCTGTCCCGCCGCCGTCTCCAGCGCACTCTTCTCCGAGGGTGTGCCGAACTGGCGGATGAGGCCCACCATGGCGTCGAGCTCTTCCTCGGTGAAGCTCGAGGCCCAGCCGGGCATCACCCCCTGACGTCCGTTGAGGATGCTTATCTTGATGTTCTGCGGGTCGCCGCCCCACTGCCAGTCGGCGTCGGTGAGGTTCGGGAAGCTGGCCGCGCCGCGTGCGGCCGAGCCGTGGCACATCGCGCAGTGGTTGGCATAGAGATTACGCCCGATCTGCAGTGCCTCCGCATCCTTCGCGAGCTGCGGGATGGGCTGCGCGGCTAACGACTCGAAAATGGGCGCGTAGCGGGCCTCGGCCGCCTGTACCTCCTGCTCGTACTGGTCGTGCTGGCTCCAGCCGAGGATGCCATCGGTGACGACCAGCCCCGGGTACAGCGCGAGGTACACGCCGGCGAACACGATCGTGAGGTAGAACAGCATCAGCCACCAGCGTGGCAGGGGCCGGTTCATCTCCTGGAGATCGCCGTCCCACGTATGGTGGGTGGTCTCCGTCTCCGCCGCTTCGCCGGGGCGGCGTTTCATGGTCCAGGCGATCAGCCAGATGCAGGCCGCCAGGCTCAGTATGGTCGTGATGGCGACAAACCAACCCATCGGTGCAGACATCAGTTCGACTCCTTCTTCTCCACCGGCGGCTGCTCGTCATCCCCCAGCGGTAGTTTCGCGGCTTCCTCGAAATCCTTCTTGCGCCTGGAACTGAAGACCCAGGCGACCAGCACGAGGAACAGGATCATCAGCACCAGCGTGATGAGCCCCCGGAAAGTGTTTATATCCATCCTCTATTCAAGCGCTCTTCTAGCGCTGCCTCTGCAGATTGGTGCCGAGACCCTGCAGGTAGGCGATCATCGCCTCCATCTCGGTCTTGCCTTCCACCGCGGCGGCCGCGCCGGCGATCTGCTCCTCGGTGTAAGGGTCGCCGCCGATGTTCTTCAGCATGCGCATCTTGCGCTCCACCAGGGCGCCGTCGACCATGCGCTCTGCCAGCCAGGGATAGGCCGGCATGTTGGACTCCGGCACCAGGTTGCGCGGGTTGATGAGGTGCAGCTCGTGCCACTCGTCGCTGTAGCGCCCGCCCACCCGGGCCAGGTCGGGCCCGGTGCGCTTGGAGCCGAACTGGAACGGCCGGTCGTAGACGCTCTCGCCGGCCAGCGAGTAGTGGCCGTAGCGCTCGGTCTCGCTGCGGAAGGGGCGCACCTGCTGGGAGTGACAGACATAGCAGCCCTCCCGCACGTAGATGTCGCGGCCCGCCAGCTCCAGCGCCGGGTAGGGCTCGATGCCTTCCGCGGGCTCGTCCATCGACTGCGACGTCATCAGCGGGACGATCTCGACCAGCCCGCCGATGCTGATCACGACGACGATCAGCACCGTCATCAGGGTGATGTTTATCTCGACTTTCTCGTGGGACACGTCGGATCTCCTCCTGGCTCAGGCGGGCTGGCGGACGGGCACCGGGCGGGGCTTCTCGCTCGCCACCGTCTTCCAGATGTTGTAGACCATGATCAGCATGCCGCTGAAGAACACCAGGCCGCCCAGCAGGCGCAGACCATAGTAGGGGTAGGTGGCTTCCAGGCTCTCCACGAAGGTGTAGGTGAGCGTGCCGTCGTCGTTGACGGCGCGCCACATCAGGCCCTGCATCACGCCGGCAATCCACATGGAGACGGTGTAGAGCACGACGCCGATGGTGGAGGTCCAGAAGTGCACGTCGATGAGTTTCGTGGAGTACATCGCCTCCCGGTTGAACAGCCGCGGTATCAGGTGATACAGCGAACCGATGGTCATCATCGCGACCCAGCCCAGCGCGCCGGAGTGCACGTGGCCAATGGTCCAGTCCGTGTAGTGAGACAGCGAATTCACCGTCTTGATCGACATCATCGGCCCTTCGAAGGTGGACATGCCGTAGAAGGACAGGGAGACGATCATGAACTTGATGATCGGGTCGGTGCGCAGTTTGTGCCAGGCACCGGACAGGGTCATGATGCCGTTGATCATGCCGCCCCAGGACGGCGCCAGCAGCACCAGCGAGAACACCATGCCGAGGGACTGGGCCCAGTCGGGCAGTGAGGTGTAGTGCAGGTGATGGGGTCCCGCCCACATGTAGATGGCGATCAGCGCCCAGAAGTGCACCACCGAAAGGCGGTAGGAGTAGATGGGGCGTTCGGCCTGCTTCGGCACGAAGTAGTACATCATCCCCAGGAATCCGGCCGTGAGGAAGAAGCCCACCGCATTGTGGCCGTACCACCACTGCATCATGGCGTCGACGACACCGGTATAGATGGGGTAGGACTTCGTCAGTGAGACCGGGATGCTGAGGTTGTTGAAGATGTGCAGCACCGCGACCGTGAGTATGAAGGCGGCGTAAAACCAGTTGGCCACGTAGATGTGCTTCACCCGCCGCCGGCCGATGGTGGCCAGGAAGACGATGGCGTAGGCCACCCACACCACGGCGATCAGCAGGTCGATGGGCCACTCGAGTTCCGCGTATTCCTTCGACTGGGTGATGCCCAGCGGCAGCGTGATGGCCGCCAGCAGGATGACCAGCTGCCAGCCCCAGAAGGTGAAGCCGGCCAGCTTCTCGAAGGCAAGGCGCACGTGACAGGTGCGCTGGACCACGTAGTAGGAGGTGCCGATCAGCGCCGAGCCGCCGAAGGCGAAGATGACGGCGTTGGTGTGCAGCGGGCGCAACCGGCTGTAGGTCAGCCAGGGGAGGTCGAAGTTCAGTGCGGGCCACATCAGCTGGGCGGCGATGAAGACGCCGACCAGCATGCCCACCACGCCCCAGACGACGGTCATGATCGTGAACTGCCGCACGACCCTGTCGTTGTAGGTTTCCTGGATTTCCATAGCGCTGTTCCTGTACGTGAGCCTGGTGCGGGTACGCGGCGATGCCCTCGACGCGCCCCCGGAAAAAGCGCGTACCGCTGCTCTGCCCCCGGTGGCTGACGGCGGGCGGATTATCGGCATTCTCGTCGGCGGGGTCCCCGAGGGGATCGGGCGTGTGACCTGCCGGCCCGCAGCCGGCTTGACCCTCCCCGTCACGCACCTGCGACATCGGATGATCCGGGAGACACCCGGGACGCTCCATCTGTATTTGTACTTACTAATATATGTCCGTCGCAGTAGTGTCTTGAAAGGTCCGCCGGCAGGGTTCTAAATGGGAGCCCTGGATAGCAGGGGAGACGCGAATGGAACTGCGCAACCGGTTGCTCGTGCTGGTGGATCAGGGCGACGAGCGGCACGACGCGCTCGAGCGGGCGCGCTGGCTGGCGGACCGGCTGGAGGCGCCGGTGGATCTCAGGTCGTACTACCAGGCCGTGCCGGGCCTGGGCGAGCAGTTCATCGACTCGCGGGTGCTCGAGATGGCGGTGGAGCAGATGCGCCGGGAGAAGCTCGAGGTCCTGGAGGAGCTGGCGCAGCCGCTGCGAGCCGGCGGGTTGACGGTGACCACCGATGCCGTGGCGGGCAGTCCCGTGTTCGAATCGATCCTCGCCGACGTCCTCCGGCTGCGGCCCCGGCTGGTGCTGAAGAGTGCCGACCACCACGTGCCGCTCAGCCGCACGTTCTTCTCCGAGACGGACTGGCAGCTGATGCGTACCTCTCCGGCGCCCGTGCTGATGGTGCGCCGGGAGCACGAGATGCCTGCGCACCCCGTCATCGTCGCTGCCGTCGACCCCCTGCACGAACACGACAAGCCCGCCGCGCTGGACGACCGCATCCTCGTGACGGCGGCCGATCTCGCCCGCGTGACCGGTGCGCGGCTGGAGGTCGTGCACTGCTACGACGTGACCCCGCTGGTAACCGGTATGTCGGCGAGCCCCATGCTGCCGGCGCCGCTGCAGACCGAGGAGCTGGCGGAGAGCCTGGAGGCCCACCATCGCCGGGCGCTCGACGACCTGGTGGCGGGCCGTGGCCTGCCGGAGGGCGCGGTTCATCTGCTGGAGGGGGCGCCCCGCTGGCGGCTGCCGGATTTCTGCGACGAGGCGGGCGCGGACATCGTGGTGATGGGTGCGGTGTCCCGGTCGGCCCTGGAACGGGTATTCATCGGCGCGCTGGCCGAGAAGGTGCTGGACCGCCTGCCCTGCGACCTGCTGATCGTGAAGCCGGAGGGTTTCGTCTGCCCGGAGATCGCCGAGCTGGAGGAGGAGATCGGCCACCCGTAGGAGGGCCTTCAGGCCCGATTCGATTAATGGTTCGGGGCT
>CAYRZI010000023.1:0-33859 GCA_964428605.1 uncultured Woeseiaceae bacterium
GAGGTGGAGCGTATCGGCGGCCGCCGCACCATCCCCCTCGACGTCCGCGTGCTGGCAACCACCAACCGGGATCTCCGTGTCCAGGTGCAGGAAGGCCGTTTCCGCGAAGACCTGTTCTACCGGCTGAACGTGTTCCCGCTGAACATCCCGCCGCTGCGCGAGCGCAGGGGTGACATCCTGCCGCTGGTGACGAACGCGCTCGAGCACTACGCGGGCGGCCTGCGCACCGTGCCCGCGCTGACGCCGACGGCCGAGCAGAAACTGACCGGCCACGAATGGCCGGGCAACGTGCGTGAGCTCGAGAACCTGGTGCAGCGCACGCTCATCATGACCACGGCCGACACCATCGACGCCGACGACCTGATCTTCGAGGACGGCGGCCACATCTCGGCGCCGGGTGCGGCCGGCGACGGCGACCTGCAGGACGATCTGTGGCAGCGCGAGCAGCAGCTGATCCTGGAGGCGCTGCGCGAGGGCGACGGCAGCCGCAAGTTCGCCGCCGAGCGTCTCGGCATCAGCGCGCGCACCCTGCGCTACAAGCTGGCGAAGATGCGCGAGGCCGGGGTGGATATACCCGGTGCCGGCAATGGTAATGCAAATCGGGAGGTCGCCTGAGCGCGGCCCGAATGCGGCCATCCTGACAACCCACAGGTAGAGAACCATGAATACGATCCGACCCGAACAGTTGCTGGAACAGATACGCGCGATGAGCCCCGGCCTGCAGCCGGAGTCCGTGCAGCCGCCGCCCACCGGCCGCCCGGAGTTCGGCGAGGTGCTCGAGAGCACGCTGAAGGCGGTGAACGAGGCACAGCAGACCTCCGGCGAGCTGGCGGCCCGCTTCGAGGCCGGTGATCCGAACACGAGCCTGGTGGACGTGATGATCGCCCGGCAGAAATCCGGTCTGGCGTTTCAGGCGGTGAGCGAGGTGCGCAACAAGCTGGTCAGCGCCTATCAGGACATCATGAACATGCCGGTATGAGGCCGACCCTAATGTCGACGGTACAGCCCTATGGAAAATAACCCTCCCATCGAGAATCGCTTCGCCGCGGCGTCCGGCCTGGACTTCGCCGGCGTGATGCGTATCCCGGCGGTGCGCCAGGTCCTGCTGCTGGTGGGCGTCGCCGGCAGTGTGGCCATCGGCATCGCCCTGTTCCTCTGGTCCCAGTCGCCGGCCTACAGCCAGTTGTACGGCCAGCTCGCCGAGCGTGACGCGAGCCAGGTGGTGGAGGCGCTCAGGGCCGCGGACATCGACTACAAGCTGAATCCGTCCACCGGCGCCATCATGGTGCCGGAGTCGCGGGTGCACGACGCCCGCCTGGAACTGGCCGCGAGCGGCCTGCCGGAGGGCACCGGCATGGGCCTGGAGATGATCAAGGAACCCCAGGGTTTCGGCGTCAGCCAGTTCATGGAGAACGCCCGCTACCAGCATGCGCTGGAAACCGAGCTCGCCCGTACCATCCGCAACGTGCGTTCGGTGAAAGAGGCGCGGGTGCATCTCGCCATGCCGAAGCAGACGGCCTTCGTGCGCGAGCGCGAGGGCGCCAGCGCCTCGGTGATGCTGAACCTCTACGGCGGGCGCCAGCTCGAGCCGGAGGCCGCGGATGCCATCGTGCACCTGGTGGCATCCAGCGTACCGAACCTGCTCGCCAGCGACATCACGCTCATCGACCAGCACGGCCGCCTCCTGAGCGCGAACGGCGAGCGCAAAGGCTACGCCCTCACGGCGTCCCAGTTCGAGCACACGCGCACGGTGGAGCAGAGCTACCGGGAACGCATCGTCGACCTGCTCACTCCGCTGGTGGGCGCGGGCAACGTGCGCGCCCAGGTGGTCGCCGACCTCGACTTCACGGTGAAGGAGGAGACCCGGGAGAACTACGACCCGGAGAGTACCGTGGTGCGCAGCGAGACCGTCAGCGAGCGCCAGCGCAGCGGCGGCTCCGACGCCGCCCGGGGGGTCCCGGGCGCGCTCAGCAACCAGCCGCCGGAGGCGGGTGGCGTGGCGCCGGAAGACGGCGACAACGCGGCCGCGACAGCGGTGAACACATCCCGGGAGGCGACCCGCAATTTCGAGGTGGACAAGACCGTGAGCCGCGTGATCGCGCCCACGGGTGCCATCCGCCGCCTGTCCGTCGCGGTGCTGATCGACGACGGCGCGGCGGCCGGCGACGCCGCCGGAGGCGCCGAAGGCGGGGAGGCCGGCGGGCTCGGCGACGAGGACATCGCCCGCATGACCGCGCTGGTGAAGGAGGCCGTCGGCTTCGACGAGGAGCGGGGTGACTCGGTGCAGGTCATCAACGCGCCGTTCCAGCCGGCGCCGGAGGTGGCGGAACCGGCAGGCCCGCCCATCTGGCAGAACCCGCAGGTGCTGGCCATCGGCCGCCAGGTGCTGGGCGCGGTGCTCGTGCTGGCGCTCGGCTTCGGCGTGTTGCGCCCGATGCTGCGCGGCATCGTGCAGAGCCATCAGCAGTCCTCGCCCCAGCTGGCCGCGGCCGGCGGGGCAGGAGCCCTCGGGGCGCCGGCCCAGCCGCAGCCTCAGTTGAGTTACGAGCAGAAGATCGCCGCGGCGAAGAACATCACCACCTACGACCCCGCCCGCGTGGCCCAGGTCGTCAAGAAATGGGTAGCCGAGGATGTCTGAACAACCGAACTATTCCGGCACCGAGCGGGCGGCCGTGCTGCTGATGACCCTGGGTGAGGCGGAGGCCTCCCAGGTGCTGAAGCACATGAGCGCCCGCGAGGTGCAGCGTCTGGGGGTGGCCATGGCCCAGATGAAGGACGTCTCCAAGGATGCCGCAGACCACGTCCTGAGCCACTTCGTCTCCGTGGTGGAGGAAGAGACCTCGCTGGGCGTCGGCACCGAGGCCTACATCCGCAAGGTGCTGGTGAACGCCTTCGGCGAGTCCAAGGCCGATGCGTTCATCGACCGCATCCTGATCGGCGAGGACGCCAGCGGCCTCGAGGCCCTGAAATGGATGAGTTCGGAATCGGTGGCGGAGATGATCTCCGACGAGCATCCCCAGATCATCGCCATCGTGCTCGCCTACCTCGATGCCGATCAGGCCGCCCACGTGGTGGAGCTCCTGCCCGAGGAGATCCGCAGCGAGGTGGTGATGCGCGTGGCCAAACTGGACGACGTGCAGCAGAGCGCGCTGGCCGAGATCGAGGCGCTGATCGAGAAGAAGGCCAACATGGGCGAACGCACGGCGACGGCGAAGATCGGCGGCGACAAGGTGGCCGCCGACATCCTGAATGCCCTGCAGCCCCAGGACGGCGATTCCATCCTGGGCTACATCAACGAGCAGAGCGAATCTCTCGGACAGCGCATCTCGGAGAAGATGTTCATGTTCGAGAGCCTGCTCTCGGTGGACGACCGGGGCATCCAGGCGCTGCTGCGGGAGGTCTCCAACGAGCTCCTGGTGGTGGCTCTGAAGGGCACGGACCAGGCCATGCAGGACAAGATCTTCGGCAACATGTCGAAGCGTGCCGGCCAGCTGCTGCGCGAGGACCTGGAGGTCAAGGGCCCGGTGCGCCTGAGCGAGGTGGAGACCGCCCAGCGCGAGATCCTCACCGTGGCCCGCCGCATGGCGGATGCCGGCGAGCTCGACCTCGGCACCAGCGGAGAGGAGTATGTCTGATTCCGCGGCGGACAAGGCGGCCACGCGCTGGCAGCAGCCCGACATCGGCGACGAGGGCCTCGTCACGGCCAGCCGGCTGGAGACGCTGCAGCGGGAAGCCTACGAGGAAGCCTGGCGCCAGGGTTACGAGGAGGGCCGGCAGGCCGGCGCCGCCGAGGTGGCGGAGCGCGCCGCCCGCATGCAGTCGCTGCTCGACGCACTGGACCGCCCCTTCGAGGAACTGGACGACGAGGTGGAGCGCCAGATCCTGCGGCTGGTGACCATGGCGGTGCGCCAGCTGCTGCGCCGGGAGCTGCAGAGCGATCCCGGCCACGTCATCGGCGTGGTGCGCGACGCGCTGCGCATGCTGCCGGTGGCGAGCCGCAACATCGAGGTGCAGCTGCATCCGGAGGATGCGGCGCTGGTCCGCGAGGCGCTGACGGTCTCCGAGGACGAGCGCCCCTGGCGCGTCACCGAGGACCCGATGGTCAGCCGTGGCGGCTGCCTGGTGAAGGCGGAGAAGTCCCGCATCGACGCCACCGTTGAGAGCCGGCTGAACCGCACCCTGTCGGGTCTGATCGAGGACGAGCGCGGATGAGCGGCGGCGCCGCCACCGCCGGGCCGGCTGCGAAGCGCTCCCACCTGTGGGCGGAGCGCCTGCGTCACTACGAGAACCGTATCGGGAACGCTCCGCCCATGGTCGTCGAGGGCACCCTGCGCCGCACCGTCGGACTCACCCTGGAGGCCGAGGGCTGCCAGGCAGCCGTGGGCGGCCGCTGCGACGTGGTCTCGCTGGACGGGCACACCGTCGAGACCGAGGTGGTGGGATTCGCCGGCGAGAGCCTGTACCTGATGCCGACGGGACATATCCACGGCATCGCCCCCGACGCCCGGGTGATTCCCTCGCCGGGCGTGCGCGAGGTGGCCGCCGGCACGGAACTGCTGGGCCGGGTACTGGACGGCCGCGGCCGCCCGCTGGACGGGCTGCCGGCGCCGCGGGCGAGCGACCGTGTGCCGCTGACCGGCACCCGGATGAACCCGCTCGAGCGCCGGCGCATCACCGAACCTCTGGACGTGGGGGTGCGCTCCATCAACGCCCTGCTGACCGTCGGACGCGGTCAGCGCATGGGGCTGTTCGCCGGCAGCGGCGTCGGCAAGAGCATGCTGCTCGGCATGATGACCCGCTACACCAATGCGGACGTGGTGGTGGTCGGGATGATCGGCGAGCGCGGCCGGGAGGTGAAGGAATTCGTCGATTCCACCCTGGGCGAGGAGGGGCTTGCCCGCTCGGTAGTGGTGGCGACGCCGGCGGACGACACGCCGCTCATGCGGCTGCATGGCGCCTGGCTCTGCACGGCCATCGCCGAGTACTTCCGCGACCAGGGCCTGCAGGTGCTGCTGCTGATGGACTCCCTGACCCGGTTCGCCCAGGCGCAGCGGGAGATCGCGCTCGCCATCGGGGAGCCGCCGGCCACCAAGGGCTATCCGCCCTCGGTGTTCGCGAAGCTGCCCCAGCTGGTGGAGCGGGCGGGCAACGGCGCCAGCGGCGAGGGTTCCATCACGGCGCTTTACACGGTGCTGACCGAGGGCGACGACCACAACGACCCCATCGCCGATGCGGCCAGAGCCATCCTGGACGGGCACATCGTGCTCTCGCGCCAGCTCGCCGAGTCCGGGCTTTATCCGGCCATCGACGTGGAGGCCTCCGTCAGCCGGGCCATGCACCAGATCGCGCCGAAGGACCAGCTGGCCCAGGTGAGCCGCTTCCGTCAGATCTACGCCACCTACCAGCACAACCGGGACCTGATCGCGGTGGGTGCCTACCAGCGCGGCTCGGACCGGCGCGTGGACGAGGCCATCGGCGTCTGGCCGGCCATGCTCGAGTTCCTGCGCCAGGACTTCCGGCAGCGCGTGGACATGACGACGAGCCTGCGCATGCTGGACAACCTGCTGCCTGCCGAGCAGACGGGTACGGAACCGGTGCCGGCTGCCGACAACGAAGGAGAGTGACATGGTGAAGAAGCGCTCCACACGCATGCAGCCCGTCCACGACGTGGCCAGCGCGGAGGAGAAGGACCTCTCCCGGGAGCTGGGCCAGGCGGAGCGGACGCTGGACGAGCAGATCCACCGGCTGCAGGAACTGCGCAGCCACCGCGAGGAGTACGCGGCGAAGAGCCGCCAGAGCGAGGCGCTGGGTTCCTCCCAGTGGCGTGACTACCGCCTGTTCCTCGACCGGCTGAATCAGGCGATCGTCATGCAGGAGGGCATCATCGCCGACTGGCGCCGGCGCCGTGACGACCTGCGCCGGCAGTGGCAGGTCAAGCGCCAGCGGCTGGAGTCGCTGGACCGCATCATCGACCGCTACCGGCGCAGCGAGCTGGTGGAGGAGGAGCGCCGGGAGCAGCGCGCGGTAGACGCCCAGGCCCGCCCCCGCACGGTATTCGGTGACGACTAGGGCCGTCATCGGCGTGCGCTGGCACGCTTCTTGCTGCTGTCCGGATGGATGACACATGACGGGAGCGGTTCCTTGATCGAAAAGATGCTCAACATGCGGCCCGGCGAGGGCCCCGGCGCGGTCTCCGGGCCGGTGAAACTGCCGGCTGGTACCGCCGGTAACGGCAATGCCGGCACCGGCGCGCCGTTCCGCATCCCGCACCCGCCCGCCGCGGGCGCGTCCGCCGCCCCGGCAACCGGCTTCCGCCCGGCAGCCGGAGACGGCAACACCTTGCCGCCCGTCCACATGTCCGGGCACCTGCGCGAAGGAATGCGCGAGAGCCTGCTCCCTGCGGACACCGCCGACCCGGCGGCCGCCTCGGCAAGCCGGCTCCTCGGGGAGGCCGCGGCACGCGTGGGCGGTGAGGCCGGAGCCGCCGCCGGCAGCCTTTCCGACAGCCTTGCCAATAGCCTTGCCGACAGCCCTGCGGCCAGCGACGAGTCGGCGATTTCCCGCGGACCGGTTGCAGGGGGAGTGGGTTCCGCAGCCGTGGCGGGCACGGCGAACCCGGGCGGGGATGCGCTGCTGCCGACCGATCTGCTGCCCGACCTCGAACTCGAATTCCCGGCCGCGCCCCTCCAGGCGCAGGTTCCCGGCCTGGCACTGACGCTGCCGCCGCTGGACGGTCCGGTTTCTGACGCATTCCGCGGCCCGGCAGCCGCACTGCCGGGCAGCCCCGCCGGTGCTGTGTACGGCATGGCGGCGGACCCGCTCACCGGCCTGCCGTCGGGTTTGCGCCTGCCCGGGTGGGTTGGCATGACGCCGGTTGCGGCGGGAGCAACGGCGAGCACCGGGCTGCCGGGTCTGCCGGCCGGTGATGGCGCAGGCAGCGGGACGGCCGCTGGCGCGGGCGCGGCTGACCTCCGCGCCGCAGCCGAGGCGGCCGGTCTCGCCAACCGCGGCATCCAGCCGCTGACTCCCGCGGTGACGCCGGGGGCGAACGGACCGGCGGGCAGTGTGCCGGCGATGGCAGCGCAGGTGCCCGCAGCTGCCGATGCAATGGCGGGCCTGCGCCAGGCCATGGCCGACCTGGCCCGTGACGGCGGCGGCTCCGACCGGCGTCCGGCGCCCGAGCCCCTCACCCGTACCGACGGCGCGGGCTTCCTCTCCACGCTGGGCCTGACGACGGCATCCCAGGGGGCGGGTGACCGGCCGGTGTTCATGCTGCCTTCGCCGCCGGGGACGCCGGAGTTCGCCGACCAGGTGGCCGAACGCGTGGTCTGGATGGCGGGCCAGAAGCTCGACCGGGCCCAGATACGGTTAAACCCGGCCCACCTCGGCCCGATATCCGTGGACGTCAGCGTGGGTGAGGACGGCGCGAACATCACCTTCACCGCCCAGCACGCCATGACCCGCGACGCCCTCGAGCAGGCCCTGCCGCGGCTGCGCGAGATGTTCAACGGCTCCGGCCTGGCCCTGGCGGGCGCCGACGTCGCGGACCAGGGTCCCGATACCCGCCACGGCGAGCGCGAGGGCGGAGCGACGGCCAGCGGGGATACCCTGACGGCAGCCGGCACCGACGGCGGCGCGGATGCCGCGGCGGTGGCCGAGACGCCGGTCTCCTCCCGCCCGGGCGCACGCGGGCTGATCGACACCTATGTCTGACGGCAGACGCTGGTTCGTTGACGCCGGCGCCAAATTCCCGGCGACGGAAAACCGACGCCGGGAAAATAAAATTCAATAAAAACATTAACTTAATTACCTAAAATCGGTTGGCATGCCCCTTGCATCCACTCTTGTGGTTTTCACAGGAGTGATGTCGATGGCAGACGAACAGAACGAGACCCAGGCCGGCGAGGAGGCTACGGCCGAGAAAAAGGGGTCGAAGCTGTTGGTGATCGGCGGCGCCGTCGCGCTGCTCGCGCTGGGGCTCGCCGTGGGCGGCTTCATGTCCGGCATGTTCTCGTCGGAGGAGGCCGCCGGGGATGGCGAGGAAGCCGCCGAGGCCGCCGAGGCCGACGGTCCGGCGCTCTACGTCGGCCTGCATCCCCCGCTCACCGTGAACTTCGGCGGCGAGGTCGGCCAGCGCCATTTCATGCAGGTGAGCCTGGAGTTCATGGCGCGGGAGCAGCGCATCATCGATGCGTTCAAGGAGCACGACGCGGTCATCCGCAACAACCTGCTGCTGCTGCTCGGCGGCTACGACTACGAGACCGCGACCACCCGTTCCGGCAAGGAGAAGATGCTGGACGACGTGCTGGCCGAGGTGCGCGGCATCCTCGACGAGCGCGTGGGCGAGCCCGGCATCCAGGAAGCCTATTTCACGACGCTGGTGGTCCAGTAAGCCGATGAGCGAGAAGGTACTCAGCCAGGACGAGATGGATGCCCTGATGGACGGGGTGTCCTCGGGCAAGGTCGAGGTGCAGACCGGCACCGGCACGCTGGATGCCGAGGTCAACGACTACGAGATCCCGGCCCGCAACCAGATCCGCCGCGGCAGCCTGCCCCGGCTGGATCACCTCAATCGCCAGCTGGCCCGCCGCGTCGAGCGCAGCCTCATGCGCCAGCTGCGGGTGGAAACGCGGGTGCTGCCGCGGACGATCGAGACGCTGCGTTTCGAGACCGTCTGCGATGCCTTCCCCGCGCCGCCCCTGCTGATGCTGCTGGGTATGAAGCCGCTGAGCGGTCCGGCCCTGCTGTTCGTGGACCCGCCGCTGATCAACACGCTGGTCGACCGCTACTTCGGCGGTGCGAACGGCACCGACTGCCGGGGCGAGCGCGAGGGCTACACGCCGGGCGAGGTGCGCATCACCGAGATCGTCATGAACCGCTTCCTGGAAAACATGAAGGAGGTGTGGCGGCCGGTGATCGAACTCGAGCCCGAGATCGTGCAGACCGAGTCGGACCTGCAGCAGCTGCAGGTGGCGGCACCGAACGACCCGGTGGTGAAATGCGAGTTCGGTGTGGAGCCCGGCGAGTCCAGCGGCCGCATCCAGCTGATCCTGCCGCTGGAGACCATCCAGCCCATCTTCGACAGCCTGGACGGCGCCGAGCGCTCCGGCGGCGATGCGCAGGACGAGGTCTGGTCGGGCATGCTGCGCGAGCACGTGCTGGCCTCCGTGGTCGAGCTCACCACGTTCATCGGCGACCGGGAGCTCTCGCTGGGCGACGTGGTTCAGCTCGCGCCGGGCGACATCATCCCCATCAATTCCCCCAAGACCGTGACGCTCAGCGTCGACGAGACGCCCGTCCTGCAGGGCGGGTTCGGCGTGTCGCGGGGGCGCAATGCAGTGCGGACCGGCGTCTGGGTCGCCGCCCGCAAGGACTGAGAGCACGAGGAACCGACATGAGTGAGAACAGCGAGAACACCGGCGCCGAAGCCGCCGAGGAGCAGGCAGCCACGCCGCCGGCGACGGAGACGGGCGAGCAGTACTCCCCGGACCGCTTCGAGAACGGGGCATCGAGCCTGCCGGCCGAGGCCACCGACATCAAGCTGGACCTGGTGCTGGACGTGCCGGTCACGGTGTCGCTGCGGGTGGGCAACACCAAGATCAGCATCCGCGACCTGATGCGTCTGGTGGAGGGCTCGATCATCGAACTCGACCGGCCCGCCGGCGAGCCCATGGACGTGCTGGTGAACGGCACGCTGGTGGCCCACGGCGAGATCGTCGTGGTCAACGACAAGTTCGGCGTGCGCCTCACCGACGTGGTGAGCCCCAGCGAACGCATCCGCAAGCTGAACTGAGCCTGCAGGGAGTCGGGAGCATGGAGATCCGCCGCAAGCTGCATCCGGTCACGACGACGGTTACCGCCATGGCGCTGTGGCTGGCCGGCGCACCGGCGCTGGCCGCCGGGGGCGAGCCGGCACCCGTGCCCTCGCCGCTGTCGGGTGGCGAGCTGCTCAGCATGAGCATGAATCTCCTGCTCGTCATCGGCGCCATCCTGCTGTTCGGCTGGATCTATACCCGCTCCCAGGGGCTGCGCTCGTCGCGCAACGGCCACTTCCGCGTGTTGGCGGCACAGCCGCTCGGCGCCAAGGAGAAGGTGGTGCTGCTGCAGGTGGGCGAGCAGCAGGTGGTGGTGGGTATCTCCCCCGGGGGCATGAATACGCTGCTGGTGCCCGACAAACCGGTCGCCGCCCTGAATGCCGGCCCCGGCGAGGAGGACCGGAGCTTCGCCGGGCGCCTGCGCGCCGCGGTCGCCACCACGAGGAGCCGGCAATGACGCGCACGCCCTTGCTGATCGCGCTGGCGCTCGCCGTGCTGCTGGCGGCGCCTGTCACCGGCTTCGCGAACGAGGCGACCGCCGCGGACGTCATCGCCGCAGCGGCCGATACGGCCACGGACGCCGGAGAGAGCTACAGCCTGAGCATCCAGATCCTGGTGCTCATGACGCTGCTCACCCTGCTGCCGGCGGGACTGCTGAGCATGAGCGCCTTCGTGCGCATGATCATCGTGCTCTCCATCCTGCGTCAGGCACTCGGCACGGCGCAGACGCCGCCCAACCAGGTACTGATCGGTATCGCACTGTTCATGACTTTCTTCGTCATGACGCCGGTGCTCGACCGCATCTACGACGAGGCGGCGAAGCCCTATATCGACGGCGAGGTGAGCGCCGAGGTGGCGCTGAGCGCCGGCATGGAGCCCCTCCGGGAGTTCATGCTGCACCAGACCCGGGAGGACGACATCGCGCTGTTCGCACGCATATCCGGGCGCACGGATTTCGCCTCGGCGGCGGAGGTGCCCACCTCGGTGCTGGTGCCGAGCTTCATCGTCAGCGAGCTGAAGACCGCCTTCCAGATCGGCTTCCTCGTGTTCATACCGTTTCTGATCATCGACCTGGTGGTCTCCAGCGTGCTGATGTCCATGGGCATGATGATGCTCTCGCCCATGCTCATCTCGCTGCCCTTCAAGATCATGCTGTTCGTGCTGGTGGACGGCTGGGCCATGGTGCTCGGCACGCTGGCCTCGAGCTTCTACGTCTGAGTATTGCGAGGACCGCGCCCATGACCCCGGAGACAGTCACCACCATCGGACAGCAGGCCCTCTGGGTGACGATACTGCTCGCCTCGCCGCTGCTGCTCTCGGCGCTGGCCGTGGGCCTGCTGGTGGGCATGATCCAGGCCGCCACCCAGATCAACGAGATGACGCTCTCGTTCATCCCGAAGCTGCTGATGCTGGTCGTCGCCCTGTCGGTGGCCGGCCCCTGGATGCTCGGCGTCATCACCAATTTCACGCGCCGCCTGATCACCGACATCCCCGGGATCATCGGGTGAGCCATGCACGGGAAGAACCGGGTAATAGGGAACGCTCGTGAATACGCTGATACCGGTCGTCACGGACACGCTGCTGCCCTACCTGTGGCCGCTGATCCGCATCTCCGCGATGCTGATGGCGATGCCCTCGTTCGGCGGCGGGCTGGTGCCGAAGCGGGTGCGCGTCCTGCTGGCGCTGGCGCTGTCCGCCGTGATCGCGCCGGTGGTGCCGCTGCCGCCCACGGAGCGCTTCCTGGAGCCGGCGATCGTGATCACCGTGTTCCACGAGATCCTGATCGGCATCGCCATGGGCTTCTGCGTGCAGCTGATCTTCGACGCGGTGGTGCTGGGCGCGCAGAACATCGCCATGAGCATGGGCCTCGGTTTCGCGGTGCTGGTGGACCAGCAGCGGGGCGTGAACGTGCCGGTGCTCTCCCAGTTCTTTCTCATGCTGACCACGCTGGTATTCCTGGCGCTGGACGGGCACCTGGTAATGATCCAGGTGCTGGCCGACAGCTTCCACAGTCTGCCGGTGGGCAGCGGCGGCCTGACCCGCAACGGGCTCGGCGGCCTGCTGGAGTGGACGGCATATCTGTTCGTGGGTGCGCTGGCCGTGGCGCTGCCGGGCATCACTGCGCTGCTGGTCGTCAACCTGGCCTTCGGCGTGATGAGCCGGGCCGCGCCGACGCTGAACCTCTTCGCCGTGGGTTTCCCCGTGTCGATGCTGCTCGGCTTCTTCGTGCTGCTGCTGTCGATGGACAGCCTGACGACCGGTTTCGCACGCTTGCTGACACTGTCGCTCGAGACGACACGCGCACTGGTGGGAGCGAACTGACGCCATGAGCGGGCAGCAGGAACAGTTCCAGGAGAAGACGGAACAACCCACCCCGAAACGCCGCGAAGACGCGCGCAAGAAGGGTGACGTCGCCCGTTCCAAGGAACTGACGACCATGGGAGTGATGCTGCTCGGCTCGGCGGCGCTGGCGGTGCTGGCCCGGCCCATCGGCGGCGGCATCCTGGACGGCTTCTCGGGCTCCCTGGTCACCGAGCGGGCGAAGATCATGGACGCGGAGTACGGCCCCCAGGCCCTGGCGGAGGCCGGGCTGGCCGCCATCACGGCGCTGGCGCCGTTCTTCGTGGTCGTGATCGCCGCCGCGCTGCTGAGCTCCGTGGCACTGGGCGGCTGGGCCTTCAGTGCGCAGGCCATCGCCTTCAAGGGCGAGCGTCTGAGCGTGATCAAGGGCGTGAAGCGCATCTTCAGCCTGAAGAGCCTGAACGAGCTGCTGAAGGCCGTGGCCAAATTCGCGGTGGTGGCGACGGCAGCGGTGATCTGGCTCTGGCTCAGCGCGGACCGCCTGCTGGGGCTGGGCAGCCAGCCGACCGGCGTCGCAGTGGGCGCCGCCGCCGAGCTGCTGGTGCAGTCGCTGATCATCCTGAGTGCCTCGCTGCTGGTGATCGCCGCGGTGGACGTGCCGTTCCAGCTCTGGGACCACACCAAGAAACTGCGCATGACCCGCCAGGAGGTGCGCGACGAGCAGAAGGACACGGAGGGCCGGCCCGAGGTGCGCTCCCGTATCCGCCAGCTGCAGCAGGAGGTGGCAACGCGCCGCATGATGGAGGCGGTGCCGGAGGCGGCCGTGATCATCACCAACCCCACACATTACGCGGTGGCGCTGGCCTGGGACGCCGGGCGCATGTCCGCGCCCCGGGTGGTGGCCAAGGGCCAGGACCTGATCGCCGCGCGCATCCGCGCCGTCGGCGAGCAGCACGGCGTGCCGCTGTTCTCGGCCCCGCCGCTGGCCCGCGCGCTGCACGCGAGCACCCGCATCGGCCAGGAGATCCCGGCGGCCCTCTACACGGCGGTGGCCCAGGTGCTGGCCTACATCTTCCAGCTCAGGGACTTCGACGGACCGGCAGCGGAAGCGCCGGAGGCGCCGGAGCCGGAAGTGGACGAGAGTCTTTTCACCGGGCCCGCACGGCGCTCGTGACAGGAGAATAGAACGTGGCAAGTGTGGTTGCAGTGAACGGATTCGCCCGCTTCGGCCGGGGTCTCGGCGTGCCGATCCTCATGCTCACCATGCTGGGCATGATGATCGTGCCGATGCATCCGTTCGCGCTGGATACGCTGTTCACCTTCAACATTGCCCTGTCGCTGGCGATCCTGCTGACGGTGGTGTACGTGCAGCGGCCGCTGGAGTTCGCGGTGTTCCCGACGGTGCTCCTGATCGTGACCCTGCTCCGGCTCGCCCTGAACATCGCCTCCACCCGGGTGGTGCTGCTGGAGGGGCATACGGGCACGGGCGCTGCCGGCCGCGTCATCGAGGCCTTCGGCAACTTCGTGATCGGCGGCGACTATGCCGTGGGCCTGGTGGTGTTTGCCATCCTGGTCATCATCAACTTCGTGGTGGTGACCAAGGGTGCCGGCCGGGTCTCCGAAGTCACGGCCCGCTTCACCCTGGACTCCATGCCCGGCAAGCAGATGGCCATCGACGCCGACCTGAACGCCGGCCTCATCGACCAGGACGAGGCACGCACGCGGCGCCAGGAAGTACGCGAGGAAGCCGACTTCTACGGCGCCATGGACGGTACCAGCAAGTTCGTCCGCGGCGACGCCATCGCCGGCATCCTGATCCTGTTCATCAACATCATCGGCGGCCTGTTCATCGGTACGCTGCGCCACGACATGGACGTGTCGGCGGCCATGCAGAACTACACGCTGCTGACCATCGGCGACGGCCTGGTGGCCCAGATACCCTCGCTGCTGCTCTCCGCCGCCGTGGCCGTGATCATCACCCGGGTCTCCAAGCCCCAGGACATGGCCAGGCAGATGCTCTCCCAGATCTTCGCCGACCCGCGTGTGCTGGGCGTCACGGCGGGAGTGATGCTCACCCTCGGACTCATCCCGGGCATGCCCAACTTCGCCTTTCTGACGCTGGCGGCCGGCGCGGGCTACGGCGCCTGGCGCTCCGCCCGGCGCCCCGCGGAGACCGCCGAGCCCGCCGAGGAATCGGCCGAGCCGGAACAGCCGGCCCAGCCGAAGGAACTCAGCTGGGACGACGTCTCCCCGGTGGACACCGTGGGTCTGGAGGTGGGCTACCGCCTGATCCCGCTGGTGGACCGCAACCGGGGCGGGCCACTGGTCTCGCGCATCAAGGGCGTGCGCAAGAAGCTGACGGAGGAACTCGGCTTCCTGGTCCCGGCCGTTCACATCCGCGACAACCTGGACCTGGCGCCCGTGGCCTACCGTATCTCGCTCATGGGCGTCCCCGTGGGCGAGGGCGAGGTGCACGTCGACAAGGAGCTGGCCATCAACCCGGGGCAGGTCTTCGGCGAGCTGCAGGGCCTCGCCACGAAGGACCCCGCCTTCGGCATGGCGGCGGTGTGGATCGACCCCTCCCAGAACGAGGAGGCGCAGATGCTGGGCTACACCGTGGTGGATGCCAGCACCGTGGTGGCCACCCACATCAGCCAGCTGCTCTCCACCCACGCCGCCGAGCTGCTCGGCCACGAGGAGGCGCAGCATCTGCTGGACAAGCTGGGCGAGACTGCGCCGAAACTGGTGGAAGAGCTGACGCCGAAGACGCTGCCCATGGCGACGGTGGTCAGGGTGCTGCAGATGCTGCTTGCGGAGAACATCCCCGTGCGCAATATCCGCCGCATCGCCGAGACCCTGACGGAGCAGGGGCCGAAGAACCAGGACCCGGAGCAGCTGGTGGCCGCCGTACGCGTGGCGCTGGGGCGCTCCATCGTGCAGGGCGTCGCCGGCATGCGCGAGGAGCTGCCGGTGCTCACGCTGGAGCCGGAGCTCGAGCAGCTGCTGACCGAGTCCACCCGCAACGGCGCGGCCGCCGGCCTGGAGCCGGGCCTGGTCGAGCGTATCCACCGGGTGCTGTCCGAGAACGCCGAGCGCCAGGAGGCGGCCGGCGAGCCGGCGGTACTGCTGGTGGCGCCCGGCCTGCGGCCGTGGCTCGCGAAGCTCATGCGCGGCATCCGCAACCTGCATGTGCTCGCCTACAACGAGATCCCCGAAGACAAACAGATAAGGATGGTTGGCGCCGTCGGCAACTGACCGGCCCGCCTGAGCTGAGGAACCGACTATGAAGATCAAGCGATTCGTGGCACCGGACATGCGCCAGGCTCTCCGCCGGGTGCGGGAGGAGCAGGGGCCGGATGCGGTGATCCTCTCCAACAGCCGCGTGGCCGACGGTGTGGAGATCATCGCCGCGCTGGACTACGACGAGGCCCTGATCCGGGAGGCGCTCGGCAGCATCCGCGCGGCCACGGACACCGGGCGGGCGTCGGCCGACGAGGAGGCGGCCCGGCAGGCGCCGGCGCAGGACGCCGGGCCCGGGGAGCACGGGGCCGGACCGGTGGCGCAGCCGGCCCTGCACCGCGCGCTGGCCGAACTCGCGTCGAAGCCGGCGGCCGAGGCGCAGGCTCCCCTGGACGAGACTCGCGCCTCCCTCGACGATACCCGCGTCTCCGCGGACGATGCCCGCGCACTGGCCGGCGAGGCGAACCCTTCGCTCGATGCCGTGCACTCCGACATCCGTGGTCTGCGCGAGATGCTGGAGTCCCAGCTGTCCAGCCTGGCCTGGAACGACTACTCCCGCCGCCGGCCGGGCCGTGCCCAGGTGCTGAGGAATCTGAGCCGCCTCGGCGTGGCGCCGGACGTGGCGGCCCCCATCGCCGATCAGCTCGAGGACGGGGACGCACGCGAGCACGCCTGGCAGCTGCCGCTGCGCATCCTGGCGGAAAGCCTGCCGATGGCCGGCGACCGCCTCCTCGAGAGCGGCGGCATCGCCGCCTTCGTCGGCCCCACGGGGGTGGGCAAGACCACCACCATCGCCAAGCTCGCCGCCCGCTACGCCATGCGTCACGGTGCCGAGGGCATCGCGCTGGTGACCACCGACTGCTACCGCATCGGCGCGGAGGAACAGCTGGCCACCTACGCGCGCATCCTCGGCGCCCGCATGTACGTGGCCGAGGACGGTGAGGCGCTGGCCTCGCTGCTGCCGCGGCTGGAATCGATGGGCCTCGTGCTGATCGACACCACCGGTATGAACCAGCGCGACGTCCGCCTGGCCGATCAGCTGGCCGCCCTGCGCATCGACGGCACGCCGATCGAGGTGTTCCTGACCCTGTCCGCCACGGCCCAGGAGGCGTCGCTGGACGAGGCCGTACGCCGCTTCGGGCAGCTGCCGCTGGCGGGCTGCGCGCTCACCAAGATCGACGAGGCCGCCCAGCTCGGCTGCGCGCTCGGCGTGCTCATCCGTCACCGCCTGCCGCTGGTCTACGTGGCCGACGGGCAGTCGGTGCCCCAGGATTTCTACCTGGCCGACGCCAAGCGGCTGTGGATCGCCACCCAGGCGGTGGAGTGCATGCGCCGCAGCGAGGCGGACGTCTCTGAGGAGACCATGGCCCAGCGTTTCGGAGGCGGCAGCGATGCGGTCTCTTGAGCAGACCCAGGCCCGGGACATGGAGCGGGCGCTCGCCGGCACGCCGGTCAAGGTGATCGCAGTCACCAGCGGCAAGGGCGGCGTCGGCAAGACGAACGTCTCGGCAAACCTGGCGGTGGCGCTCGCTGCCTTCCAGCGTAACGTGATGCTGCTGGACGCGGACCTGGGGCTCGCCAACGTGGACGTGCTGTTCGGCCTGCAGCCCCGCTACAACCTGCAGCACGTGATCGGGGGCGAGACGGACCTGGAGAGCACCATCGTGCGCGGTCCGCGGGGGCTGTCCATCGTCCCGGCGGCCTCCGGCGACAAAGCCATGACGGATCTGCCGGCGGCCGCCCAGGGCGAGATCATCCGCGCATTCGGCGACCTCGCCTGCCCGCCGGAGGTGCTGGTGATCGACACGGCGGCGGGGCTGTCGGACAACGTGTTGCGCTTCACCCAGGCGGCCCAGCACGCGGTGGTGGTGGTCTGCGACGAGCCCGCCTCCATCACCGATGCCTACGCGATGATCAAGGTGCTGAGCCGGGACTACGGCGTCAGCCGCTTCCAGGTGCTGACCAACATGACCCGCTCCGACGTCCACGGGCGGCTCCTGTTCCAGAAGATCGAGCGGGTGGCGGACCGCTACCTCGACGTCATGCTGCAGCATCTCGGCAACGTGCCGGCCGACGACGCCGTCCGCCGGGCCGTCCAGGAGCAGGTGGCGGTGGTCGACGCCTATCCGGCCAGTCGGGCGGCGCTGGCCTTCCGGCGCATCGCCGACGCCGTGGATCGATGGCCGCCGGTGTCCTGCGCACCCGGCGGGCTGGCCTTCTTCTTCGAGACGCTGCTGGGACGGGAACCGGCGGAAGCGGGGAGTGCGGCCTGATGAGCTACACCGGGCTTGCAGACGATCGGCATGTCGTGAACGACGACTTCGTTGAGCAGCACCTGGTGCTGGTCAAGCGGATCGCGCATCACCTCGCGGCGCGCCTGCCGTCCTCGGTGGAGCTGGACGACCTCATGCAGGCGGGCCTGATGGGCCTGATCGAGGCCGCGGGGAATTTCGACGCCTCCCGCGGCGCCAGTTTCGAGACCTACGCCGGCATCCGCATCCGCGGCGCGATGCTGGACGAGGTGCGCAAGTCGGACTGGACGCCGCGCTCGGTGCACCAGCGCCACCGCCAGATCGTCGAGGCCATCCAGCGGGTAGAGGCGGCCAGTGGCGCCGCGGCCGACGATGCCGAGGTGGCGCGGGAACTGGGTATCTCCCTGTCCGAGTATCACGAGGTGCTGCGCGACGCCGCGAGCTGCCGCCTGTTCAGCCTGGAGCAGCCGTTCACCACGCTGCAGGAGCCGCTGGAGGTGCCGGCCGAGGGCGAACCGGGCCCGGAGGAGCGGGCGCAGGCCACCGAGATGCGCGGCCGGCTGGCCGACGCCATACGGGGGCTACCCGAGCGCGAACAGCTGGTGCTGTCCCTGTACTACCACCAGGAGCTGAACCTCAAGGAGATCGGCACCGTGCTCGACGTCACCGAGTCCCGGGTCAGCCAGATCCACAGCCAGGCGCTGCTCAGGCTGCGCGCCCGGCTCGAGGGGGAGAGGGTGTAGCCATGGCGATGGGCGGCGGCGGCATTGGCCGCGGAATAGGCGGCGGAATCAGCGACGTGTATCCGGTCGCGCCTTCCCGGCCGCTGAAGCCGGTGAACCCGGACACGCCCAGGCGCCCGCGCAAGGACGACGATGCCGAATCTGAGCGCGGGGAAAAAAATGAGAATTCGGACAAGGATAACGGTTCAATTATCGATGAGTATGCGTGATGGACTTCATTAGCGAAATCAACGTGATCTACGTGCTGGCCTTCTCCAACGCCCTGATCCTGTTCGCCGTCGCGGCGATCCTGCGGGGCGAGCCGCGGCGCGAGCCGTTGCCGCTGGAGCCGGCGGAACCGCGGGACGAGGCGCTCACCCGGGCGGTGATCGAACGTCTCGACGAGGTGAGCCGCCGGCTGGAGCGGCTGGAGGAGTTGTCGGCGGCTGCCGCCCGGGCGCCGGCCACGGCGCCGGTGCGTGGGGACGGCGGCCAGCGCTACGGCGAGGCCCTGCGCCTGGTCGGAGGCGGCGCGGCACCGGACGACCTGGTGAGCCGCTGCGGGCTGAGCCGCGGCGAGGCCGACCTGTTCGTGCGGCTGCATGGTAACCGGCACCGGGGCGAGGCTTCCGCCGTGCGCCGCGTGTCCTGACTGGAGCAAGAAGATGTCGAGTGCCGAGTATTTCCGTTTCGTCCAGATGCTGGCGGACGAGCTGACCCGCAAGGAGATCAAGCTGCCGTCCTTCCCGGACGTCGTGCTGAAGATCCGCACAGCGCTGGAGGACGGCGACTGTACCGCCGAGCGGGTCGCCGACGTGGTGAGCCTGGAGCCCGTGCTGATGTCGCGCATCCTGGCGATGGCCAATTCGGCCTTCTACAACCCGGCGGGCGTGAAGATCACCAACCTGCGGGCCGCCATCAGCCGGCTGGGCTTCAACATGGTGCGCAACACCGCGATTGCGATGGCGGTGGAGCAGCTGTTCCAGGCGGAGCAGCAGGCGGCCATCCGCGACCAGCTGAAGATGCTGTGGAAGGTCAGTCTGCGCAAGGCGGCCATGTCGGAGGTGCTGGCGGACCAGCACGCCGAGCTGGACGCGGACGGGGCTTTTCTGGCAGGACTGCTGAACGAGATCGGCAAGCTCTACATCCTGACCAAGGCGAAGGAGTTCCCGACCATCCTGGCCGACGAGGACTCGCGCCGCCAGGTGCTCGAGGAGTGGAATCCCCAGGTCGGCAAGTCCATCCTGGAGAACTGGGAGTTCCCGGAGGAGATCGTGGATACCGTGGCCGGCGACCAGACCCAGCGGCGCAGCAGCAAGCCGACGCTCAACGACGTGATCGTGGCGGCCTGCTATCTGTCGCTGCGCGAACCCGAGGCGGAGGTCGACGAGGAATTCCAGCCGGTGGTGCACAAGCTCGGCGTCGACGGCCCCCGGTACCCGCCGGTCTATCAGCGCTTCGAGGACAAGCTCGAGTCGCTGACCGCGGCGCTGGCCGGCTGACGGCCGGCGGCCCGGCGGCCCGGCCGCCCGGGCTACTCCTGCAGCGCGCGCAGGCGGGCGGTGCGGATGTCCTCCGCCTGCCGGCTCAGCATGTGGCGGATGAGCATCTCGCTCTCCGTCTCGCGCATGCCGACGAACTCCACCGCGATCTTGTAGCCCTCGTCCTCCAGGTCCGATTCCTCCGGCGGCTCGCAGCGCACGACCCGGGCCAGCGTCTCGACGTAGTGCGAGTCGGAGACGAGCAGGAACTTCAGCATGAGCCGCGCGCCCTCGCTCATGCCGTGGGGCGCCGCGAAGGACAGGCCCGTCGAGCTGAGGTCGCACAGCTGGGTGGGGCGTTTGTAGATGGGGTTGCGCTGCTGCTCGAGCTCCAGAACCTTGTCGGCCACGAGCCGGATCTTCTCGTCGAGCAACTCCACGCACTCGGCGCTGACCGGGGCCTTCTGCCGCAGCTTCAGCACCGCCGGCTTCAGCTGGGCCTGCACCTCCATCAGCTTGGCGTCCAGTCCGGAGGTCCTGGACGTGCTGCCCAGGTTCTTCTCCAGACGCTGTACCCACTCGTTCTCGTCCACCGGCGCGTAGTCGATGCGCACCAGCTCCTTGAGCCGGAACGTGCGGCGGCGGTCGGTATCGCTGTCGTTCTGCATTTCACTCATCGTCTTTACCTCCGCCGGACGTGGCTGCCGCGGCCTCCTCGCCGCCGCCGGCGTCCCGGCTGTCTCCCCCCGCATCCGCATCCGCGTCCGGCTGTCCGGCCTCGGCGATGCGCAGCTCGCGCTCGTCGGTGCCGTCGGACGGGTTGCGTATGATGCTGATATCCACGCGCCGGTTGATGGCGCGGTGTTCCTCGCTGTCGTTCGGATACAGCGGCCGGGTGTCCGCGTGTCCGGTCACCACGATACGGCTCTCGGCGATGTCGCCGCCCCCGAGCAGGGTATGCGCCACCGACACCGCCCGCGCCGTGGACAGCTCCCAGTTCGAGCGGTAACGCTCGTTGTAGATGGGAACGTCGTCGGTATGGCCGGAGATCTTGAGCTCGCCGGGCATCTCGCCGATAAGTCCGCGGATCTTCGTCAGCACCGGCAGGAAGCCGGGCTGGATGCTTGCATCCCCCGAGGGGAAGGTGGCCTTCTCCAGGATGCGGATGACGATGCGCCGGCCCTCCAGCTCGACGTCGACGCTGCCCTGCTCGATCTCCTCGGCCAGGGCCGCGCGCAGCTTCTCGGCGTCCTCCTTCGCCTCGTCGGCGTCCTCGTCGCCCACGCCCGGCTCGTCCACGCCCACGTCCAGGGTATTCTCGGCGGAGTCGATGGTGTGCTGGCGGATCTGGTTCAGCGGCGTCGGCTGCGGCCGCCCCGGGCTGAACTCCCGGGCGATCACACTGGTGCCCTTGGGGATGGTCTTCACTTCCAGCTGCGCCTGCACGCCGAAGGCCTCGCGCACCGAGCCGGACAATACCTTGAATTTCTGCACGTCCATCTCGGAGAACGCCAGCATCAGCACGAAGAAACACATGAGCAGCGTCATGAGGTCGGCGAAGGTCATGACCCAGGCGGGTACGCCCTTCTTCTCCTCTTCCCTGACTCCCGGGGTGGCTTCCTCGTCCATGCGCGGCTGCCTCAGGCCAGCTCTTCGTCGACGCTGCGGCGCGAACGGGGCAGGTAGGCCTCCAGCATGCTCTCGATGATGCGCGGGTTCTGGCCCTCCTGAATGCCGATGAGCGCGTCGATGACCAGTGACTTGTGGCGCTGTTCCTCCTTACTGCGCAGGGCGAGCTTGTCCGCCACCGGGATGGCGACCACGTTGGCCAGGATGGCGCCGTACAGCGTGGTGAGCAGGGCCACGGCCATGGCGGGGCCGATCTGTTTGGGGTCGTCCATGACCGAGAGCATCTGCACCAGGCCGATCAGGGTACCGATCATGCCCATGGCGGGGCCGACGTCACCGATGGCCTTGAAGATGCCCTGGCCGTCGCTATGGCGCTGCAGCGTCTGGTTCAGGTCCTTGTTCAGCATGGAACGCACGACCTCGGAGGGATGCCCGTCGATCAGGAGGCCCACGCCCATCTTCATGAAATCGTCGGGTACCTCGGCGTCCTCCAGCGCGAGGATGCCGCCCTGGCGTGCGGTCTTGGCCAGTTCCACGGATTTCTCGATGATGGCCTCGGGGTTGGGCACGCGCTGGGTGAAGGCCTTCACCGCGATGCCGGTGGCGCTGAAGAACTGCTTGAGGCTGAACTTCATCATGGTCACCAGGAACGTGCCCACGAGCACGATCAGCAGGGCTGGTGTATTGATGAAGACGCCCGGCGCGCCGCCCAGGAAGATGGAGGTGATGACCACCCCGAGGGCGCCGAGCAAGCCTATGAGTGTTGCGAGATCCAACGCGTCGTCCTCCGTTCTTGTTCGGGATGCTCCGGGCGGCGCCGGTCTGCGTTGCCGACACGCGCGCGCCGCCAGACTCCTGTGGCTACCCTCTGTATCGGCCGGCGGCGGCGAATCTTTAGCCCGGCGGGCGGTTTCCGCCGGGATCGGCGCGCCGCGGGCCGCGGCTTGCGCAAGCATATGAACATGCTGGAATTATTCGTGCCGTGAGTTGCAATCACCGGCTGCGCACCGCACAATCGTGGCCGGTTGCAAGCGACGCCCGCCGAGAGGCTCAGGGCACTGAAAGGAGACGCGTGGAGAGACCAGCGGCGTCAGGGACAGCGGACCCGGGTGGTTTGCCGGCGCAGGCCGGAACACGGCGTCCGGCCGCGGAGGCGGCCCGGTGAGCGTCGAGCGCCTCATCCTCGTCATCACCGGGGACCCGGGCGCCGGCGAGAGCCTGCGCGAGAGCATCGAGTTCCTGGATGCGCCGGCCACGGCGGTCACCTCGCCGGCAGCCTGGCGTGAGAGCGCCGCCGGACAGCGCCTGGCGGCCGTTTTACTGCATCCCTCCATCGGGCGCGAGGCGGTCTCCGGGCTGGTGGCGGAGATCGGGGGCGCCGATGCCGCGCTGCCGCTGGTGGTGGCGGGCCGGGCGGATCTGGATGCGCTGGCCGAGGCCTGCCCCGGCGCACGTCTGTTCGGCCTGGACCTGCCGGTCGACTTCAGCCAGCTCGCCGGGCTGCTCGAGGAGATTCAGGCGAGTTACAGCCGCCGGCGCGCCGAGCACGCCGCCGACCGGGTCGAGTCCCGACCCCTCGGCGAGAGCCTGGCGATGTGCGAGGCACGGGGGCTGGCCGAACGGGTGGCCGCCAGCGGTGCCTCGGTGCTGGTCCTCGGTGAGTCGGGCACCGGCAAGGAAGTGGTGGCCCGCTACATCCACGAGCTGAGCGGCCGCGCAGGGCCATTCGTCGCGGTGAATTGCGGCGCCATCCCCGGCCAGCTGCTGGAGAGCGAGCTGTTCGGCCACGAGCGGGGCGCCTTCACCGGCGCCGTGGCGCGCCGCACGGGGCGCTTCGAGCAGGCCGCCGGCGGCACCATCTTCCTGGACGAGATCGGAGACATGCCGCCGGCGATGCAGGTCAAGCTCCTGCGCGTCCTGCAGGAGAGGGTCATCGACCGGATCGGCGGCATGGAGAGCATCCCGGTGGACGTCCGGGTCATCGCCGCCACCCACCGTGACCTGCCCGAGGCGATCGAGGAGGGCACCTTCCGCGAAGACCTCTACTACCGTCTGAACGTCTTTCCCATCGAGCTGCCACCGCTGCGCGAGCGCACCGGCGACATCCCGGCGCTGCTGGAGGAGATGGTGCGCCGGGTCGATGCCCGGCTCGGTATCCGCGTGGACTTCGAGCCGGAGGCGGTGCGGGTGCTGAAGGACTACGATTGGCCGGGCAACGTGCGTGAGCTGGCCAATCTGGTGGAACGGCTGTCCGTGGTGCGGCCCCACGGCCGGGTCACCGCCGCGGACCTGCCGGCGCCGCTGCGGGGCGCGCCCGCAGGCGGGCAGGCCGGCAGGGGTGCTGCGGCCGCCGACGAGCTGCCGCCGGACGGCAAGAGCCTGAAGGAGCACATGGGGGACATCGAGAGCGGGCTGATCCGCGACGCGCTGCGCTCCTGCGACGGCGTCGTCGCCCAGGCCGCCAGGATGCTGGGGATGGGACGTACGACCCTGGTGGAGAAGATCCGGCGCTACGGCATCGCGCTGGATCAGGGCGAGATCCGGGGCGAGACCACCCACGACTAGGAGCCTGTCCATGCAACTGAACAATCCCGACCTCTTGCGCAGCCGCTGTTACGTCGCCGGCGAGTGGGCCGATGCGGACGACGGCGGCACCATCGCCGTCGAGAACCCGGCCACGGCCGAGAGCCTGGGCACCGTGCCCTCGATGGAAGCGGCCGAGACCCGCCGGGCCATCGCTGCGGCGGAGGAGGCGATGACGGACTGGCGCACCCGGCCTGCGGCCGAGCGCGCCACCGTGCTGCGCCGCTGGCACGACCTGATGATGGAGCACCAGGAGGACCTGGCCGTGATCATGACGGCCGAGCAGGGCAAGCCGCTGAAGGAGTCCCGCGGCGAGATCGCCTACGCCGCCGGCTTCATCGAGTGGTTCGCCGAGGAGGGCAAGCGGGTCTACGGCGACATCATCCCCTCGCCCCAGGCCGGGCGCCGCCTGCTGGTGCTGAAGCAGCCGGTGGGCGTGGTCGCCGCGATCACGCCCTGGAACTTCCCGGCCGCGATGATCACCCGCAAGGCGGGGCCGGCGCTGGCCGCCGGCTGCACCTTCGTCTGCAAGCCCGCCTCCCAGACGCCCTACTCGGCGCTGGCGCTGGCCGTGCTGGCGGAGGAGGCCGGCATCCCGGCGGGCGTCTTCAGCGTGCTCACCGGCTCGGCGTCCGCCATCGGCGGCGAGATGACCGGCAACCCTGCCGTGCGCAAGCTCTCGTTCACCGGCTCCACGGAGATCGGCAAGCTGCTGATGGAACAGTGCGCCGGCACCATGAAGAAGCTCTCGCTGGAGCTCGGCGGCAATGCGCCGTTCATCGTGTTCGACGACGCCGACATGGACGCGGCGGTGGAAGGGGCCGTCGCCTCGAAGTACCGCAACACCGGCCAGACCTGCGTCTGCACCAATCGCTTCCTGGTGCAGGAGTCGGTCATGGACGCCTTCGCGGGCAAGCTCGCGGCCGCCGTCGGCGACCTGGTGGTGGGCGACGGGCTGCAGGGCGATACCGACCAGGGCCCCCTCATCGACGAGAGCGCCGTGGAGAAGGTGGAGGAACACATCGCCGATGCGCTGTCCGGCGGCGCCGAGGTAGTGACCGGCGGCAAGCGCCATGCCCTGGGAGGGCGGTTCTTCCAGCCCACCGTGGTCAAGGGCGCCACGCCCGGGATGCTGGTGGCCGGCGAGGAGACGTTCGGGCCCCTCTCGCCGCTGTTCGCCTTCCGGGACGAGGCCGAGGCCATAGCCCTGGCCAACGATACCCGCTTCGGGCTGGCGAGCTACTTCTACACCCGCGACCTGGCCCGGGCCTGGCGGGTCGGCGAGGCGCTGGAGTACGGCATCGTCGGACTGAACACGGGCCTGATCTCCACGCCGGTGGCGCCTTTCGGCGGCGTGAAGGAGTCGGGCATCGGCCGCGAGGGCTCGAAGTACGGCATCGACGAGTACGTGGAGATCAAGTACCTCGCCATGGCGGGGCTCGACTGACGCCGTCAGGCGGGTCGTCAGGCAATTACCGACAGCGCCGCGGGGACGCAGCTCACCTCCAGTCGGCTCACCGGCGCGGCTGCCGCCTCTCCGTCCGCTTCCAGCGGCAGCGGCGCGGAGGTCTCCACCACGAGTTCCCGGGCGCTGATCAGGGTGGCTTCCGGCGCCGCCATGTGGGTGCCCCGGATCGCCCGGGGCACCAGGGTCAGTACCCGGCGGCGGCTGAGCGGCGAGGCGATCACCACCGAGAGCAGTCCGTCGTCCAGGCTGGCCGGCGGGGCGATGTGGAACAGGCCGCCGAACCAGGCGCCGTTGCAGGCGATGACCATCGAGGCGGGCAGCTCCATGACGTGGCCGTCCGCTTGCAGGCGTATGTCCGCCGCGTCCACGCCCCGCCGGAGCACGAGGGCCAGCGCGGCGGGATAGGCCAGCAGGCCGGGCAGCCAGCGCACCCGGTCTGCGGCGCCGACCACGAGAGCGTCGAGGCCGATGCCCACGCTGTTGGCGAACCATTCCCCGTTGCAGCGGCCCGCATCGATGCGCCGCCGGCGGCGTTCGGCGAGGCCGACGGCCAGGGCGGCACAGGCGTTGCGCCAGCTGCGCGGCGTACCCAGCGACTTGACAAAATCATTGCCGGTGCCGGCCGGGATCACGCCCAGGGCGAGTTCCAGCCCGTCGCCGAGGATGGCGTTCACGGCCTCCCGGACGGTGCCGTCTCCGCCGGCCACCAGCACCTCGCGGCAGCCGGCCGCTGCCGCCTCGCGCACCAGCACCGCCACGTGGCCGGGCTCCTCGCTGCGGGCGGGCAGCACCGCCCGGCCGCCGGTCTCGAGCAGCCGGCGCATCGAGCCGGCGTGGCGGCCGGCGGCGCCACGCCCGGCCGCCGGATTCACGATGAGGGGGACGCCGGGAATCTCCCGGTCGTTCGCCGGTTCGCTGGTCATCGCCGTCTCTGCCTCCGGATGAGCCGGAGCTTACACCGATCGGTGCCGGCGGGCCGCATGAAGCCGCGCCGCCGCCACGCTATCATGCGCGCTTTTGGCCGCCGAGGGAGCCCTGATGGACCGGGAGACCAGCAGATTGTTCGAAGTCGACATCCATTCGCTCAGCATCGACCGCTACGAGGGCCTGGCAGCCCCCGCACTGCTCTCCGACCTGCGCGGCGAGGCGGCGCGGCTGGCCGCAGCGCTGGAGGGGCGGGTCTTCTGGCACGTCAATTCCACGGCGGAAGGCGGCGGCGTGGCGGAGATGCTCCCCTCCCTGCTCGGCTATTGCCGCCACTTCGGCATCGATTCCCGCTGGCTGGTGATCGGCGGCAATCCGGCCTTCTTCCGCGTCACAAAGCGGCTGCATCACGGCCTGCACGGGGAACCCGGTGACGGCACGCCCCTGGAAGAGGAGGCGCGGCGCATCTACGAGGAGACGCTGGAGGACAATGCGGCCGAACTGCTGGCCCTGGTGAAGCCCGGCGACATCGTCCTGCTGCACGACCCGCAGACGGCCGGACTGGCCCGGTATCTGGCGGAACACGGGGCGGCGGTGGCCTGGCGCTGCCACATCGGCTACAGCCACTGGAACGAGGAATATGACCGGGGCTGGCAGTTCCTCGCCCCTTATCTGGCTCATGCGCGCCGTTTCGTCTTCTCCCGCGAGGCCTACGTGCCGCCGATTCTCGACCGGGAGCGCACGGTGGTGATCCCGCCGAGCATCGACGCCTTCACGCCGAAGAACCAGGCCATGGGCGAGGATGCCGTACGCACGCTGCTGGTGCACACGGGACTCGTGTCCGGCCCGCTGCCTGCCGCGCCTGACTACGAGTTCTTCCGCAGCGACGGCAGCCACGGCCGGGTGGACCGCCATGCCGACATCATCCGCTGCGGGCAGCCGACGCCGCCGGACGCGCCCATGGTGGTGCAGGTCTCGCGCTGGGATCCGCTGAAGGACCCCTGCGGCGTCATCCAGGGATTCGCCGCGTGGCTCGGGCACGGCGGCGACAGCGGCGCCGAGCTGGTGATGGTGGGGCCGAGCGTGACCGGCGTGGCCGACGACCCGGAGGGCATCGAGGTCTTCCACGAGGTGTTCCGAGTCTGGCGGGAGCTGCCGCACGCCCAGCGCAGCCGTATCCACCTGGCCATGCTGCCCATGGTCGACGTGGAGGAGAACGCCGCCATGGTGAACGCCATCCAGCGCCATGCGGACGTGATCGTGCAGAAGAGCCTGCACGAGGGTTTCGGACTGACGGTGACCGAGGCCATGTGGAAGGGCACGGCGGTGCTGGCCACCAGGGTCGGGGGCATCCAGGACCAGATCGAGCACGAGCGGCACGGACTGCTGCTGGACGACCCCCGGGACCTGGAGGCATTCGCGGGGCTGGTGGACCGCCTGGTGGCCGACCGTGCGATGCGCGAGCGTCTGGGCTCCGCCGCCCGGGAGCGGGTGAGCGAGCGCTTCCTGGAGCCGCGCAGCGTCATGGATCACCTGCGGCTCGCCGAGGACCTGCTGGAGACCGCGTCCTGAGCGCTCGCTGGCCGGCGGACACGGTCTATGCCGGGGCCCTGTTCGCGGTCGCGGTCACGGCAATCGGCGCCGCGGCCGTGGCAACCGGCGCCGCGGCCGTGGCAACCGGCGCCGCCCTGACCGGGGACGAGCTGGCCCTGGCGGCGTTCTTCCTGCTGTTCGGACTGTTTACGATCACGGTCGGCTATCCGCATCCCACCTTCGGCCACGTGTCCTTCGACCGGGTCGCCCAGGTGGCGAGCCTGCTGATGCTCGGGCCCGTCGATGCGGCCGTCATCAACGGCCTGGCTTCCCTGCTCTGGCCGCTGCACCGGCTGCGAGCCGGTCGCAGCCTCCGTGAGGTGTTCACCGCTTCGCTGCACAACGCGGGGCTCATGTCCCTCATGATCCTGATTGCGGGCCTGCTCTACGTCAGGCTCGGCGGGCCGGTGCCCCTGCTGGCGCTCGACTGGCGGACCGCCGGGCTGATCGCGCTGCTGGCGCTCGTGATGCAGGCGATCAACGAGCTGGGTATGCGCGTCTACGTGAGCCTGCGCGGGATGGATCCCGCCCGCATGTTCAGCGCATTCCAGACGATGATCGAGATCGGCTCGGTGCCGGCAGCCGTTCTCGTGGCGATCGTGTTCGCGCGCATGGAGATGACGGTGATCGCCATCCTGCTGTTCGTGCTGTCGCTCGGCATGCTGGCGCTGAAGGAATTCGCGGACATGCGCCAGCGGCTGGAGGCGCTGGTGGAGGAGCGCACCCGGGAGCTGCAGGAGAAGACGCTGGAACTCGAGCGCCAGGCCATCCGCGACAAGCTGACCGGTCTGTTCAACCGCCGTCACGCGGACGCCTTCGTGGACGCGCAGCTGGAACTCGCCGGCCGGCTGGGCCGCCCGCTGGCGGTGATCCTGGCCGACGTGGACCACTTCAAGCACATCAACGATAGCCACTCCCACGCCGTGGGCGACGCGGTGCTGGAACGGCTGTCCCGTTTGCTGGAGTCCCATTGCCGGGAGACGGACATGGTCGCCCGCTACGGCGGAGAGGAGTTCCTGCTCTGCTTCCCGGCGACGGAAGGCCCGGCGGCCGCCCGCATCGGCGAGGCCATCCGCGCCGCGGTGGCGGCGCTGGACTGGTCGGACCTCGCGCCGTCGCTGAGGGTGACCCTCAGTGTCGGCGTGGCCGCCAGCGCCCGCGGTATGGACCGGGCAGCCGTTCTCGGCACGGCGGACGCCAACCTGTACCGGGCCAAGCGCAGCGGCCGCGACCGGGTCGTGGCCTGATCGGCCGCCGGACGGCCGCGACCGTGCAATATCGGCATTCGTGCGTATATACTGCGCGCACAATCACAACACGGCCGCCCGCCCGGGCGGTCAGGGCAGAAGGCGGGAGACTTCACATGGCGATAGCGGATCTCAGTAACGTACTGAAGATTTTCGGCGGCTCGGAGCCCACGGAGGAAGAGCGGCGCGGCCTGTTCAAGGAGGTGCTGCTCATGACCCTCTCCCGTGCCACCAGCGCCGATGCCAATATCGACACGGCGGAAGTCGACACGGTGCAGACCATCCTCAAGCGCACGCTGGACGAGGACATTGACGCCGCCGACATCCGCGTCGCCGCCAAGTCCGAGATCTACGAAAGCGCGCCGCTGCCGGATTATCTCGCCAGCGTGGCCAAGCGGCTGGATTCCGCCGAACGGGTGGCCATCGCCAGGGCACTGGCCGACGTCATCCACAGCGACTGCCGCATCAGCGAGCGGGAGGTGCACTTCTTCGACATGGTGGCGAAGTCGCTGAAGATCACGCCGGCGGAACTGGCCGGCATCGTCGCCGCCTAGCGGCTCACGGCCTCCCCCGGGCGGGCGCCGGCCCGCCGGCCGTCAGCGCCGACCAGAAGGCGCGCACCAGCTGGTCTGCGAGGCGGCGCCGCTGCGCGAACAGCCCCACCTCGAACGCGGCCAGCGCCGGTCTGGCATGCACCGTCCTCACCTTGTCCGCGAGCGGGCTGTTCTCCAGCACGATCAGGGGCACGACGCCCACGCCGCCGCCCAGTCCGACCATGCTCACGATGGCCTCGTTGCCGGCCGCCTGGGCCAGCACCTGGGGTCGTACGCCCTTGTCCCTGAACCAGCGCTCGACCCGCTCCCGGGCGAGTCCGCGCTCGGGCAGGATCATGGGCACCGCCGCCCAGTCCGCGGGCCGCATGCGCGGCCGCAGGAACCGGTCCACATCCGGGTCGTCCCGGGCCGCGATGAAGACCAGCGGCGAGACCGCCATGGGCTCGAAGGCGAGGGCCGCGGGCAGGCGCGCGGGCCGCGCGCCGATCGCCAGGTCCTCCTCGCCGGCGCTCACCCGCGCTATGGCCTGCTCCGGGTCGCCGGTGTGCACCGTGATGCGCACCCGCCGGTGCCGGCGGCGGAACTCGGCGACCGGGTCGTAGAGGAAGCTGTAGCTGGCGGTGACCGAGCAGTAGATGCTGATCTCGCCGGTCAGCTCGTCCGCATCGGCGGCCAGACCGGCGCGCAGCGCCTCCCATTGCTCCAGTGTCTCCCTGGCGTAGCCGCGGAAGCGCTCGCCCGCCGGAGTGAGGCTGACGCTGCGGTTGTCCCGGTCGAACAGCCGCACGCCCAGCTCGTCCTCGAGGCGGCTGATGGTCCGGCTCAGCGTGGAGGGGCTCATGTGGCAGGCCGCGCTGGCGCGCCCGTAATGCAGGGTGTCGGCGAGGCTGAGGCAGGCACGCAGCGTGCGGTCGTCCATGGTCGGGGCATGTTGCAGAAAATGGAACGCGAGATTCTAAATATTTCATTTCAGAAAATACAGACGTTCCACTATGGTGTCCGGATAGCACGCAGGAGGGCCTTCAGGGCCGATGGGTGAATGAATCGGGCCTGAAGGCCCTCCTACCCGTTTTTTCAGGAGCACGGCACATGAACATCTATTACGACAAGGACTGCGACCTCTCCATCATCCAGGGCATGAAGGTGTCCGTCATCGGCTACGGTTCCCAGGGCCACGCCCACGCACTGAACCTGCAGGACTCCGGCGTGGACGTCACCGTGGGCCTGCGCGAGGGCTCTTCGTCCGTGGCCAAGGCCGAGAAGGCGGGGCTGCGGGTGGAGTCCGTCGCCGAGGCCGTCGCCGGTGCCGATCTCGTCATGATGCTCGCGCCGGACGAGTCCATGGCGGCGCTGTACCGGGACCAGGTCGAGCCGAACCTGAAGCAGGGCGCCACCCTCGCCTTCGCACACGGCTTCGTCATCCATTACAACCAGGTGGTGCCGCGGGCCGATCTCGACGTCATCATGGTGGCGCCGAAGGCGCCGGGCCACACGGTGCGCAGCGAATTCGCCAAGGGCGCGGGCATCCCGGATCTGGTGGCCGTGTTCCAGGACGCGAGCGGCCGGGCGAAGGACGTGGCGCTGTCCTATGCCTCGGGCATCGGCGGCGGCCGCACCGCCATCATCGAGACCACCTTCAAGGACGAGACGGAGACCGATCTGTTCGGCGAGCAGACCGTGCTCTGCGGTGGCTGCGTGGAACTGGTGAAGGCCGGTTTCGAGACCCTGGTGGAGGCGGGCTACGCGCCGGAGCTGGCCTACTTCGAATGCCTGCACGAGCTGAAGCTCATCGTGGACCTGATGTACGAGGGCGGCATCGCCAACATGAACTACTCCATCTCCAACAACGCGGAATACGGCGAGTACTTCACCGGCAGGGAAGTCATCAACGAGCAGTCCCGGGCGGCGATGCGCAATGCCCTGGAGCGGATCCAGAGCGGCGAGTACGCGAAATCGTTCATCGCCGAGGGCGCCATGAACTATCCCTCGATGACGGCCCGGCGGCGCAACACCGAGGCGCACCTCATCGAGACCACCGGCGCGCGGCTGCGGGAGATGATGCCCTGGATCACGGCCAACCGGCTGGTGGACCGGGAGAAGAACTGAAGCGGAGACGGACGACGCCATCCGGTCCATCCACGGCTGACGCCGGCGGGCGGCGGCGTTACATTGTGGGCATCAGTCACGACCGGAGCGAACGATGGGACACCTGAAGCCGCGCACGGAACTCGCTACCCACGAGGTCATCAATCAGGCGCCTCCGCTGGAGGACGTCAACTGCTACGAGACCGACATCGCCCTGAAGGAGGCGGTGAGCCGCAACGGCGCGGCCTGGATGGACGCCGAGCTCGGCAGGCTCGGCGCCCGGGTAGGCTCGGCGGCGGTGCAGGACTGGGCGGCACGGGCGAATGCGAACCCGCCGGTGCTGAAGGCGTTCGACCGCTACGGCCGGCGCATCGACGAGGCCGACTTCCATCCCGATTACCATCGCCTCATGGCGCTCGGTCTCGAGAGCGGGGTGAGTTCCGTCGCCTGGACGGCGGAGCAGGGCGGCCACGTTGCCCACTCGGCGCTGATGTACGTGCTGAGTCAGGCCGACCAGGGCGTCTGCTGCCCCTTCTCGATGACCTACGCCTGCATCCCCACGCTGCGCCACCAGCCGGATCTCGCGGCGGAGTGGGAACCGCGGGTGACCGCGGCCGCCTACGACCCCCGCTGCATCCCCGCCGACGAGAAACGGGGCGTCACCCTCGGCATGGCGATGACCGAGAAGCAGGGCGGCTCCGACGTGCGCGCCAATACCACACGTGCCGTGCCCCTTGGGGCGGACGGGGAGTACGAACTGGTCGGCCACAAGTGGTTCTGCTCGGCGCCCATGAGCGACGGCTTTCTGACGCTGGCGAAGACCGAGGGCGGCCTGTCCTGCTTCTTCGCGCCGAAATGGCGGCCGGACGGCACCCGCAACACCATCCAGGTGGTGCGCCTGAAGGACAAGCTCGGTGACCGCTCGAACGCCTCCAGCGAGATCGAATACCACAACGCCTGGGCGCGGATGGTGGGCGAGGAAGGGCACGGTGTGCGCACCATCATCGAGATGGTGCAGGGCACCCGGCTCGACTGCATGGTGGGCTCAACGGCCATCATGCGTGCCGCACTGTCACACGCGCTGTGGCACGCGGAGCACCGGCGCGCCTTCGGTCCGCGGCTGGTGGAACATCCGGCCATGGCCCAGGTGCTCGCCGATCTGGCGCTGGAGCAGGAGGCGGCGCTGGCCATGAGTTTCCGGGTCGCGCGCGCCTTCGACGACGCTGCGCACTCGGAGCACGCCGCCGCCGTCGCGCGCATTCTGACGCCGATCGCGAAGTACTGGATCTGCAAGCGCACGCCGGCGCTCGTCTACGAGGCCATGGAGTGTCTCGGCGGTGCCGGCTACGTGGAGGAGTCGCCGATGCCGCGCTACTTCCGCCAGTCGCCGCTGAACAGCATCTGGGAAGGCTCCGGCAATGTGATCGCGCTGGATACCCTGCGCGCCATCCAGCGCGACCCGGGCGTGCTGGAGGCGCTGTTCGCCGAGCTGGAGGAGGCACGCGGCGCCGACCGCTACCTCGACGGCCTGATCCACACGGTGACCACGCTGAACGTCAAGGAGGCGCTGGACGACACCACGGCCCGTCACTTCGTGGAATCACTGGCGCTCGCGTTCCAGGGTGCCGTGCTGTTCCGTTCGGCGCCGCCCGTCGTGGCCGAGGGTTTCGCCGCCGCCCGGCTCCGGTCGGAGCGGGGCTACACCTGGGGCGCCTTCGCGCCGGGGCTGGAGCTCGATGCCCGCGCGCTGATCGAGCGGGCCTCGCCGAGGAGCACCTGAGTGGCCGACGACCCGCAGACCGGCGTTCTGCAAAACCGCATACCGCCGTGTTATGTTGCGGTGAAGCGCGAATGCGCTCTGCGGCACTGCGATACAGGGAGTCAGGTATGGCGACGGAGAAGGGACCGATCATGGAAACGGGGCCGCTCAGCTGGCGGCCGTCGACGGACCGGGCGCTTGCGGAG
>CAYRZI010000024.1:0-1307 GCA_964428605.1 uncultured Woeseiaceae bacterium
TCGCGCCATGCCGGGCCAGATTTTCGTGGGCGACTTCCACGCTCGCGGCTGCGCGGACGAGGACGGCGGAATCGCAGGTCTGGACCTGGACGCCATTCGCTTCGTCGACCAGGCCCAGCAGGAGCTGCGCCGCCTGAAGGGCCTCGTGCTCTCGGGCGAACGGATCTCGGCAATCAAGTGTTACCTCACCGGGGAGAGACTCGCGTCCGGCCAGTATTCCATCCGCAAGCTGGAGATCGCGGACAAGCACGGCCTGTGCCGTTGCGTGTACAACGCGAAGGTCAACATCTATCGGGAGAAGGCCGAGCCCATCCTGCTCGGCATCGAGGACCGGGTGCTGCGTCGCGACACCCACGCCACGCCCACCGCCGAGTTGCTGGCCCGGGACTGAAAGACAAGATGACCGAATGGTCGGGGCGAGAGGATTCGAACCTCCGACCCCCACAACCCCATTGTGGTGCGCTACCAGACTGCGCTACGCCCCGACTTCCGGCGGCTGAATCATACTCCCGCGAGCCGCCATTGCAACCCCGGCTTCAGCGCCGGAGAATCTTCAAAATCTCTTCAAGTTCTATCCGTAACTGCTTGATAATCTGTTGGCTCTGGCTCACGTCCGACTTTGCAGCCTCGCCGGTCAGGCGCTGACGCGCGCCGCCGATGGTGAAGCCCTCGTCGTACAGCAGACTGCGGATCTGGCGGATGATCAGCACGTCCTGGCGCTGATAGTACCGGCGGTTGCCGCGGCGTTTGACGGGCTTGAGTTGCGGGAATTCCTGTTCCCAGTAGCGCAGCACGTGCGGCTTTACGGCACAGAGTTCACTCACCTCGCCGATGGTGAAATATCGCTTGCCGGGGATCGGTGGTAGTTCGTCGTTATTTCCCGGTTCCAGCATAGGCTTCCACTCGGGCTTTTAATTTTTGTCCGGGTCTGAATGTCACCACACGTCGTGCGGAGATCGGTATCTCCTCCCCCGTCTTCGGGTTGCGGCCGGGCCGCTCGTTCTTGTCCCGAAGGTCGAAGTTACCGAAGCCCGAGAGCTTTATTTGTTCGCCGGCGGCCAGTGCGGACCGGAGGTCCTCGAAGAAGAGGTCGACCAGTTCACGAGCTTCCCTCTTGTTGAGGCCGAGCTCGTTGAATAGCGACTCCGCCATTGCTGCCTTCGTCAGTGCCATCAGTCTCTCAGCCTTGCTCCGAAGTCCCGTTCCAGAATCTGCACTGCCGAACGCACGGCGGCATCCGCTTCATCGTCGGTAAGGGTGCGGGATGTTTCTTGCAAAATCAAGCCTAAAGCTATGCTTTTTAGCCC
>CAYRZI010000024.1:1407-26890 GCA_964428605.1 uncultured Woeseiaceae bacterium
TAAGGGTGCGGGATGTTTCTTGCAAAATCAAGCCTAAAGCTATGCTTTTTAGCCCGTCTTCTATGCCCTTGCCGCGGTAGACGTCGAACACCCGGACCTCTCGCAGCGAGTCTCTGCCGCCGCCGCCGAGAGCCTCGGCCAGGGCGTCGGCCAGGGCCCCCACCGGCACGTCCTCGGCAACCAGCACGGCGATGTCGCGGCGCACCGACGGATAGCGCGAGATCGGCACGGATGCCGGCACTTTCGCAGCGAAGGCAGCAGGAAAGTCCAGTTCGAACATGAGCACCGTCTCCGGCAGGTCGAGCCGGGCCGCCAGACCCGGATGCAGCCGGCCGATATGTCCCAGGGTCTCGCCGTCCCGCAGTACGGCGGCGCACTGACCGGGGTGCATCGCCGGATGCGCCGCAGGCTCGGTCCGGGCGCAGGCGCCGTGGCCGGTGAGCGCGACGACGGCTTCCAGATCGGACTTGAGATCGAAGAAATCCGCCGCTCGCTCCTCCGCGCCCCACTGTTCGGGCAGCACCGGGCCGCAGGCCACGGCCGCCAGACGCCGCGTCTCAAGCACGGCGCCTTCTTCGCCGCCGAAACAAACGCCGATCTCGAACAGCCGCACTCGCTCGTGCTGACGGCTCACGTTGCGCGCCACGGCCTCCAGCAGGCCGGGCAGCAGTGACGAACGCATCACCGAGAGTTCCGACGAGATGGGGTTCGCGAGCGCAAGCGCCCCGCTCTCGCCCATGATCTCGGCCTGCCGGCGCGGGTCCACGAAGCTGTACGTGATCGCCTCGTGATACCCCCGGTCCACCATCGCCGAACGGACCCGGTCGCGGTCCACCGCCGTTTCCGTGACCGCCGGCAGCCCCAACGCGCCCCGGGTGCGGATCTCGGGGATCTCGTCGTAGCCGTGCACCCGGGCCACCTCCTCGATGAGGTCCTCCTCGATGGCGATATCGAAACGGAAGGCAGGCGGCGTTACCTGCCAGCCCTCGTCGGTCGGGCGCACCTCGTTGCCCAGGCGTTCCAGGATGCGGCGCACCTCGCTGTCGTCCAGCGCGACGCCGAGTACCCGGGCCAGTCGCTCCCGGCGCAGCGTCACGGCGGTCCGCGCCGGCAGCCGGCTCTCGTCAGCGACCTCCGTGACCGGGCCGGCCGCGCCGCCGGCGATCTCGGTCAGCAGGGCCGTGGCGCGTTCGATGGCCCGGCGCTGACCGGCCGGATCCACGCCGCGCTCGAAGCGCATGGAGGCATCGGTGTGCAGACCGAAGTGCCGTGCCCGGCCGGCGATCGCCTCGGGCGTGAAGAAGGCACCCTCCAGCAGGACGTCGACGGTGTCTTCGCCAACCGCCGTGGAGGAGCCGCCCATGATGCCGGCGAGGCCGATGGCTCCGCGGTCGTCCGCGATGACCAGCACATCCTCATCCACCTCTACCGTGCGGCCGTCCAGCAGTTCGAGGGACTCTCCCGCGGCACCGGCGCGCGCCTGTATCGGACCCTGCAGCAGGCCGAGATCGTAGCCGTGCAGCGGCTGCCCGTACTCCAGCAGCACGTAATTCGTGACATCCACCACGGGGTGGATGGCGCGGACGCCGCTGCGCCGCAGCCGCTCCTGCATCCACAGCGGCGTGCGCGCCCCGGCGTCGATGCCGCGTATCACCCTGCCGATGAACCGGGGACAGCGCTCGGGCGCGAGCACCCGAACGGGATGGGCGTCGTCCGTGGCCGCGGCCACCGGCGCCACGGCCGGGTCTGCCAGCGCCGCGCCGGTGAAGGTCGCGACCTCACGCGCCACGCCGAGGACGCTGAAGCAGTCGCCACGGTTCGGCGTCAGGTCGATATCGATGACGGTGTCCGGCAGGCCGAGCAGTTCGCCGAGCGGCATGCCCGCCGCCGCGTCTGCAGGCAGTTCCATGATGCCGTCGGATTCCTCACCCAGGCCCAGTTCGGCGACGGAGCAAAGCATTCCCGCCGACTCGACGCCCCGCAGCTTCGCCCGCTTCAGCTTCGTGCCGTTCGGCAGCACGGTGCCGGGCAGCGCCAGGGCCGAGCGCATGCCGGCGCGCACGTTCGGCGCCCCGCAGACGATCTGCGCCTCCTCGCTGCCGGTGGCTACGCGGCAGACGCTGAGCCGGTCGGCGTCCGGATGCGCGCTCACGGCCAGCACCTCGCCGACCATGATGCCCTCCAGCCCGGCACCGAAGCGCTCTGTGCCGTCCACTTCCAGCCCGGCCAGCGTCAGGCGCTCGACCAGTGCGTCTGTGGACAGATCGGGATCCACCCAGCGGCGCAGCCATGTCTCGCTGATCTTCATCGGCCCGCGAACTGCTCCAGGAAGGCCAGGTCGTTATCGAAGAACGTGCGCAGGTCGCGGACGTCGTAGCGCAGCATCGCCAGTCGCTCCACGCCCATGCCGAAGGCATAGCCGGTGTACTCCTCCGGGTCGACGCCCACGTTGCGCAGCACGTTCGGATGCACCATGCCGCAGCCCAGGATCTCCAGCCAGCGGCCCTGCTCGGAGAGTACGTCCACCTCTGCGGAGGGTTCCGTGAACGGGAAATAGGAGGGACGGAAGCGCAGCGTGGCCCGGCGCTCGAAGAACTGCTCGACGAAGTCGTGCAGCACCGCCTTCAGGTTGGCGAAGCTCACGTCCCGGTCGATCACCAGTCCCTCCACCTGGTGGAACATCGGCGTGTGGGTCTGATCGGAGTCGCAGCGGTAGACCCGGCCGGGCGAGATGATGCGGATGGGCACCCCCTCGGCTTGCATCGCGCGGATCTGCACCGGCGAGGTGTGCGTGCGCAGCAGATGCCCGCCCGGGAAATAGAACGTGTCGTGCATCGCCCGGGCGGGGTGGTTCGCGGGGATATTCAGGGCCGTGAAGTTGTGGAAATCGTCCTCGATCTCCGGCCCTTCCCGCACCTCGAAGCCGGCATTGCGGAAGATCGCCTCCATCCGCTCCAGCGCGCGCACCACCGGATGACGACCGCCCTGCCGCTGGCCGCGGCCGGCGAGGGTGACGTCGACCGCGTCGGCGGCGAGGCCCGCCTCCAGTGCCTCGGCCTCCAGGGCTGCACGGCGCCCGGCGATGGCATCGGCCACCACGCGCTTCGCCGCGTTGATGCGCTGGCCCGCCGCCGGGCGTTCTCCGTGCGGCAGGCCGCCGAGGCCTTTCAGCGCGGCGGTGAGTTCGCCCTTCTTGCCGAGAAGACGGACACGGATGCGCTCCAGCGCCTCGAGGTCCGAGGCCGCGGCGATATCCTCGCGCGCACGCGCTTCAATCTCGTCGAGATCCAGCATGCTTCCGGGGTTCCCGCTGCGGGGCCCTCGCCCCCGGTCAGGCGGTCAGGCTGGCTTTGGCCTGCTCGGCGATGGCCGCAAAACCCTCCGGATCGTGCACCGCGATGTCGGCCAGGACCTTGCGGTCGATGTCGATCTCGGCCTTCTTCAGGCCGTTCATCAACCGGCTGTAGGACAGCCCGTTGGCCCGCGCGGCGGCGTTGATGCGCGTGATCCACAACGCACGGAACTCGCGCTTGCGGTTGCGGCGATCGCGGTAGGCGTACTGCCCGGCCTTGATGACCGCCTGCTTGGCCACGCGGAAAGTCTTGCGCCGGGCACCGTAATAGCCCTTGGCCTTGCTCAGTACCTTCTTGTGCCGATTGCGGGCGATGACGCCACGTTTTACTCGTGCCATGGTCCTGCCCTCCTCAGCTGTACGGCAGCAGACGACGCACGGACGGTACGTCGGCGTCGGCTACCTGCAGTGTGTGACGAAGGTGGCGCTTACGCTTAGTGCTCTTCTTCGTCAGGATGTGGTTGAGGTGAGACTGGGCACGCTTGTACCCGCCCTTGCCCGTCCGGCGGAAGCGCTTGGCCGCGCCCCGGTTGGTCTTCATCTTCGACATTGTCGTCTCCGTTTTGTCTGGCCCGGTACCGGTCATTGCCGGATCAGGCGGGCTCGGTGCCCGCAGGCATCGTCGCCACTTCTCTTTGTGTCGGGCCTGAGGGCCCTCCTACGTATCGGGCCTGAACGCCCTCCTACTTCTTTCTCGGTGCAAGCACCATAACCATCTGCCGCCCTTCCATCTGCGGCATCTGCTCCACGGTGGCGAGTTCGTCGAGATCGTCGCGCACCCTGGCCAGCAATTTGGCGCCGAGTTCCTGGTGGGCCATCTCCCGGCCCCGGAACCTCAGCGTCACCTTCGTCTTGTCGCCGCTGGTCAGGAACCGCGTGAGGTTCCTGAGCTTCACCTGGTAGTCACCCTCGTCCGTATTCGGCCGGAACTTGACTTCCTTGACCTGGACCTGCTTCTGCTTGCGCTTGGCGGTCTGGGACTTCTTGTTCTGCTCGAAGACGTACTTGCCGTAGTCCATGATCCGGCAGACGGGCGGATCGGCGTTCGGCGACACTTCCACCAGATCCAGGTTCTGGCCGGATGAGAGCTCGAGTGCTTCGGACAGTGGCAGTACGCCGACCTGGTCCCCGTCGGCTCCGATGACTCTGACCGTCGACGCCTCGATCTCGTCGTTGCGTCGGACGCGTTTTGGTGCAGCGATACGAAGTTCCTCCAATAAACGACGGCCGCGGCCCGCGACCCGCGTGCCGGCCCTAAAAGGCCGACCCGGTCGAGCGCGTGCCCACGGCCCGTGTCGAGCACGGACACGGACGTTCTCGCCATCGCCCGCATACCGCTCGCAGATTGCCGAATTTTATCGCTCGCCCCGTCGGGAGACAAGCCCGAAAAGACTGCCGGCGGACCGGTTTTGCCCGCCGCAACAGTCTCTTGGCGCTCTCCGATGGCGAGGGCCGCTGTGCGACTGGTGGGCGATGGTGGGATCGAACCACCGACCTCCACGATGTCAACGTGGCGCTCTACCCCTGAGCTAATCGCCCTCCGCCCCCTTGCAGGGGTGCGCAAAGATACCGGATTGTCACTGACCCAGGCAAGCGAATCACCCGGCCGCGACGTCATCCAGGCCCAGACCGACCCGGCGGATCCGTTCGATCTCGTCACGGAGCTTCGCGGCCTCCTCGAATTCGAGATCACGGGCATGACGGTACATCTGCTGCTCCAGCCGGTTCGCCTTGCGCAGCAGCTCGTCCTCGCTCATGCCCTCCCATTCCGGGTGATCCTCGGCCACGCGACGGCGCCCCCGGCCCCGGCCCGGTGCCGCCCTGGCGCCCTCCATGATGTCCGCCACCTGCTTGCGGATGGTCTGTGGCGAGATGCCGTGCTCGGCGTTGAAGGCCTGCTGCTTCGAACGGCGCCGCTCGGTCTCGTCCAGCGCCCGCTGCATGGAGCCCGTGATCCGGTCCGCGTACAGGATGGCCTTGCCGTGGAGGTTGCGCGCCGCCCGGCCAATGGTCTGGATAAGCGACCCCTCGGAACGCAGGAAACCCTCCTTGTCCGCGTCCAGGATCGCCACCAGGGAGACCTCGGGCATGTCGAGCCCCTCGCGCAGCAGGTTGATGCCCACCAGCACGTCGAACTCGCCCAGGCGCAGGTCGCGAATGATCTCCGTGCGCTCGACGGTGTCGATGTCGGAGTGCAGATACCGCACCCGCACGGAGTGCTCGGCCAGGTACTCGGTGAGGTCCTCCGCCATCCGCTTTGTCAGCGTCGTGATCAGCACCCGCTCGTCGCGCTCCACGCGCTCCCGGATCTCGGTGAGCACGTCGTCGACCTGGGCGCGCACCGGGCGCACCTCCACCGCCGGGTCCACCAGTCCGGTGGGTCGTACGACCTGCTCCACCACGGCGTCGGCATGCTGGTGCTCGTAGGGACCCGGCGTCGCGGAGACGTACACGGTCTGGGGTGCCAGCGCCTCGAACTCGTCGAAGCGCAGCGGCCGGTTGTCCAGCGCCGAGGGCAGGCGGAAACCGTACTCGACCAGCGTCTCCTTGCGTGATCGGTCGCCCTTGTACATCCCGCCGAGCTGGGGGATGGTCACGTGGCTCTCGTCCACCACCAGCATGGCGTCCGGCGGCAGATAGTCGAACAGGCACGGCGGCGGCTCCCCCGGCGCCCGGCCGGAGAGATAGCGGGAATAGTTCTCGATGCCCTGGCAGTAGCCGAGCTCGGCGATCATCTCGAGGTCGAACTGGGTGCGCTGCTCCAGGCGCTGGGCCTCCAGCAGCTTGCCGTTGTCCCGCAGCACCGCGAGCCGCTCCTTCAGCTCCACTTTGATGTCGTCGATGGCCGCCAGCAGCCGCTCACGGGGCGTCACGTAGTGGGTCTTCGGGTAGATCGTCAGGCGTGGCACCCGCGCGGTGACCTCGCCGGTGAGCGGATCGAACCAGGCCAGAGACTCGACCTCGTCGTCGAACAACTCGATGCGCACCGCCTCGCGCTCGGATTCCGCCGGGAACACGTCGATCAGGTCGCCGCGCACCCGGTAGGTGCCCTGGGAGAGCTCCATGTCATTGCGCTTGTACTGCATCTCCGCCAGCCGGCGCAGGATCGTGCGCTGGTCCAGGCGGTCGCCGCGGACGAGGTGCAGCACCATGCTGAAATAGGCCTCCGGGTCGCCCAGGCCGTAGATGGCGGAGACCGTGGCGACGATGATGGCGTCCGGCCGCTCGATCAGCGCCTTGGTCGCCGACAGCCGCATCTGCTCGATATGGTCGTTGATCGAGGCGTCTTTCTCGATGTAGGTGTCGGAGGCCGGCACGTAGGCCTCGGGCTGATAGTAGTCGTAATAGGAGACGAAATACTCCACCGCGTTATTCGGGAAGAACTCGCGGAACTCACCGTAGAGCTGCGCCGCGAGTGTCTTGTTCGGCGCCAGCACAATGGTCGGTCGCTGGACCTGCTGCACGACGTTGGCGATAGTAAACGTCTTGCCGGAACCCGTAACCCCCAGCAGGATCTGGCGCGCGAGACCGTCCCGCACCCCCTCCACGAGCGCACTGATCGCCGCGGGCTGATCGCCGGCGGGCTGATAGTTCGAGGCGAGTGTGAAGCGTTTTTCAGACATCGGTCGGGTAGATCGGAGCGGCGACGGCCGGCCGGCGCAGGTTTGGGCGCCCGTCGGCGTTCCGGTACCATTCGGCGGGGAACCGCGCGGAGGCAAACCCGTGAGTCTAACAGTTTCGACCCGGCTGAGCCGGGTGCGTCCCTCGCCGACGATGGCCGTCACCGCCCTCGCCGCCGAGCTCCGCGCCGCGGGCCGCGACGTGATCGGCCTTGGCGCCGGCGAGCCCGACTTCGACACCCCCGAACACGTCAGCGATGCGGCCGTCGAGGCCATCCGCGCCGGGCGCACCCGTTACACCGCCGTGGACGGCATCGCCGAGCTGCGGGAGGCCGCCGCGGAGAAGTTCCGCCGTGACAACGGCCTCGACTACCCGGCGGATCACGTGATCGTCTCCGGCGGTGCCAAGCAGATCTGCTACAACGTCTGCCAGGCGCTGCTGGACCCGGGCGACGAGGCGGTCATCCCGGCGCCCTACTGGGTCTCCTACCCCGACATGGTCCGGCTCGCCTCCGCCGAGCCGGTGATCGTCGAGACCGACCTCGACAGCGGTTTCCGCATGCGCCCCGAGCAACTCGAGGCCGCGCTCACTCCCCGCAGCCGGCTGATGTTCCTGAACAGTCCCGGCAATCCCAGCGGCGCCGGCTACACCCGGGCGGAACTGGCTGCGCTCGGCGAGGTACTGTCCGACTATCCCGACGTCGTGGTGGCCACGGACGAGATCTACGAACACATCTGGTGGGCGGACGAGCCGTTCACCTCGTTCGCCGCCGCCTGCCCGGAGCTGTTCGAGCGCACCGTGACGATCAATGGGGTCTCCAAGTGCTATGCCATGACCGGCTGGCGGATCGGCTACGCGGCCGGGCCCGCCACCCTCATCGGGGCGATGAGGAAGATCCAGAGCCAGAGCACCTCGAACGCCTGCACCGTGTCCCAGTATGCGGCGCTCGCGGCACTCACCGGCGACCAGTCCTGCGTGGCGGAGATGACCCGCGCCTTCCGCCAGCGCCACGACTTCGTGGTCGATGCACTGAACGCCATCGACGGCGTCACCTGCCGGCCGGGGGAAGGCACTTTCTACGCGTTCGCCGACGCCCGGGATGCCATCCGGCGGCTCGGTCTGGCCGACGACACCGATCTCTGCCAGATGCTCCTGCACGAGGCCGGCGTGGCCGTGGTGCCCGGCTCCGCCTTCGGCACGGCGGAGCACTTCCGGCTGTCGTTCGCCTGCGGAATGGAGACGCTGCGCGATGCGCTGGCGCGGCTGGAATTCGCACTCGGCGGGCGCCATGCCGTCACTTGACTTGGCTTACCGGCTCCCCCAAAATCCTCCGCCTGCCGCGCCACCCCGCGGCATCCTGCCATTCCCCGGTAGCTCAGTTGGTAGAGCGGTTGACTGTTAATCAATTGGTCGCTGGTTCGAGTCCGGCCCGGGGAGCCAGATTCCGGAATCCGTAGCGATATCCACGAAAGCCCGCCATCATGCGGGCTTTTTCGTTGATATTAAAAGACTCGAAGAGTAAGCCGCAACCTATTGCTCTGAATGCCTTTTATCATCGGCAGGCGTCCGATCCGGGAGCACCCGTATCGGCTCGCCGCCGCCCTCCGGGCGCAGCAGATAACCGCCCTCCGCCTCCGGGTCCGGGATCACCTCGGCCTCGAAGGGCAGTTCCCGCTCCCCCTCCGGCTGGCCTTCCCGCAGCCGCCAGTAGCGGCCGTCATCGCTGACGTAGCGACGCCAGTCCCGCCCGCGCCGATGCTCGTGGACGAACGCCACCACGCGGATGTCCCGGAAGCGGGCGCGTCGATCGAAAGACCGCTCGTACGGCCGCTCGCCGCGGCCTTCCATGAGCGTTGAATAGCGGCGCGTACCCTCCTCTCCGGCGACCGCCTCGGCGAGCTTTTCCGCCGCGAGTCGATCGAAGCAGGCCAGCCGCTCGGCATCGTCTTCGAGGGCGACACAGCGCCTGAGCTCCGCTGCGGACCAGCTCTGGCCGCCCGCGCCGGCCGCGCACAGAAACAGCACCGCTCCCGCGACGGCAATCGGGATGCTCGGCAGCCGGGGCCCCGCGCCGGTCATTCCGTGCGGCTCCGGAGATAATCCCGGAAGGGCCCGCCGAGGCTGGGATGCTTCAGCGCAAGTTCCACCGTCGCCTGCAGATAGCCGAGCTTGTTACCACAATCGTAGCGCGTACCCTCGAAGGTGTAGGCATAGACCGGATGGGTGTCCAGCATGGCGGCGATGGCGTCGGTCAGCTGAATCTCGCCGCCCGCGCCCCGTTCCGTCTTCTCCAGCTTGTCGAAGACCACCGGGTCCAGCAGGTAACGGCCCACCACGGCCAGCGTCGACGGCGCCTCCTCGGGTGCGGGCTTCTCCACCATCTGGCGGATGCGCCGGCGCCCCGGTCCCTCCTCGTCAACCGCGACGATGCCGTAGCTGGAGGTCTTTTCCGGCGGCACCTCCTGGACGGCGAGGACGCTGCCGCCATGCTCGGCGTATTCCGCTGCCATCTGCTTCAGACAGGGCACCTCGGAGTCGATGAGGTCGTCGGCGAGGTGGACGAAGAACGGCTCGTCACCCACCGCCGGCCGGGCGCAGAGCACGGCGTGGCCCAGGCCGTGGGGGATGCCCTGGCGGATGAAGACGCAGTCCACGCCGGCCGGGAGCGTATCGCGCACCAGCCCCAGCAACTCCTCCTTGCCGGATTCGGCGAGGGCGCGTTCGAGTTCCGGGTCCACGTCGAAGTGGTCCTCGATCGCCCGCTTGGTGCTGCCAGTGACGAATACGAGCTTGGTGGCCCCCGCCGCGATGGCCTCTTCCACCGCATACTGGATCAGCGGCTTGTCGACGACCGGCAGCATCTCCTTCGGGGTGGACTTGGTGGCGGGCAGGAAACGGGTCCCCCGGCCGGCCACGGGGAAGACGGCTGTCCTTACCGGTTTGCTCAATGTCGCGCTCCTCTGGTTCGGTATCCCGGCCAGTTTAGCGAGCGCATAAGGGGTTGACCATGCGCTCCCCGCCGGCGGCGGGGAGCGCGTCGGCCCGGCCGGACTATTCGCTGCCCGGCGCCGCGTCGGCGAGGCGGATGTTGTCCCGGTTGGCCGCCAGGATGCGCTCGCCCACGCCCTTCACCGCCAGCAGGTCGTCGGCGCTGCGAAACGGTCCGTTCGCCTGCCGGTAGGCGACGATGGCCCGGGCCCGGGCGATGCCGATGCCGTCCAGTTCGGCCGCGATGGTCTCCGCGTCCGCCGTGTTGACGTTCACAGGACCCGAGACGGCAGCCAGCGGCGCCAGCAGGCCCGCGAGCACCGCCGTGATCCAGGGGGTTCTCCTCATCATTGCACTGTTCCTCCGGTTGCTGTTCCGCGGGCGCTGTCCTCACGCCCGCACACCGGGGATCATGCCGGCACGCTGCGGCAGCAGCCGCCGTTCAATCTGTGCGAAGCATGCAGTTTGGAGCCGGGAGACGCCGTCAGGCCGGCAGCCGGGAGACTTCGCCCTGACGCAGGAGGGAGTCGAAGCGCACCTGCTCGGCGGGTCGCTGTGTCTCCCACGCCTTGCAGCTGGGGCATTGCCAGAGCAGCTGCATGCTGGAGAAACCGCATTCCTTGCAGCGGTAGCGCGGTGAGCGCCGGGCCAGCAGCGCCAGGCCCTCCCGGATGCGCGCGATGGCTTCGGTGCGGGCCTCGCTGCCCGCCGCGGCCAGTTCCTGGCCGGCAACGAATGCGGCCAGCGTCGGCTCGGTCAGGATGTAGTGCTCCACGCAGTCGTCGATCACGGGACCGCGCAGGTCATGCAGCACGGCGCTGTACGCTATGGCGTTACGGCAGTCAGCATCACGCCGGATCAGCGCCTCGATCTCCTGATGCAGCTCGCCGCCGCGCCCGGCGCGCTGCAGCAGGTCGGCCATGCGCGGCAGCACTTCCACGAGGAAATCCGGATGCTCTTCGATGGTGCGACGGTACAGTCGCAATGCCGTGCGCGTGTCGCCCTGTTCGCGGGCGATCTGCGCCCGGTCCAGCGCACCGCGCACGGTGGGCTGGCGCCGGCTGCGCGCCTTGCGCAGAAGGTTACGGGCTCGCTGCCATTCACCGCGCTCCATGGCCTGCTCCGCCAGCTCGCAGTAGTAGTGCGGCACCCGCCGGGTCACGCTGCCGCGGCTCGCCTCCAGCCGCTCGCCGGCGGCGATGGCCTTCTCCCACTCGTGCTCCTGCTCGTAGATGCCGCAGAGTGCCAGCAGTGCCTCAGCCCGGTAGGCCGGCTTGTCAGTGAGGGTTTCGTACATCTTCTCGGCCCGGTCCAGCAGGCCGGCGCGCAGGTAGTCGCGGGCCAGCGCGTTCATGGCCTCGTCGCGCTGCGCGGCCGGGAGATTGGGCCGCGCGATGATGTTCTGGTGGATGCGGATCGCCCGGTCCACCTCGCCGCGGCGCCGGAAGAGACTGCCGAGGGCGAAGTGGGTTTCGAGCGTGTCGTCGTCCACGCGGACGACCTTCAGGAACAGGTCCAGTGCCTGATCCGTCTGCTCGTTCAGCAGGAAGTTGAGCCCCTTCAGGTAGTCGCTGCTGAGGTTCCCGCCGTTCTCCTCGCGCTCGCGGCTGCTCTCGCCGAAACGCCCGAACAGCCAGCCGGCTGCCGCGATCAGCAGGAAGAGTCCGGCGAGCAGAAATGCCTGGTTACTCGGCAGCATCTTGCAGCGGCAGGCTGCGCAGCTTGCTCACCTCCTCCTCCGCGGCTGCCAGGTTCTTGCGCAGCCGCCGGCGCTCGGCCACCGATTTCAGGACGAAGAAGCCGGCGCTGAACAGACCGAAGAGCCAGCCCAGTGCGAAGGTGATGGTAAAGGCAACCGCGATCCGGGTTTCGACCGTCGTGAACGCGAGGTCGAGAGTGACCTCCTCGGTGTTCAGCCAGGTGAAGACGATGATCGCCGCCAGCAGGGCGATGACGAGGACGAAAGTCGCGATCTTGCGCAGCATATCGGCACCTGAATCAACAGCGGGACGCGGAAGTAGCCTCCGGCCGAGTCTAGTGCAGATGGCTGCGGATTGGTAAGCCCGGCGGGTGCCGGTCAGTTCTTGCCGGCGGGTGCCGGTCAGTTTTTGATGGGCAGATGACGGCTCGCGTTGACCCGCTCGCGCAGATCCTTGCCCGGCTTGAAATGGGGGACGTGCTTGCCGGATAGCGCCACCGCCTCGCCCGTCTTAGGATTACGGCCCATGCGCGGCGGACGGTAGTGCAGGGAGAAGCTGCCGAAACCGCGGATCTCGATGCGATCGCCGCGGGCCAGCGCATCGCTCATGATCTCCAGCAGATGCTTGACCGCCAGCTCCACGTCCTTCGCCGGCAGGTGCTTCTGCTTCCTGGCGATGATCTCGATCAGTTCAGACTTGGTCATAGATGCGTTCGCTTCTCTCTGACCGCGCAGCGGCGCGGCTCCCCCTGTCCGCAGGCACCCGGGCGCCGTCCGCCCGGGTGCCCACGGTCCCCTGTCAGTCGGAATTGCCCGAGGAGATCTGCTCCTTCAGCAGCTCGCCGAGCGTGGTGCCGCTGGCACTGCCACCCGATTCGGACTTGTAGCTCTCGACGGCTTCCTGCTCCTCGTGGGCCTCCTTGGCCTTGATGGAGAGCTGGACGCTGCGGTTCTTGCGGTCCACCGCCGTGAACTTGGCCTCCACCTCTTCGCCCGTCTTGAGCACCGTACGGGCGTCTTCCACCCGGCCCCGCGCCAGCTCGGAGGCGCGCAGATAGCCGGTGATGCCGCCGCCGAGGTCCACCTCGGCGCCGCGGGCATCCACTTCCGTAACCGTACCCCTGACGATGCTGCCCTTCGGATTCTGGGCCAGCCAGGACGAGAAGGGATCCTGGTCCAGCTGCTTGATGCCCAGCGAGATACGCTCGCGCTCCGGGTCGATGGCGAGCACCATGGCCTCGACTTCCTGGCCCTTGCGGTAGTTGCGCACCGCCTCCTCGCCCGGGATGTCCCAGGAGATGTCGGACAGGTGCACCAGGCCGTCGATGTCGCCTTCCAGGCCGATGAAGATGCCGAAGTCCGTGATGGACTTGATCTGGCCGCTGACCTTGTCGCCCCGGTTGTAGTTGGCGGCGAACTCGGCCCAGGGGTTCGGCTTGCACTGCTTGATGCCGAGGGAGATGCGGCGGCGGTCCTCGTCGATGTCGAGCACCATGACCTCCACTTCGTCGCCCACCTGCACCACGCGGGACGGATTCACGTTCTTGTTGGTCCAGTCCATCTCGGAGACGTGCACCAGACCCTCGACGCCGTCCTCGATCTCGACGAAGCAGCCGTAATCGGCAATGTTCGTCACGCGGCCGAAGATGCGCGTGGTGGGCGGATAGCGCCGGCTGATGTTCTGCCAGGGGTCGGCACCCAGCTGCTTGATGCCGAGGGAGACTCGCTGACGCTCGCGGTCGAACTTCAGGATCTTCACCTCGATTTCATCACCGACGTTGACGATCTCGGAGGGGTGCTTCACCCGCTTCCACGCCATGTCGGTGATGTGTAGCAGGCCGTCGATGCCACCGAGATCCACGAAGGCGCCGTAGTCGGTCAGGTTCTTGACGATGCCCTTGACCACGTGGCCTTCCTGCAGGCTCTCCAGCAGCGCCTCGCGCTCGGCGCTGTACTCTTCCTCGACCACCGCGCGGCGTGAGACCACCACGTTGTTCCGGCGCTGGTCGAGCTTGATGACCTTGAATTCGAGGACCTTGCCCTCGAGGTAGGACGGGTCACGCACCGGCCGCACGTCGACCAGCGAGCCGGGCAAAAACGCCCGCACGTTGTCGATCTCGACCGTGAAGCCGCCCTTGACGCGGCCGTTGATGACGCCGTTGACGATCTCGCCTTTCTCGAACGCTTCTTCCAGGTGCGTCCAGGTACGGGCGCGTATGGCCTTCTCCCGGGACAGGCGGGTCTCGCCGAAGCCGTCCTCCACGGCATCCAGCGCCACCTCGACGGTGTCGCCGACCTGGATTTCGACTTCGCCGCTCTCGTTCTGGAACTGTTCGGCCGGGATGACCGCTTCGGATTTCAGGCCGGCGTTGACGATGACCACGTCGTCGTTAACGGACACGACCTTGCCGTTCAGGATGGAGCCAGGTTTGATCTGTTGACTGGCGATGCTCTCTTCGAAGAGCTCAGCAAATGATTCAGACATTGATTTGGAAACCATGCCGCCCGCAGGCAGCCCTCGTTGATAAAAATCGCCTGCCGCTTCCTGCGACGGACGGTCCACACAAAATAAAAGCCGGACTACCCTGTCCGACCTGAACTACCCTGCCGCTCCATTTCCGAGCCTTTCCGCCGCCAGACCGAGCACTTTTTCCGTCACCTGGTCGATGTCGAGCGAGGTCGAATCGATCACGATGGCGTCATCGGCCGGGGCCAGCGGTGCCACCGATCTCTCGGTGTCTCTGCGGTCACGCTCCGCGATGTCCTGGGCAAGGCCGGCAAGCGTAACATCAATACCCTTGTCTTTCAACTGCTTATGGCGCCTTCGTGCGCGTTCCCCGGCGCTGGCCGTCAGGAAGATCTTCAGTTCGGCCTGCGGGAAGATCGCCGTCCCCATGTCACGGCCGTCCGCCACCAGCCCCGGCGGCATGCGGAAACCGCGCTGGCGGTCCTTCAGCGCCTCGCGCACCTCGGGCATCGCCGCGATGCGCGAGGCCAGCCGGCCGCACTCCTCGGTGCGCAGCGGACCGCCGACCTCCTCGCCGTCGAGCCATACCTCCTCGGCATCCGGCCCGGTGCCGAAGGAGACCTCCATCTCCCGTGCGGCCCGCACCACGCCGGCCACGTCTTCCGTGTCCACGCCCCGGCGCTCGGCCGCCAGGGCAGTGAGCCGGTAGAGCGCGCCGCTGTCCAGCAGGTGAAAGCCCAGCTCGGCTGCCACGCGCCGGGCGATGGTGCCCTTGCCCGAGCCGCTCGGCCCGTCGATGGCGATGACCGGCGCCGTGCTCAATCGCCCGTCTCCAGGCCCAGCCCGGCCTGCCGGCAGGTCTCGGGGAAGCCGGGAAAGGAGGTGGCCACGTTGGCGACGTCGGTGATCTCGATGGGTTCCCCGGCCGCGACCCCGGCCACGGCGAAGGCCATGGCGATGCGATGGTCACCGTGGCTGTCGATGCGCCCGCCCGGGAGCCGGCCCGCACCGCGGATGCGCGCGGAGTCCACGGTCTCCTCCACCTGGACGCCGAGCCGACGCAGGCCCTCGGCCATGGCGGCGATGCGGTCGCTCTCCTTCACCCGCAACTCGCCGATGCCCCGGAACAGGGTCTCGCCCTCCGCGCACGCGGCCGCCACGAACAGCACGGGGAACTCGTCGATGGCCAGCGGCACGAACTCCGGATCCACCTCGATCCCGCGCAGCCGCGAGCGCCGCACGGTGATGTCGGCCACCGGCTCGCCGCCGGCCAGGCGTTGCTCCGCAATCTCGATGTCCGCCCCCATCTCGCGCAGGATGCCGATCACTCCCGTGCGGGTCGGGTTCACGCCCACGTTGCGGATGACCAGCGCGTCCCGGGCCGCCAGCGCCCCGGCCACCAGGAAAAACGCGGCCGAGGAGAGATCCCCGGGCACCGGGATCTCGATTCCTCGCAGGCTGGCGGGCCCTTCCAGCAGGATGGTGCTGCCGCTGCGCCGGATCGTCGCCCCCATGGCGCCGAGCATCCGTTCGGTGTGATCCCGGGTGACCTCCGGCTCCGTCACGCGGGTGGTGCCTTGGGCATACAGGCCGGCCAGCAGTATCGCCGACTTCACCTGAGCGCTCGCCACCGGCAGGAGGTAGTCGACGGCGGCCAGCGGGCGCCGGCCCCGGATCGCCAGCGGTGGCCGGCCGGATTCGCTGTCGATTTCCACGCCCATCAGTGCCAGCGGGTCGATGACCCGGCCCATGGGACGTTTGCGCAGGGAGGCATCGCCGGTCAGCACCGAACGGAAGGGCTGACCGCCCAGCAGGCCGCAGAAGAGCCGCATCGCCGTGCCCGAATTGCCGAGATTCAGGGGTGCCGCGGGTGCCGCCAGGCCGTCGGCACCGACGCCGCGCACCCTGAGCGCTCCGTCGGTCTCGCGCTCCACCGCCACACCCATGGCCTCGAGCGCGCCCAGCGTCGCGAGGCAGTCCTCGCCCTCCAGGAAGCCGCTGACCCGCGTTTCGCCCTGCGCAACCGCACCCAGCATCAACGCACGGTGGGAGATCGACTTGTCGCCCGGCACCGTGATCTCGCCCGAGGGTGCGCCGCCGGGCACGGTCCAAAAGGACGCCGCGCTCACAGCACCGCCTTCGGGTAGGCCCCGAGCACGCGGAACAGCGAGGTGCCCTGCTCCAGCTCGGCCAGCGCATCGGCCAGCGGCGGCTCGTCGGCATGCCCCTCGAGATCGATGAAGAACACGTAGTCCCACTTGCGTCGCCGGGACGGCCGCGACTCGATGCGGGTCATGCTGATGCCGTGCCTGGAGAACGGCGCGAGCAGTGTATGCAGCACGCCCGCCCCCGCCGTATCGCTGGCCGACACCAGGATCGAGGTCTTGTCGTCGCCGCTCGGCGTCAGCAGGTCACGCCCGATCACCAGGAAGCGGGTGGTGTTGTCGGGGCGGTCCTCGATGTCCGCCACCATGACGTCGAGCCCGTACACCTCCGCCGCTGCCTCGCCCGCGATGGCCGCCGTACCCGCCTCGTCCCGAGCCCGGCGCGCGCCGGCGGCATTGCTGGTGACGGGGATCAGCTCCGCCTGGGGCAGGTACTCCCGCAGCCAGACCCGGCACTGGGCCAGGGACTGCTGATGGGCGCAGATGCGCTCGACCTTGTCCAGGGAAGGCAGATTGCCGAGCAGATGCTGGCGGATGCGCAGCTCGATCTCGCCGCAGATCTTCAGCGGCGACATCAGGAACATGTCCAGCGTGTGATTCACCGTGCCCTCGGTCGAGTTCTCGATGGGCACCACGCCGAAGTCGGCGTGGCCGGCCTCCACCTCGTGGAAGACCTCCTCGATGGTGGCGAGCGGCAGCGCCCGCACCGAATGGCCGAAGTGCTTGGTGACCGCCGACTGGGTGAACGTGCCCTCCGGACCGAGGAAACCGATCTTCAGCGGTTCCTGCTGGGCGAGACAGGCCGACATGATCTCCCGGAACAGCCGTACCATCTCCTCGTCGCTGAGCGGACCCTGGTTGCGAGCCAGCACGCCGCGCAGCACCTCCGCCTCACGCTCCGGCCGGAAATAGTCGATGGATCGGGCGAGCTCGCCCTTGCTCTCGCCGACCAGCCGGGCCTGCTCGGCGCGGCGGCTGATCAGGGCCTGGATCTGCTCGTCGATCTCGTCGATGCGTTTCCGGATCTCGCCGAGATCCGGACCGGCTTTGGGGTCATTCATCGCGCTTTCCTGTCCTGAGGCGGCAAGTCTAACGGGTGGCCGGGTGCGGGACACCTCAGGCGCGGGTCCGCTCGAACTCCCCCATGAAGTCCACCAGCGCATCGACGCCCGCCTGGGGCATGGCGTTGTACAGACTCGCCCGCATCCCGCCCACGGAGCGATGCCCCTTCAGATTGGTCATGCCGGCCGCCTCGGCCTCCGCGAGGAAGGCGGCGTCCAGGGCGGCGTCGGCCAGCGTGAAGGGCACGTTCATGCGCGAGCGGGAACCGGGCTCCACCGGATTGGCGTAGAAACCGGAATCGTCGATGGCCCGGTACAGGGTCTCGGCCTTGCGGGCGTTGGCCTCGCCCACGGCTTCCAGACCGCCCTGCTCCAGCAGCCAGTCGAAGACCAGCCCCGCCATGTACCAGGCGAAGGTGGGCGGCGTATTGCTCATGGAGCCCGCCGCGGCGTGCACCGCATAGCGGAGCATGCTCGGCACACCGTCCCGGGCCGTCTCCAGCAGATCGTCGCGGACGATCACCAGTGTGAGCCCGGCGGGGCCGATGTTCTTCTGGGCGCCGGCGTAGATCAGGCCGAAGCGTCCGACGTCCAGCGGCCGGGAGAGGATGTTGGACGACATGTCCGCCACCAGCGGCACCGCGCCGGCGGCAGGGATCCGGTGGAATTCCACGCCGCCGATGGTCTCGTTGGGCGTGTAGTGGAGGTAGGCCGCATCGTCGCGCACGCGCCAGTCCGAGAGCGGCGGCACGCGGGTGTAGCCCGAGGCCTCCTCGTCCGCCGCGACGTTGACGTTGCAGAAGCGCCGGGCCTCCGCCACGGCCTTGCGTCCCCAGCTGCCGGTGACCACGTAGTCCGCGCTCGCCCTGGGCGTGGCGAGATTCAGGGGCGCCATGGCGAACTGCAGCGTGGCGCCGCCCTGCAGGAACAGCACCCGGTAGCCTTCCGGCACCGCCAGCAGGCGGCGCAGCGCGGCTTCCGAGCGTTCGGCCACCTCGCCGAAGGCCCTGCCCCGGTGGCTCAGCTCCATCACCGACATGCCGGTGCCGGCAAAATCGGTCATCTCCTCCCGGGCGCGCTCCAGCACAGCCAGCGGGAGCGCGGCAGGCCCGGCACTGAAGTTATACACCCGTCCCATCAGACGCCCGTGGCATCCCCGGCGACGCCGCGCCGATGCGGCGACGCGATCACTCCTCCTCGTCCTCCGCCAGCGCCTCGATACGCTCCAGGCCCACCAGCGCCTCGTCGCCGGCGAGCCGGATCAGACGCACGCCCTGGGTGTTGCGGCCCAGGATCGAGATGTCGGCCACGGGCGTGCGCACCAGCGTGCCGGCGTTGCTGATGAGCATGATCTCGTCGTCGTCGGAGACCTGCAGCGCGCCCACCATGCGGCCGTTGCGCTCGGAGGTCTGGATGGCAATGAGCCCCTGTCCGCCACGGCCCTGCACGGAGAACTCGTCGGCCTCGCTCCGCTTGCCGTAGCCGTGCTCCGTGGCCGTGAGGATGAGCCCGTCCGAGAGGATGATCAGCGCAATCACCTCGTGGTCCGGCGCCAGGCGGATGCCGCGGACACCGGCCGCGCCGCGGCCCATGGCCCGCACGTCGGACTCGTGGAAGCGGATGGCCTTGCCGCTGCTCGCGAACAGCATGATGTCGCTGTCGCCGCCGGTGAGGGCCACGTCCACCAGGTGGTCGCCGGCCCGCAGATCGATGGCGATGATGCCATTCGAGCGGGGCCGGGAGAACGCATCCAGCGGCGTCTTCTTCACCGTGCCCTGGCTGGTGGCGAAGAACACGAACTTGCCGGCCTCGAAGTCGCGCACCGGCAGCACGGCATTGATCCGCTCCTCCTGCTCCAGCGGCAGCAGGTTCACGATGGGTTTGCCCCGGGCGCCGCGGCCGGCCTGGGGCAGCTGGTAGACCTTCAGCCAGTACGCCTTGCCCCGGCTCGAGAAGCACAGCAACGTGTCGTGGGTGTTGGCCACGAAAAGGTTGTCGATGAAGTCCTCGTCCTTCATGCGGGTGGCCGCCCGGCCCTTGCCGCCCCGGCGCTGCGCCTGGTAGGAGTCCAGCGGCTGCGCCTTGGCATAGCCGCCGTGGGACAGGGTCACGACAACGTTCTCCTGGGGGATCAGGTCCTCGATGGTCAGGTCCGAGTGGTCCTCGATGATCTCGGTGCGGCGGTCGTCGCCGAACTGGTCGCGCACCGCCTGCAACTCCTCGCGGATTACGGCGAGCAGCCGGTCCGGGTCGGCCAGAATAAGAGAATACTCCTTAATTTTCTCAAGTATATCTTTGTATTCATTAATTATCTTTTCCTGCTCGAGACCCGTCAGCCGATGCAGACGGAGATCCAGGATGGCCTGCGCCTGGGTCGCCGACAGCCGGTAGACGGTGTCTCCGTCCTCCTGGACGATGCCGAACCGGCCGTGGTCCGCATCCGGGCGGGTATCGATCTCGCCGGCCCGCTCGAGCATGCCGGTGACCGCGCCGGGCGCCCAGCGGCCGGCCACCAGGCCGGCCTTCGCCTCGGCCGGCGACGGCGATGCCTTGATGAGCGCGATCACCTCGTCGATGTTGGCCAGCGCGACGGCCTGGCCTTCCAGGATGTGAGCCCGGTCCCGTGCCTTGCGCAGGTCGTAGATGGTGCGCCGGGTCACCACCTCGCGACGGTGGGCGACGAACGCCTCGAGGATCTGCTTCAGCGTCATCAGCTTCGGCTGACCCTCGTGCAGCGCCACCATGTTGATGCCGAAGACGCTCTGCAGCGGCGTGTGCTTGTAGAGGTTGTTCAGCACCACCTCGTGCACCTCGCCGCGCTTGAGCTCGATCACCACCCGCATGCCGTCCTTGTCGGACTCGTCGCGCAGCTCGCTGATACCCTCCAGCTTCTTCTCGCGCACGAGTTCGGCGATCTTCTCGATCAGCCGGGCCTTGTTGACCTGGTAGGGCAGCTCGGTGACGACGATGGCCTCCCGGCTGCCCTTGCCGATCTCCTCGATATGACTGCGCGCGCGGATGTGGACCCGGCCGCGGCCGGTCTTGTAGGCGCTGTAGATGCCCTGGGCGCCGTTTATGATGCCCGCGGTGGGGAAGTCCGGCCCCGGCACGTGTTCCATCAGCCCGGCCACGTCGATGTCCGGGTTGTCGATGACGGCCACGCAGGCGTCGATGATCTCGCCCAGGTTGTGGGGCGGGATATTGGTGGCCATACCCACCGCGATACCCGAGGAACCGTTGACCAGCAGATTCGGGATGCGGGTGGGCAGCACGGAGGGCTCACTCTCCGAGCCGTCGTAGTTCTCAACGAAATCGACGGTCTCCTTGTCGATGTCGGCCAGCAGCTCGTGGGCGATGCGCGCCATGCGCACCTCGGTGTAACGCATGGCCGCCGGGGCGTCGCCGTCCACCGAGCCGAAGTTGCCCTGCCCGTCCACCAGCATGTAGCGCATGGAGAACGACTGCGCCATGCGCACGATGGTGTCGTAGACCGCGCTGTCGCCGTGCGGATGGTATTTACCGATCACGTCGCCGACCACGCGCGCGGATTTCTTGTACGGCTTGTTGTAGTCGTTGCCCAGCTCCCGCATTGCGTAGAGCACGCGCCGGTGCACCGGCTTCAGGCCGTCGCGCACGTCGGGAAGCGCCCGGCCGACGATTACACTCATGGCGTAATCGAGATAGGACTGGCGCATCTCGTCTTCGAGATTGACCGAAAAGACTTCCTGGGCGATGTCAGTCATGGCTACTCACAAAAAACCGGGCCACCGCCCTCCACTGGGAGTTCGGCGGGCGATCCGTGCTAAAGGATTCAGGTCTCGGCCAGTGCTTGCGGCGGGGGCCGGAGTCAGCCTTTTTCTGGCTCCTGAACAAGCGAAAATTTTAGCATAAATCGGCACTTGTACGTAGCCGGGGGCGGCTGCGCGCAGTCCGAGCGGGTCGGGCCTGTATACTAGCGGCTCCGCGCTCGCCACAAGCCCGATCCGGCCACGATTTAATCAGCGAAATCAGCAATATGGAGCAATGTGACCTGATCCTCTTCTGCCGCTGGCTGGCACCCGTCGAACCCGTCGGCACGGTGCTGGAGCACCACGCGGTGGCCATCCGCGACGGCGTGATCCGGGCCGTACTGCCCGCCGCCGAGGCCGGCGCGCGATTCGAGGCCGGGGAAGTGGTCCATCTCGACGATCACCTGGTGATCCCGGGGCTGGTAAACGCCCACACCCACGCAGCCATGTCACTGTTCCGGGGCCTGGCCGACGACCTGCCGCTGGAGGTCTGGTTGCGCGAGCACATCTGGCCCGCGGAGGGCCGCTGGATCGATGCCGAGTTCGTCCGCGACGGCACGCGGCTGGCCATCGCCGAGATGTTGCTCGGCGGCACCACCTGCTTCAACGACATGTACTTCTTCCCGGACATCGTCGCCGAGACTGCCGCCGCGGCCCGCATGCGCGCCTCGGTAGGCATGATCCTGGTCGATGCGCCCACGCCCTGGGCAAAGGACGCCGGCGAGTACCTCTCGAAAGGCGTCGCCGTACACGATCGCTACGCCTCCCATCCCCTGGTGAGCACCCACTTCGCGCCTCATGCGCCCTACTCGGTCAGCGAGGCGAGCCTCGCCAAGCTCCGGGCGCTGGCCGACCAGCTGGACGTGCCGGTGCACATGCACGTGCACGAAACCGCCGCCGAGGTGGCCGCCGAAGAGGAGGCCCACGGGCTGCGACCGCTGGAGCGTCTCCGCCGCCTGGGGTTCGTCAACGGCTCGCTGCTGGCGGTGCACATGACCTGCCTCACCGACGAGGAGATCGCCCTGGCGGCCGGCGCCGGCGTCTCCGTAGCCCACTGTCCGGAGTCGAACCTGAAGCTCGCCAGCGGCATCGCGCCAGTGGCGCGGATGCTCGAGGCAGGCATCAACGTGGCGCTCGGCACCGACGGAGCCGCCAGCAACAACGACCTGGACATGCTGAGCGAGATGCGGACCGCCGCGCTGCTCGGCAAGGCCGCCAGCGGCGACGCCAGCGCCCTGGCCGCGCACACGGTCCTGCGCATGGCCACCCTGAACGGGGCGGCGGCACTGGGGCTCGCCGACGGCATCGGCAGCCTGGAGGCCGGCAAGTGGGCGGACGTCTGCGCCGTCGATCTCTCGGCACCTCGGACCCAGCCCGTCTATGAGCCGGTGTCACAGCTCGTCTATGCCGCCGAGGCCGCCCAGGTGAGCGACGTCTGGGTGGCCGGCCACCGGCTGGTAAAGAGCGGGCGGCTGACCCACCTGCACCTGGACGACATCAGCGGCCGCGCCGCAGAATGGAGAGAGAAGATCTGGAACTACGACCATGAGTGACCCCGAAGCGAACACCGGCGGCAACGTCGACGAGGGCGAGATCCGCAAGTTCGAGGCGATGGCGGAGACCTGGTGGGATCCCGACGGGGATTTCGCTCCCATCCACCAGATGAATCCGTTGCGGCTGGGCTATATCGACGAGCGCGCGCCCATCGCGAACCGCAGGGTGCTCGACATCGGCTGCGGCGGCGGGATCCTCAGCGAGGCCATGGCGCGTGCCGGGGCGCAGGTGACCGGCATCGATCTCGCGGCCGCCCCCCTCGCCGTCGCACGGCGCCATGCGGCGGAATCCGGCGTGGAAGTGGAGTACCTGGAGACCAGCGCCGAGAATCTCGCGGCCGAGCGACCGGAAGCCTACGACGTCGTGACCTGCCTGGAGATGCTGGAGCACGTGCCCGACCCCGGCGCGGTCGTCGCCGCCTGCAGCCGGCTGGTGCGCCCCAGCGGCGATATCTTCTTCTCCACCATCAACCGCACCGCGAAGGCGTTCGCGCTCGCCATCGTGGGCGCCGAGTACGTGCTGCGTCTCCTGCCCCGGGGTACCCACGAGTACGACAAGCTCATCCGGCCTTCGGAGCTGGAAGCGTGGGCCCGGCAGGCGGAGCTGCGGCTCGAGGAGCTGACCGGCGTGCGCTACAACCCCCTCACCCGTCACTTCAGCCTCACCGACGACGTCGACGTCAATTACATCGTCCACTGCAGGCGGAGGGCCGCGCACCGATGACCGCGCCTGCCCGTTTCGCCGGCTGGCTGTTCGACCTGGACGGCACGCTCATCGATACGGCACCCGACATGACCGACACGCTGGCGGAACTGTGTCGTGCCCACGGCAGCCGTCCGCCGGAGTACCGTCTGGCGCGGGCGAGCATCACCAACGGCGCCGCGGGGCTGATCGGGCTCGCCTTCCCCGATCGGGACGAGGACGAGCGCCAGGCCCTCTACCGCGAGTATCTGCAGCGCTACGCCGACCGCATCCACCGCAGCTCCCGCCTGTTCGAGGGCATGGAGGAGGTGCTCACCGCCATCGAGGCGGCCGGTCTGCCCTGGGGCATCGTGACCAACAAGCCCCAGGCGCTCACCGATGCGCTGCTCGAGGGGCTGGGGCTGCATACCCGCTCCCGGGTTTCCATCGGCGGAGACGCGTTGCCGAGGCGCAAGCCCCATCCCATGCCGCTGCTGCACGCCGCCCGGGGACTCGCCGTCGACGCCGCGGATTGCGTCTACGTGGGCGACAACCTTCGGGACGTGGAAGCAGGCCGGGCCGCCGGCATGCGCACCATTGCGGCCGCCTACGGCTACCTGCTGCCCGATGACGACGCGGCCGCATGGCAGGCCGATCTCGTTATCAAGCACCCGGTGGCGCTGCTGGCGATGCTGGAGGAAGCGCGCGGGTGAGCGACTGGCTGCAGGAGGCGGTGCCGCTGTGGCTGGCCGGGACGGCCTGTGCGACGGCGCTGGCGGCGGGTCTCCTCCTGCACTGGCTGCTCGTGCGCGGGCGCATGGCCCGGCTGGCCGCGGAACGGGACGATGCCGATCGCCGGGTCAAGGATCAGGAGACGCTGCGGGCGGAGCGTGAAGCGGCCTTCGAACTCGCCGCCAGCCGGCTGCAGCACTCCTTCGGCGATCTGGCGAATCGCAGCCTGCGGGTCAACAGCGAGGCTTTCCTGCGCCTCGCGAAACAGAACCTCGGCACCCAGCAGGAGCAGGCCCGGCACGCCCTCTCCGAGCGGGAGAAGGCGGTCGAGAGCCTGGTGCAGCCCATCCGCGAGGCGCTGGAGAAGACCGAACGCCAGATCGGCGAGCTGGAAAAGGCCCGCTCCGAGGCCTACGGCAGCATCACCGCCCAGCTCGCAGCGATGCAGGCCAGCCAGCAGGCACTGCAGGCGGAGACCGGCAACCTGGTCAAGGCCCTGCGGCGCCCGGAGGTGCGTGGCCAGTGGGGCGAGATCACGCTGCGGCGGCTCGTCGAACTGGCGGGCATGGTCGAGCACTGCGACTTCATCGAGCAGGCCACGGGCGGCAGCGCCAGCGACCGGATCCGTCCCGACATGGTCGTGCGCATGCCGGATGACCGGGAACTGGTGGTGGACGTGAAGACACCGCTGGATGCCTACCTGGAGGCGGTGGAAGCCACGGACGACCGGTTGCGCGCGGCCGCCCTCGCCCGCCACGAACGCAAGGTCCGCGAGCGCATCCGGGAGCTGGCCGGCAAGCACTACTGGTCCCAGTTCCCCCGCAGCCCGGAGTTCGTCATCCTGTTCATCCCCGGCGACCAGTTCCTGGCGGCGGCCATGAACGAGAACCCCGACCTGCTGGACGAGGCGCTGCGCCAGAAGATCATTCTGGCCACGCCCACCAGCTTCGTCGCGCTGCTGAAAGCAGTGGCCTACGGCTGGCGCCAGCTCGCTCTCGCCGAAAACGCCGAGGAGATCCGCCGCCTCGCCGTGGAGCTCCACGACCGGCTGGCCACATTCGGCAGCCATCTGAACCGCGTCGGCCGCCAGCTCGCCGGCAGCGTGAACGCCTTCAACAAGGCGGTGGGCTCGCTGGAGCGCAGCGTGCTGCCCGGTGCGCGTAAGTTCACGGAACTCGGCGTACACACCCGCAAGTCCCTCGATACGCTGGAACCGGTGGAGGAACTCACCCGCGTGGCGGAGGCCGCTACCGGCGGCGAAGAGGTCGAGGGTTCGGCGGACGAGACGCACGGAACCGGCCGCTCCTGATCCGGTGACCGACCCAACCGAGAACTGGACGCAGGCAGCGCCGGGATCCGACGAGGAACTGGTCGC
>CAYRZI010000024.1:26900-33725 GCA_964428605.1 uncultured Woeseiaceae bacterium
CTGCGCGGCGCCGGGGAACGGCGCTTCCGGCTGCTGTGCGCGCTGCGCGACACCATCCTGGCCGCCACGGCGCAGGGCCGCGAACCGGCGGTCGGCAGCGTGAAACTCGACTGGTGGCGGCAGGAACTCGGCCGTCTCGCCGCCGGCGAACCGCGCCATCCGCTGACCCGGGCGCTGCAGCCCGAACTGGGCGCGGACTCGCCTTACCTCCCCTGGCTGGAGGAACTGGTGATCTGTGCGGAGTCTCTGGGCCGCCGCGAAGCACCCGATTCCGTCGACGGGTTACGCCTGCACTGTTTCCGCCGGGAAGGCACCGTGCTCACGCTGGCTGCCGCTCCCGACGGCGAAGCCGCCGACGACAACCTCCGGCGGACGGCGGCGAGGCACGCCGGCATCGCCTGGGGTCTGGCGAAGAGCACGGCCGCGCTGGCGGACGGCCGGCAGCTGTTCCTGCTGCCGCAGGATCTCGCCGTCGATGCCGATCTGGAGGGCGTCCCTGCCGGCCGCTGGTCGGAATACGAGGGATTCCGGCATGCTATCCAGCGCCTGGCCGAGGTCGGACTCGAGGAGCTCGCGCGGGCACGGCACGAGGTGGCCAGCGCCAGCGCGGTCACAGCCGTGGTGGGCGCCGTGAGCGAGACCCACCTGAGCGCCCGATGCCGTGGCGCCGGCCGCTCCGCCCATCCGTTACAATCGCTCTGGCGCGCCTGGCGCGCCGCCCGCCGCCAGGCGCGCATGGCCACCAGCCTGACAGAGGAGCAGCCTTGACCTTCGATCCCCGCAGCTACACTCCCGGCGAGAATCTGCTCGCCGACCGCATCATCCTGGTCACCGGCGCCGGCGACGGCATCGGACGCGCTGCGGCCACGCGCTTCGCGCAACTGGGCGCACGGGTGATCCTGCTCGGCCGCACGGTGAGCAAGCTCGAGTCCGCCTACGACGAGATCCTAGACGCCGGCCACCTGCGCCCCTCCATCGCGCCCATGGACTTCGAGAAGGCCGACGGCGACGCCTACACCAGCCTCGCCGACAGCATTGCCGAGGAATTCGGCCGGCTGGACGGCCTGCTGCACAACGCCGGCATCCTTGGCGAGCTCGCCCCCATCGAGCACTACGATGTGACCCTCTGGCAGCGGGTGCTCCACGTCAACCTGACGGCCGAGTTCGTACTCACGAAGGTCTGCCTGCCTCTGCTGCGCAAGTCGGAGGACGGTTCGGTCGTGTTCACGTCGAGCGGCGTAGGGCGCGAGGGCCGTGCCTACTGGGGTGCCTATGCGGTGTCCAAGTTCGGTGTCGAAGGCCTCTCCCAGGTGCTCGCCCAGGAGACGGAGAAAGCCGGCATACGGGTGAACTGCGTGAACCCGGGCGCGACCCGCACCGACATGCGCCTGAAGGCCTACCCGGCGGAGGACAGGAGCAAGCTGGCTGCCCCCGAGGAGGTGCTTGCGCCGCACATCTACCTGCTCGGCCCGGACAGCCGCGGCGTCACCGGGGGCTCTTTCGACGCCCAGTAGGCCGCCCGGCAGTGCGGCCCGACTTGCGCCCGCCCGGCCGGCGGGCGGGTTTTCGTGCCGGCTTGCGGACCATATCGCTGCCACCCGGTGCGGGCAGTCCCGCCGCGGCGTACAGGGCCGCGACCTCGCCGCGATTCAGCGGGCGATGCTGACCGCGGCGCAGACCCCGGGGCAGCCTGATCGGGCCATAGCCGACCCTGATCAGCCGGCTTACCTCGACGCCCAATGCTTCCCACAGCCGTCTGACCTCCCGATTACGCCCCTCGCGCAGCGTCACCTCGTACCACTGGTTCACGCCCTCACCGCCCTTCTCCGCCAGGCTGTCGAAAGCAGCGCGGCCGTCTTCCAGCGTGATGCCCTCGGTCAGCCGCGCGAGATCCGCGGCCGAGGGCGTGCCGCGCACCCGCACCGCGTAGCGCCGCTCGATGCCGCTTGACGGATGCATGAGCGCATTGGCCAGGGCACCGTCCGTGGTGAAAATCATCAGGCCGCTGGTGGCGACATCCAGACGGCCGACACCCACCCACCGGCCGCGGGGCAGGCGCGGCAACGCCTCGAATACGGTGGCATGCCCCGACTCGCCGCTGCGGGAGCAGACCTCGCCCTGGGGCTTGTGGTAGATCAGATGCTGGTGCGAGCCGCCTTCCGGTACACGTACCCGGAGCGGCCGCCCGTCGAGCGTGATCCGCTCCTCGCCGGTTACGGTATCGCCGAGCGCCGCAGTACGGCCGTCGACAGCGAGCCTGCCCTCGCCGATCCAGCGCTCGATCTCCCGGCGGGAACCGTGGCCGGCTGCCGCCAGCACCTTCTGCAAGCGCTCGGCCATAGCGGCGCCCGTCAGCTCGACGGCGGCACGCCGGCGCTGGCGCGTTCCTCGTCCTCGGTTTCTTCTTCTTCCACCGGCAGCGCGGTCACCGTGGCGGAGGCGGCCGTCCCGCCCTGCTCGGCCTCGGCCAGGTCCAGCTGCGCGTTCAGCCCCTCGATATCCTGCAGCTCGGCCAGCGGCGGCAGGTCGTCCAGGCGCTTCAGCCCGAAGTAGTCCAGGAAGGCCTTGGTCGTGCCGAACATCTCCGGTTTGCCCGGCACGTCGCGATGACCGAGGACGCGAATCCACTCCCGGTCGAGCAGCGTGCGGATGATGTTGGGGCTGACCGTGACGCCGCGGACGTCCTCGATCTCGCCACGGGTAATCGGCTGCCGGTAGGCGATCAGCGCCAGCGTCTCGAACAGCGCACGGGAATAGCGCGGCGGGCGCTCCTCCCACAGCGGCTGCAGCATCGCGGTCATCGACGGGCGCACCTGCACGCGATAGCCGGAAGCCACTTCGGCCAGCATGATGCCCCGGTCCTCGTAGTCGGACTCGAGTTCCTCGAGGGCCGCGCGGATGTCCTTGCGCTCCGGGCGCGACTTCTCGTCGAACAGCGAGATCAGCTGGTCGATCGAGAGCGGTTCCGAAGCAGCCAGCAACGCCGCCTCGAGAATGTACTTGATACTCGTCTCATCCATAGGTCACTGCACCGGGGATGCTCAGGAGGTGAGGCTCTCGTCCGACATCCCGGCATCCCCCTCGTCATTCACAACGCGCACGTTCGAGGCCGCCCGCACATGCACCGGCGCGAAGTCCTCGGACTGCACCACCTCGATCAGCGACTCGCGGAGCAGCTCCAGCACGGCGATGAAGGTCACGGCGACACCCATCCGGCCCTCTTCCACGTCGAAGAGCCGGTCGAACTGGGTGAACTGGGTGCCCCTGATCCGGGTCAGGATCTCCGACATGCGCTGGCGCACCGACAGCGGCTCGCGCTGGACGTGCAGATTGCTGTACATCTCGGCCCGCGCCATCACCTGCTGCAGGGCCAGCATCAATTCCTTCAGCGTCACGTCCGGCAGCTTGGTCACCACCTGGCGCTCGGGTGCCGGCACCTGCACCACGTGCACGTCGCGCTCCACTCGCGGCAGCTCGTCGAGGTTCTCCGCCGCCTTCTTGAAACGCTCGTACTCCTGCAGCCTCCGTACCAGCTCGGCGCGGGGGTCGTCCTCCTCGTCGTCCTCCACCACCGGACGCGGCAGCAGCATCCTGGACTTGATCTCGGCCAGCATGGCGGCCATCACGAGGTACTCCCCGGCCAGCTCCAGCTGCAGCTCCTTCATCAGCTCGATGTACTCGATGTACTGGCGGGTGATCTCCGCGATGGGGATGTCGAGAATGTCGAGATTCTGCCGCCGGATCAGGTAGAGCAACAGGTCGAGCGGCCCCTCGAAGGCCTCCAGGAACACCTGCAGGGCGTAGGGCGGGATATAAAGGTCCTGCGGCAGCTCGGTCACCGGCTCGCCATCGACGATGGCGAACGGCATCTCGGCCTGGGAGGGCCTCAGATCCTCGGGCACCGCCTTCGGCGCGCCCTGATCGCTCACCACGCGGAGGACCGGCTGCTTTTTCTCTGACTCGGACACAGGGTGATTCTAACGTAATCCCGGCGCGACCGTGGCCACTCATTCGAAAGCGCTGACGTCCCCGATGCCCCGCCGGATGATCCGCACCGTGCCCTCGGTGAGGTCCAGCACGCTGGACGGCTCCATGCCACCCGGGCCACCGTCGACGACCGCGTCCACCTGATTGCCCAGCCGCCCTGCGATCTCCACCGGGTCCGTCATGGGCACGTCGTCGCCGGGCAGCAGCAGCGTCGAACTCATCATCGGTTCCCCCAGCGCCTCCAGCAGCGCCTGGCTGATAGGGTGGTCCGGCACCCGGATGCCGATGGTCTTCTTCTTCGGGTTCCTGAGCCGGTTCGGTACTTCCCGTGTGGCTTTAAGAATGAAGGTATACGGCCCCGGCGTGAAATGCTTCAGCAGCCGGTAGGCCCAGTTGTCCACCCGCGCGTAGGTGGCAATCTCGGAGAGGTCACGCACCACCAGCGAGAAGTCGTGCAGCTTGTCCGCCTGACGCAGCAGCCGGATACGGTCCAGCGCCTTCTTGTTGCCGATCCGGCAGCCGAACGCGTAGCTCGAGTCCGTGGGATAGACCAGCAGACCGCCCTCGCGGATTATGTCGACCGCCTGGTCGACATACCGCTTCTGGGGGTTCTTCGGATGGATGGTGATGATCTGGGACACGTCGCGCATTCTACCGGCACCTCCGGTCAAATCCGACTGCCGCTATCCGCGCATTGGGGTCCACCGACGGGTGCGCTATCATGCGCCGATCGCAGTGCGCGCCGCAGACCCGATTCCCAGCGAATGCAACTGATACTTGACTATCTTCCGGTGGTCGCGTTCTTCGTCGCCTATCAGCAGGCCGACATCTACACGGCGACCATCGTCCTCATGGCCACCATGCCCCTGGTGCCGCTGGCCCACTGGATCTTCACGCGGCAGGTGGGGCGCATCTATCTGATCTCGACGGCGCTCGTGCTCGTGCTCGGCGGCGTCACGCTGGCGCTGCGGAACAGCCTGTTCCTCATCTGGAAACCCACGCTGCTCAACTGGGCCATGGCGGCCGTGTGCTTCGCCAGCCTCTACATCGGCGAGAAGCCGCTCATCCAGCGGCTGCTGCAGTCGGCCGTGGAACTTTCGGCCGCCCAGTGGCGTCAATTGACCGTGATCTGGGGCCTGTTCTTCGCCGTCTCCGGCGCCGCCAATATCTTCGTTGCCTACCAGTTCGGAGAGAGCGCCTGGGTGAGCTTCAAGCTCTTCGGCCTGCTCGGCCTGACCCTCGCCTTTATGGTAGTCCAGGGCGTGTGGCTCGCCATCATGGTCTCGAGAAACGAACGTAAATCCACCAGTGGAGCCGACTAGCCATGTGGTATGCGATCATCAGCGAGGACGTGCCGGACAGTACGCCACTGCGCGCTCAGGCCAGAGCGCGGCATCTCGAGCGACTGCGCCAACTCCGTGACGAAGGCCGGCTCCTGGTGGCCGGCCCGCATCCTGCCATTGACAACGTGGACCCGGCGGAGGCCGGTTTCACGGGCAGCCTGGTGATTGCCGAATTTGCTTCACTGGAGGACGCCAGGGCCTGGGCGGATGAGGATCCCTACGTGGAAGCCGGCGTCTATCAGCGGGTCATCGTCAAACCGTTCAACAAGGTACTGCCGTGACGGAGGCCCGTCAGACCGAGCTGGAAAAACGCCTCCGGAATGCATTGCAGCCGGAAGAACTGCTGATCAAGGATCAGAGCCACCTGCACGCCGGTCATGCCGGTGCGCAGGACGGACGCAGCCACTTCGCCGTCCGCCTGACCGCTGACGCTTTCGAGGGGATGCCGCGAATCCAGCGTCACCGGCTCGTCTACGAAGCCGTGGGCGATCTGATGGAAACCGATATACACGCACTCAGCATATCCGCCCTCACCCCCGGCGAAGCCGCCCGCGGCTGAGAGCAAGATTCGACCACGAAAACAGAGGATCCACTATGACTACCACGTATTTGCGCCACCTGGGCGCCGGCAAGGCACTGCTCCTTGCCTCTGCCGTTCTGCTCAGCACGGCAGCCTGCGCACAGTCCGACAACGGCACCGCAGCCGCCAATCCCGAGGTGGAGGCGAAAGTGCTCGAGCTCTACATCCAGAACCGCGCCCGCGGCGCCCAGGGTGAGATCTCCGCCGAACAGCGCGAGCAGTTCCGCACGGAGGTGGCAGACCTCCGCCTGCTCGCCGAAGAAGCCGAGGCGGTCGGACTGGACGATGACCCAGAGGTTGCGGCACAGATCAAACTCCAGCGCATGTCGACCCTGGCCTCGGCACTGGCCGCAAACTACCTGGAAGAGAATCCGCCCACAGACGAGGAACTGCGCGCCGAGTACACGGCCCAGGTGGCCGGCTATCAGCCGCAGCAGTACAAGGCACGGCATATCCTGCTGGAGACGGAGGACGAGGCCGAGGCGGTGATCGCGCAGCTCGATGAGGGGGCCGACTTCGCGGAGCTGGCCCAGGAGAAGTCCACCGGCCCCTCGGGACCGAACGGCGGCGATCTGGGCTGGTTTCCACCGGATTCCATGGTGGAGCCTTTCTCCGACGCGGTCGTCGCGCTGGAGAACGGCAACTACACCAGCGAACCCGTCCAGACCCAGTTCGGCTGGCACGTAATCCTGCGTGAGGATTCGCGCGAGACGGAGGCACCCTCATTCGAAGAGGTGAAGGAAAGGCTGAAGCCGGTCGTCGAGCAGAAGAAGCTGCAGTCCTATCTCGATGGCCTGAGATCCGCCAACGAGACGGGCAACTGACGGGAATAGTCAGGGCAAGAAAAAGGGGCGCCACCGCAGGGTGTGTCAAAACCCCTGACAAAGAGGCGCAGGCGATAGAAAATACCCGTCA
>CAYRZI010000025.1:0-33390 GCA_964428605.1 uncultured Woeseiaceae bacterium
AGCGTCGAGCCGGCACGGGGCAGGCCGACGATGAAGATCGGGTCCGGTGCGTCGCTGCCCGTGCCTGCCCTGGTCTCGAACAATTCCCGCGTGCAGGTCTCGATCTGCGCATCCACCATGGCGGCGGTCTTGTCGGGATCGTAGCCGGAGCGCTGCTGGCGCAGCGCATTACCCTGCCGGTAGAAGTGGAACGACTCTTCGTACTGCCTGCGGTCTTCCAGGCCCTTGCCGAGCGCGAAGCACAGATGGATGCGGTCGTCGGCCGCCACGCCAGGCTCCGCCTCGGAGCGGCGCATGTGATCGAGTTCCTCGTCGGTGAAGCGGTAGGTCTTGGTGTTGGCGAGACTCCAGAAGGCGTCGCCGTAGTCCGGGCGCAGCCGGTAGGCCTCGCGGTACGAGGCGATGGCCGCATCCAGGTCGCCGATGGCCTTCTCGGCATGACCCAGCATCACGTGGACGCCCGCCTTGTTGGTGGTGAAGCCGAGGCAGTCGCGATAGATATCGATGCCTTCCTGAATACGCCCCAGGCCGACCAGGGCGCTGGCCCGGGCGAGGCGGAACACCGGGTTGTCCGGCTCGTCCCGCAGCAGGATGTCCGCCTGTTCCAGCGCCTGGCGGAAGCGGCTCTTGCGGTTCAGCACCCGCAGATAATCCAGCCGGGCACGCACGTTGTCCGGCGCGAGTTCCACGCAGCTCTCCAGCAGGAATTCGGCGTCGTCGAGCACGCGCAGGCGCACGCCGATGTCCGCCAGGAGGCGCATGGCCTCGATGTGGTGCTTGTTGTGCGCCAGGAAGCGGCGGCAGAGCTGCTCGGCCTTGTACAGCTTGCCTTCATGGATGAGGTCGAGCACGGCCAGCAGTTCCCGGGGCAGGGAGGCCAGGTATTCTGCCTGAGCCTCGGCGTGGCGCGTACGCTCCTCCCGGCCGGCGGCCCGGTACAGGTTCGCCAGCGACTTCCACGCCGCCACCAGGCCCGGATTCAGGTCGACCGCGCGGGAGAACGCCTCCGCGGCCTCGGCCGGCCGGTTGGAGGCGAGGTAGGCATAGCCCTTCTCCTGCCAGGCGCGGCCGTACTCCGGCCGCACCGCCAGCAGCTCGTCCGCCGCCTGCAGCGCGCCGGCGTAGTCCTTCGCGTAGCGCCGCGCCACCGCGATGGTGTAGCGGGCCTCGATCTCCTGCCGCGGCGCCGGCGACTCGCCGAGCACGTCGAGCATGGCGGCCTCGGCCTCGGCGAAACGCGCCGCCTCGATCAGCCTCCTGGCGCCCGCGATGGCGCGCTCGTGGTCCGGCCGCCCGGCCTGCTCCGCTGCTTCAGTCACGTCGTTGCCCGGTGCTGCGCCCGTTCACCCCGATACGGTTTTTCTAAACCCTGAACGCAAGAAGGGCAAGCCCGCCGTGCGGGCCTGCCCTCCCCGTGCGCAATCCGCGGACTCAGAGGAAGTCGTAGGAAATACGCAGGCCGATGGTACGCGGCCGGTTGGTCACGACCTTCGGCGTATTCTGCTGCGTGTCGATGTACACCTGCGCGTTCTCGTCGAACAGGTTGTCGATGAACAGCTCCGCCGACCAGGTGTCCTTCTCCACACCGAAGGCGAGATTCGCGATGGTGTAGTCCTCCTGGACGTAGCGCCCACCCGGGACCCCGTCCTGGCCGATCAGCTCGGTGCCCAGCGGGGCGCCGAGGAACTCGCTGGCCTCCTGCTCGATCTCCAGGCCCGAGCCGGAGACCTGATAGACACGGCGCAGGTTGTCCTCGACCACGTAGGCGTCCATCTTCAGGCCGACCTTGCTCTCGCCGGTGTAGACGAAGCCGCCGCTCACGTAGCCGCGCAGGTTCTCGACCTCGCCGATGGCCGGCACGTCGAAGCCGTAGCGGGCCCGGATGTTGCCGGAGAACTCCGGCGAGAACGGCAGCTCACTGCCGACCGGGGCGGCCACGCCCTGCAGTTCCTGGTTGAGGCGCGTGATCTCGGTATCCAGCACGCTGAAGGCGCCGCTGATGGTGAGATTCATGGTGGGCTGCCAGATGAAGTCGGCATCCAGACCGCTGATCTCCGCGTCGCCCACGTTGTCGGCGAACCACAGGAAGCTGATGTTGGTCGGGTCGAAACGCGAGGTCTGCAGGTCGGTGATCTCCGAGTAGAAGGCCGTCGCGTTCAGACGCAGCGTGTCGTCCAGGAAGTCGCCCTTGAAGCCCAGCTCCCAGTTCTCCAGGTCGTCCGTCTGGGAGTAGACCGGGATGCGGAAATCCGCGAAGTTGGGATTGGCCGACCGCGCCGCATCGGCACCAAGCCGGTTGGTGACCGGCGGGCGGAAGCCTTCGGCGAAGTTACCGAACAGCAGGATGCGGTCGGTCACGGCCCAGTCCAGCGAGAAGCGCAGGATGACGTCGTCCTGGGTCAGCACCCCGTCGCTGTCGAGGTCGCTCACGTCCAGCTGACCGTTGTCGATCGCGGCCAGCACGGCGTCGCCGTCCAGCCCAACGGCGTCCAGCGCCGCCTCGTCCTGGCTGCCGAGCGCACGCAGGCGGGCCGTCACGTTCGCTGTGGTGGTCGCGCCCTTGTAGTCGTCCTCGATCTCGTACCAGCGCGCGCCGACGGCGGCAGTGAGCCGGTCCGTGATGTCGAACTCGAGCTGCCCGAACACCGCGATCTGGTCGGTATTCCGGGTTACGTCGTTGACGAAGCTGACCTCAGGCGGGACGGGCTGGCCGCCTGTCCGGGCGCCCTCCACGACCGGCACGCTGCGGCTGTCGCCGACGTTCTCGAAGAAGGGGCTGTCGGTCGAGGCGATCTTGAAGTAACCCGTGCTGGCCAATTCCTGCGCGTCGTAGAACAGGCCCGCGGTGATACGCCAGCGGTTGTCCTGCGGCGTGTTGACGCGGAACTCGTGAGTCGTGCGGGTGTTTTCCGTGTCTTCCTTGTAGAACTTCTGCGGATTGAAGCACTCGGAATAGGTGCCGTCGCCCGGGTAGCAGACGTAGTAGGCCGAGAACAGGCCGCCGTTGGTGTAATGGGTGTAGTCGATGGTGGAGTTCACCGAACGGTCGAGATAGCCGCCGGTGTAGACGACGTCCAGCATAGCCAGACGGCCGTTCAGCGTCCAGGTGGTGAGGCCGAAATCGTCCTCGTTGTTGTCCGGCGCGAAGCGGTTCACGGAACTCTCGCCGTCCAGATTCGCGTCGTAGGCCCACACGCCCTCGGTGTCCAGCGACTGCTGGGTATGCTGCAGCAGCAGGTCCCAGCGGTCGTTGATGAGCCAGGACAGACCGAAGCGACCGCCGGTGTAGGTGGCGTCGTTGAAGTCCTGCTCCACCAGCTGGTCATTTTTCGGGATCGGGATGGTCTGGTTCTCCGGATCCGGCAGGGCCCCGCCGGAAATGCGGTCGATCACGATCGTGCTGCCGTTCCAGCCGCCGTTGTCCGGATCGTTCAGGATGTGGTCGATCCAGCCGCCCTGGTTATCGTTGTAGGCCGCCAGCCGGAATGCCACCGTATCGCTGATCGGCAGGTTGAAATAGGCCTCGACGGAGTTGCTCATCTCACCGCCGGTGGTGTTGGCGATCTGGGTGTCGAAACCGGCCTGGAACGAGGAATGATCCGGCTTGTTGGTGATGAGCCGGACGGTGCCCGCCTGGGAGCTGGCGCCGAACAGTGTGCCCTGGGGCCCGGGCAGCACCTCCACGCGCGCGAGGTCGGTCGCGTAGACGTCCAGGTTGCGGCCCTGCAGCGCCACCGGCTGCTCGTCCAGATACAGCGCCACCGAAGGCTGGAGGCCCTGGACGGAGGACAGCGAGATGATGGTCTGGGAGGTGGCGGCGCCGCGGATGTAGATCTCCTGCTGGCCGGGGCCGGTGCCCTGACTGGTGACGTTCGGCAGGTACAGCGCGTAATCCTCGAAGCTGTCGATGCGCAGCTCCTCCAGGTTGTCGCCCTGGAGCGCGGAGACCGCGACCGGGACGTCCTGCATGGACTCCTGGCGCTTGGTCGCCGTAACGACGATCTCCTCGATGGCCCGCTTGCCCGGGGCAGCCGGTGCTTCCTGCGCCTGGACCGCCGTGACTGCCGTCGAACCGGCGCCGGCCGCAAGGGCCGATACGACGGCCGCGCGAATCTTCGTGTTCCGTCTCATAACCTCTTCCTGTTTGTCGCTCCGATAACTTGTTCGGCCGGCTCCAGCGCCGGCCGTCCTGTTCTCTTCCGCCTGCAGCGGCTTTGCGCCGGCAGGCCACGGATAGCCGCAGCGCGCCGTGACGCCGGTACCCCTGCGGAGCACCGGCGCATTCCTCCCCTCGACGCTGCACGGCCGTGCCGTCTGGCAGGACAGCGGCGCACCGCGCACTGCGCGGCGCTGTGTCCATCTAGCAACACAGTGTGCCTAGGCTCGCCCCTGATTGCAAAGTTGCTCGAAATAATTTGTGGTATTTTCGCCAATGCACCGCCTCTACCGGGCTCGGCAAATGGCAGAAAAAGTAGTAGGATCAGCTATCTGCATTACGGGCCGGGAAGTCGGCCTGTGAGCGGGTCCAACGACCGTCAATGGGCTTGCCCTCCATTCGGCGTTGCGCTGGCAAAACAGCCGGCCGCGCCCACCAATCGAAGGGAAATCACTTGGCTCCGGATTCCACCGAGACGCGACGCTCGCGCCTGCCCAGGCTGCAGATACATCCCTGGGTGTTCGGCTGCTCCGCCGCGCTGATCGTGCTGTTCGTCGCCCTCACGCTCGCGAACCTCGACACCGCCGATGCGATCTTCAGCCGGACGAAGAGCGGCATCACCTCGAGCTTCGGCTGGCTCCTGATCCTCTGCGTGCAGGGTTTCCTGCTGTTCTGTGTGTATCTGGCGCTCAGCCGCTTCGGCTACATACGCATCGGGGGGCCCGGCGCGCGCCCGTCCTATTCCCGACCGGCCTGGTTTTCCATGCTGTTCAGCGCCGGCATGGGCATCGGGCTCATGTTCTGGGCCGTGGCGGAACCGGTGACGCACTTTCAGGACCCGCCGGGGGTGCCGGGCATGGGGCCGCAGGCGGCGACCCGTGCGATGGACCTCACCTTCCTGCACTGGGGTTTCCATGCCTGGGGCATCTATGCCCTGGTCGGTCTGTCGCTGGCGTACTTCAGCTTCAACAGGGGGCTGCCGCTGACCATCCGCAGCGGCTTCCATCCGCTGCTGGGCGAGCGTATCCACGGGCCCATCGGCAACGTGATCGACGTCATGGCGGTGGTGGCCACACTGTTCGGCGTGGCCACCTCGCTCGGCTTCGGCGTCACCCAGATCAATGCCGGGCTGAGCTACCTGTTCGAAGCGCAGATGTCGGTCGGCACACAACTCACCCTGATCACGGTCATCACGGCCGTGGCGACGGGCAGCGTGGTGTCCGGCCTGGACAAGGGCATCAAGCGGCTCAGCGAACTGAACCTGGTAGCCGCCCTGGTGCTGATGCTGTTCCTGCTGGTGCTAGGGCCCAGCCTGTTTCTGCTGAAGGGTTTCGTGCAGAACACCGGGCATTACCTGCAGAATCTCCTGACGCTCGGCAGCTGGACCGAGGCGTACACCCGGGACGCCGGCTGGCAGGGCGACTGGACCGTGTTCTATTGGGCCTGGTGGATCGCCTGGTCGCCGTTCGTGGGCATGTTCATCGCCCGCATCTCGCGGGGGCGGACGGTACGCGAATTCATCGTCGGCGTACTTGCCGTGCCGTCCCTGCTGACCTTCCTCTGGGTGTCGGTGTTCGGCGGTGCGGCCCTCTACGAGGCACTGAACGTGGACCGGAGCATCATCGATGCGGTGAACGCCAACGTGGCCACCGCCCTGTTCGAACTGCTCGGCAACTTCCCCCTGGCCGGCGTCACCAGCCTGATCGCGATGATGCTGGTATTCGTCTTCTTCGTGACCTCGTCGGACTCCGGCTCGCTGGTGATCGACATCATCACCTCCGGCGGCGCGCTGGACCCGCCCGTGGCCCAGCGCATCTTCTGGGCGGTCACGGAGGGCGTGGTCGCGGCGGTGCTGCTCGCGGGCGGCGGACTGGCCGCGCTGCAGAGCGCCTCCATCACCACCGGCCTGCCCTTCGCCATCATCCTGATCGTCCTGGCCTGGTGCCTGCTGAAAGCGTTCCGCGAGGAAATCCCGCCGCTGACCCACCGCGGGGCGAAAGCCCACTACAACGGCGACAACCGCGGGTAGGAGGGCCTGCAGGCCCGAAGGCCATCCTGCCGGTTCAGCGCCGCAGTATCGCCCACCAGCGCGCCACGTTCAGCAGACTCATCAGCGAGGCGGAGACGTAGGTCATGGCCGCGGCCCGGAGGATCTTGCGCGCATGGCGTTCGTCGCCGTCGCGCAGCACCCGCTTCTCGGCCAGCAGCGGCAGGGCCCGGCGGAAGCTGGCGTCGAACTCCGTCGGCAGGGTCGTGGCGTGCACCAGGATGCCCGACGCCAGCGTCAGGAGCCCGCCGAGGAACATCATGAGGCCGGCCACCGGTGCCCGGGTCACGGCCACCATCACCGGCGAGGCCATCAGCAGACCGGCGCCGAGACGCTCGATGGGCGATATCCAGCGCACGAGCCGGGTGCGCCAGCGCAGCGGCCCGAAACCGCCGGCGTCCTGCAGCGCATGCCCCACCTCATGGGCGGCCACGGTGATCGCGGTCAGCGAGCGGCCGTCGTGATTGTCCGGGCTGAGCCGCACCACCTTCTCGATGGGGTCGTAGTGGTCGCCCTGCTCGGTCACCTCGGTGCGCACCCGCTCGAGGCCCGCCCCGTCCAGCAGATCCCGCGCCAGCCGGGCGCCGGTCATCGGGTAACGGTCGGCGGGACGGCTGTAGCGCTCCATGACCCGCTTCACCCAGAGCCCGGGGCCCAGGATGACGACGATACCGATAACGAGCAGCAGGATGATGTGCATGGATTCGGGCGGCGGCGTTTTCCGATTACCGGGTCAGACAATCCGGGCCGGGCGGCGTTTCATCGCGGGCATCAATAGATGAGGGATCGGGCGATTCGGGATCGGGTGATGCGGGGTCGGGCCTGAAGGCCCTCCTACCCTTTCTCCTGTTCGGCCGCTTCGGCTTCCTCCTGCTCCAGGCGGGCGCGGCGTTTCAGGAAGCGGCTGAGCTGGCGGTCGGCGGCCTCGTAACCCAGCTCGATCAGTTCGTCGGCCCGGTCGAACTCCATGATACTGGCCACGTCCCGCGGGACGGAGAGGACGACGTCCGGCGGATAGGCCGCAAGCTTGGTGCGGGCGATCGTGCTCTGCATCGTGTCGAAGGTCTGCTGGGCGATGTCGAGCATGCTCCAGCCGTCCGAACCCTCCCGGGTGAACTGGTCGTGCAGGCGGTCCAGGAAGCGGTCGATGAGGCCCTGCTTGTCCTTCCTGTTCTCCTCGGACAGGGCGGTCCGCTTGCCCGGCAGCCGCAGGTTCTCGTCCGGCGGACCGTTCAGGTTCACCGCGACGGTGAAATCGGTGGGATCGTCGAAGGTCGGGGCGATCGGCACCGGATTCAGGATGCCGCCATCCAGCAGCGGACGGCCGTCCTTGCGGAAAGGCACGAAGAAGAACGGCAGCGCGATGGACGCCCGGATGGCCTCGAACAGGGAGCCGCTGTTGATCCAGACCTCCTTTTCCCGGGCGATGTCCGAGGCCACCGCCGTGAACCGCACCGGCAGGTCGGCGATGTCGTGGTCGCCGACGAAGTCCTTCAGCACGTTCATGATGCGGGTACCGTCCACGAAGCCGGACTTGCTCAGCGTGAAATCCAGCAGCCGCACGATGTCGCTCTTGCGCACGGCGGAGGCCCAGTCCGCGTACTCGTCCAGCTTGCCCGCCGCGTAACAGCCGCCGACGAGCGCACCCATCGAGGCGCCCACCACCGAGGAGATGGCCAGATCGTGTTCCTCGATCCAGCGGATCACGCCGATGTGGGCGTAGCCCCGGGCGCCGCCGCTGCCCAGCACCAGCGAAATCTCGCGCTTGCGTTCGCTCACGGTAACTCTCTCCATTCATTCAGCGGTCGACGCCGGGGGGGGGGGGATCGTACAGGCGTTTGAGCTCCTGTTTCAGCACCTTGCCCTGGGCGCTCACGGGCAGCGCCTCGACGAAGCGCACGTACTTCGGCAGCTTGAACCCGGCGAGGCGGGCAGCGCAATGGGCCAGCAGGGCATCGGCGTCCGCGGCCGCGCCGGCCCGGAGCTGGACCACCGCCAGGCCGGTCTGCCCCCACTTGTCGTCGTCCACGCCGAGGACGGCGGCGGCCGCCACGTCGGCGTGCGCGCACAGCACGTTCTCCACCTCGGCGGGATACACGTTCTCGCCGCCCGAGATATACATGTCCTTGTAACGGTCGACGATGTACAGCGTGCCGTCGGGTTCCAGCCGGCCCGCATCCCCCGTCCGGAACCAGCCGTCGACGAAAGCCAGGGCCGTCTCCTGCGGCGCCTTCCAGTAACCGGGGGTCACCGCCGGCCCCTTGATCTGGATCTCCCCCACCTCGCCGGCCGGCAGCGCGTTGCCCGCCTCGTCGGCGATGCGCAGCCGGGTGTGCATCATCCGGTGGCCCGCCGACCCCACCCGGCTCGCCGCCTGGCGCGGCGGCAGGATGGCCACGCTGAAGGCTTCGGTGAGGCCGTAGGACTGGGCCAGGTGGACGCCTTTCGCCGCCCACACGTGCAGCAGGTCGGTGGAGACCGGCGCGGCGCCGACGCCCGCCACCCGCAGCGTGGGGAAAACGGCCTCGGCAAACTCGGGCAGCTCGGCCATCATCGCGTATTGCACCGGCACACCCAGGCAGTGGGTGACGGCGGCCTCCGGGTCGGTCAGCAGACCGAGGAAGCGCCGCGGATCCCACTTCTTCATCACACACAGCGTGCCGCCGTAGTGGAACACCGGCATGGAGAAACCGTACAGGCCGGCCGAATGGAACATGGGCGCGCAGGTGAGCGAGCGCGAGCTGCCGGTGAGGTCCCCGTGCAGCGCGGCGTGGATAATGGTGTCGCGCATCATGCGGAAGGTGCCCATCACGCCCTTTGGCATGCCCGTGGTGCCGGAGGTGTAGAGCAGCGTCGCCAGATCGTCGATGGTGAGCTCCGCCGGCCGCAGCGCGTCGGCGCTCGCGGAGCCGATGAGCTGCTCGTACTCGCTGGCCGCGGGGTCGCCGCGCCGCTCGAGCACCGGCAGGCCCGCGCCCTCCACCAGGTGGCCGAACTCCTCGTCGCAGATCACCACGCTGGGCTCGCCGTGCTGCAGGATCGCCGCTATCTCCCGGGCGCTCAGCCGCCAGTTCAGCGGCATCAGGGCCGCGCCCAGCTCCCAGCCGGCGAACAGGGTCTCGAACACGTCAGTGGAGTTGTGGCAGAGCATGGCGATGCGGTCGCCCTTCTCGAGGCGGTAGGCGGATTGCAACCCCACCGCCAGGCGCCGCAGGCGGTCGTTGAACTGGCCGTAGGTGAAGCTGCGGCCGGTGTCCACGTCCACGGCGGCCACCACGTCGGCGTCGTAACGGGCGTGGTAGTCCAGCCAGTCGATCGAGAACTCGTCCCGGATCGACGGGTCCGGCTCGTCGGTAAAGGCCGCCATCCGCTCCATGCTCATGTGTCGTCCCCGCTCGCGCCCGCCCGCTGCATGCGCGATGCGCTCTTCCCGGCAGAGCGCCGCTTCGCCTTCTTCCGGCCGGCTTTCTGCCGGGTGGTCTTCTTTGCGGGCGTCTTCTTCGCGGGCGGCTTCTGCCCGGCCATCTTCTTCCCGGTCTTCTTCCTGCCGGCCGCCTTTTTCGCGGACACCTTCTTCCGGCCGGTCTTCCTGGCCGGGGTCTTCCGGCGGCCCCGCCCCGACAGCGCGGCGTCACGGAGTTCGCGCCAGGAGGCATCGATGCACTCGGCGTAGAACGCCGGGTCCGGCAGCATCTGCCGGCAGGCGGTGAACATGATCGAGATGACGCCGTTGTAGGAGAACACGGCGTGGAACAGGCCGGCCTGGTGCACCACGGGCCCCATGCCCAGCATCGCCACCATCTCGGCGCCTGCCAGGTAGACCGGCTTCCGGATGCCGGCCACGTTCGTGACCATCGTGTTGAACGGCACCGTGCCCGAACGCACGGTCAGTTCCATCAGCAGCGGAAACAGGCCGCGGGCCACCGGCGAGGGCAGATTCATGGGAATCTCCGCCATCCGCCGCGGGCCGATCCTCTCCATCGCGGCCTTGGCGGCCTCGGTACCCTCGTGAACGGCCCGCACCCGCTCCGCCGGATCGGCAACCTCGGTGTGCAGCGGCGTCAGCATGGCGCTCACCAGGTTATCCACTTCCCGGCCGCTGTCGTCCCGGCCCCGCACGTCCATCGGGCAGGCCGCCACCAGCGTCTCGGCAGGCAGTTCGTCCCGGGCCACGAGGTAGCGCCGCAACGCCCCGCCCACGACGGCCAGCACGACGTCGTTGATGGTGCCGTCCAGCGCCTTCGATACCGCCTTTACCTCGGCCAGGTCGTACAGGTGGCCGTCCACCACCCGGCTCGGGGAGACCCGCCCCCGGTTGAACACGGTCTTCGGCACCGGCGTGCGTTCGCTGCCGCGGCTGGCGAGGCCGGCCCGCACGAGACCGGGCGCCGCGGCGGCCAGCGCGCCGCCCAGCCGCAGCGCCTTCGAGAGGTTACTGAGCGGGCTGCGCAGCAGCAGCCGCGCCGTCCCCGGCGCCGGCTGCGCCCGCCCGGGCGAGGGCTCGTAGCGGGAGGCGTCCGCCGGTATCGGCTCGAAGTCGTGGATGGCGGCCTGGATCTCCTGGCCGCTGACCCCGTCGATGGTGGCGTGATGCATCTTCATGAACATGCCGAAACAGCCGGGCCTCGCGCCGGGGATCTCGTTCAGCCCCTCGATGATGTAGACCACCCACAGCGGCCGGGCGAGGTCGAGCTGCTGGGCCTGCAGGCGTGCGGCCAGCTCCATCAGCTGGCGCCAGCCTCCCGGCTTCGGCAGGGCGATGTGGCGCACGTGGTACTCCAGGTCGAACTCCTCGTCCTCCACCCAGTAGGGATAGTCGAGCGCGAAGGGCACCGGCAGGAGCTTCCTGCGGAATACCTTCGAGCGCTCGATGCGTTCCGCGAAGGTGGCCAGGATCTCGGTGAACTTCACCCGCCCGTCCGGGTGTGTGGACGGGTCGTAGATCTGCAGCGAGCTCACCTCCAGCGGCGCCCTGTCCGACTCCGCATAGAGGAACATGGAATCGAGACCGGATAACTGCTTCAGCATGTCTGCTCCTCCTCCCTCACCCGTGCAGGAACCGGGCCACCGGGTTGGGGTTGAACGGGCGCCAGCCTTCCTCCGTCTGCGCCAGCCGGTCGGCCACGATGTAGAGCACCGCCGGATTCACGGCCATGCCGAAGTGGCTGGCCACCACGCTGATGTTCTCCGCCAGCGGCGACACCCGGTCCTGGGCGATGCCCGGTGCCACCACACCGTCGGTGTGGCTGTAGATGCAGGTGCAGCGGACGTCGGGCACGGGCGTGGCCACCTCGCGCAGGAAGGCGAGCAGCTCCGGCGTGATGTCCTCGGCCGAGGTGCGCTGATAGATGCGCCAGATGGTAGTGGCCTCCGGCGTGTCGCCGATGGGGCTGCCGAGGGTGATCAGCTGACGCACCAGGTCGCCGCGCAGCTTCGCCGCCTGGCGGGCGATGACGCCGCCCTGGCTCCAGCCGATCAGCGTCACCTTGCGGCCGGTGTCACCGGCGATGCGCTCGACCTGGGCGACGAAGCGCTGCTCGTAGTCCGTGCGGTCGTAGCCGATGCCGAGATTGGTACCGAGACCCCAGGGATGGGGGTCGTAGCCCCAGTGCTTCAGATAACGCCGCAGGATCAGCATCGAGGTGTCGTTACCGCGGAAGCCGGGCACGGTGACGACCGGGTGGCCGTCTCCCCGCGGCGCCGAGACCACCAGCGGATGCGCCGGCAGCAGGCACATGAACTCCAGGATCGCCCGCGGCAGCTCGGCGAAGGCGTAGCCCAGGAAGGGCGGCTCCACTCTCCGGGTATCCGGATTCTCGGCTTCCGGCATCAGCTATCCCCGTAGCAATCCTCGCACCGGTGCATCCCGGCCCATTGTACCCGGGCACGCCGGCGGCGGGAGCCGGGGCGCCCTGACCGCGGTCGGCCATTGGCGGCCGCCCCGGACCCGGCCTAAGATGGCGGCCCCGGCAACACGGAGTGAGCGGCATGACCACGGAGCCCTATGCGCGGGTCACGCGCCCGGTGCGCGACGGCGTCGGCGGCCGCGGCGTCGGCGCCTTCTTCGACCTCGACGGCACCATCATCGCCGGCCACTCCGTCGGCGATTTCTTCGTCGAGCGGCTGAAGGCCGGGCAGGTGAGCGTGGACGAGTTCCGCGACCTGCTGACGATGTCGGCCCGCTACCTCACGAAGAGCGGCGACTTCGAGGACGGCATGGCCGCCTCGGTCGCGAACCTGCGGGGCCAGCCGGAGGACGAGCTGATCCGGCTCGGGCAGAAGGTGAGCCGCGAGCGCCTGCTCGGACAGGTATTCCCCGAGATGAAGGCCCTGCTGCGGGCCCACCGTGAGCGGGGCCACACCATCGCCGTCGTGACCTCCGCCACCCGTTACCAGGCGCAGCCGCTGGCCGACCACCTGGGCGTGGACCACGTGCTCTGCACCGAGCTCGGCGTAACCGGCGGTCGCTTCACCGGCACCATCCGGGGCGAGCCCTGCTACGGCGCAAACAAGCTGACGGCCGCCCGCGCCTTCGCCCGCCGCCGCAGGGTGTCGCTGGCGAAGAGCTACTTCTATTCCAACGGCAGTGAGGATCTGCCGCTGCTGGAGGCGGTGGGCAACCCGGTGGTCGTGAACCCGGACCGGCGGCTGCGCCCGGCCGCCGAGCGTCAGGGCTGGCCCGTGCACGACTTCGCGAGCCGGGGCAGCGTGGGCCCCCTGGACGTCGCCCGCACACTCACCACCTTCGGCAGCATCCTGCCCACCTTCGCGGCCGGCCTGCCGTTGCGCCTGCTCGGCGCCAGCCCCCGCGACGCGCTGAATTTCTCGCTGGCCACCTGGACCACGCTGGCTCCGCTGATCGCGCGCCTGCGGCTGATCGTGGAGGGCGAGGAACATCTCTGGTCCCACCGGCCCGCCGTGTTCGTCTTCAACCACCAGAGCGCCATGGACATCCTCATCGTGGCGCGGCTGCTGCGCGAGGACGTAGTCGGCGTCGCGAAGAAGGAGGTGCAGCGCCAGCCGTTCCTCGGCCCCGCGCTCAGTTTCGCCGGCACGGTGTTCGTCGACCGGGACCGCGCGGGCGATCCGAGGAAGGCGCTGGAGCCCGCCGTCGCCGCCCTGCACGAGGGGCGTTCGGTGGCGATCGCGCCGGAAGGCACCCGCAGCCGGGACGGACGCCTGGGCGAGTTCAAACGGGGCGCCTTCCACCTGGCGCGGCAGGCCGGCGTGCCGATCGTGCCCGTCGTCATCCACAACGCACCGGACGCGCTGCCGAACGGCGGCCTGGTGGTGCGCCCGGCCGAGGTGAAGGTCACGGTGCTGCCGCCGGTGGCCACGGAGGGCTGGACGCTGCGGAGCATCGCGCCGGAGGCCCGCCGCATCCGCAAACTCTTTCTGCACGAGCTCGGGCAATGGGAAGCACGGGAGGACTGACGACGGCGGCCGGCGCCCGTCCCCGCGTGGCCGCCCTCGCCGAGCGCGAGCTCCTGGGGCGCGCCGCGTTCCGCGAGGCGCTGGCCGAGACGGCGGACCGGCTCGGCAGATCGCGCCCCGAGGCCGAGGCCTATGCGGCGAAGTGCCTCGAGGAGATGGCGGTGCACCCGGAGGCGCGCCAGCTCGACCGGGTGGCGCGGCTCGCCCGCTTCATGATCAGCCGCAGCTACGACCCGGCCCTGGATATCAACACGCAGAGACTGGAGGAACTGAAGTCTCTGGCGGCAGAACGCCCGCTCATCTTCCTGTGGTCACACAAATCGCACCTCGACAGCTTCGTGTTCATGCGCGCGCTCTACGACCACGACTTCCGGCCCCAGCCGCTGAGCTTCGCCGGCATCAACATGAACTTCCCGGTGTTCGGCCCGCTGGCGAAGCGTTCCGGCGCCGTTTTCCTGCGCCGCAGCTTCCGCGACGACGACATCTACCGCCTGGTATTCCGCCACTACGTCGACTACCTGGTGGAGCAGCGACTGCCGCTGTCCTGGTCAATCGAAGGCACCCGCTCGCGCACCGGCAAGCTGAATCCGCCGAAGCTGGGCCTGATCCGGTGGGTGGTGGACGCCTGCCGGCGCACCGGCAGCGACGATGCCCTGCTGGTGCCGGTCTCCATCAGCTTCGACCAGATCGCCGAGATCGACGACTACGCCGCCATGCAGCGGGGCCGGCCGAAGCGCAGGGAGTCCCTCGCCTGGTTCGTGGGCTACATCCGCGGCATGCAGGCCTCCACCGGCCGTATCTACGTGCGCTTCGCCGAACCGCTGTCTCTCGCCGCGGAGGTGGACCTGACCGAGCGCCTGTTCGACGCGAATGCCGCCGCAGAGCAGATCCGGGTGCAGAAACTCGCCTTCGAGGTCTGCAGCCGCATCGAGCACGCCACGCCGGTCAACACGACGGACCTGGTGACCCTGGTGCTGCTCGGCGCCGGCGGGCGCGCACTGACGGGCGACGAGATACGCGGCCTCGCGGCGGACGTGCGCACCCTGATCGAGGCACGCGGCCTGCCCCGCAGCGGCTCGCTGGCGCGGGAACTCGACGAGACTCTTGCCGACACCCTTGCCGCCCTGACCCGCACCGGTCTGCTGGAGACCTATGACCAGGGCGTCGAGCCGGTGTGGCGTATCGCGCCGGGCAAGGAGCTGGCAGCGGCCTACTACCGCAACACGGTAATCCACTACTTCCTCGCGGCCGCGGTCGCCGAACTCGCCCTGGCCCGGGACGACGTCCATGGCGCCGCCGACCGGCCGGCCGCATTGCGCGAGGCGGCGCTGGCGCTGCGCGATCTGCTGAAGTTCGAGTTCTTCTTCCGCCGCAAGACCGAATTCGCCGCAGAAGCCGGCGCGTATCTGGACGCCCGCTATCCGGGCTGGCGTGACGAGGCGGATCCGTTCGGCGGCCGGCCACCCCTGTTCGGCCACAGCATCCTGCGCTCGTTCGCGGAGGCCTACCGGGTACTCGCCGAGGTGCTGCTGCGCGGCGGCCAATCGGCCCGTGACGACGCCCTGGTGCGGGACTGCCTCGTCACGGGACGGGAGATGCTCCTGCGGCGACGCATCGGCAGCGAGACTGCCCTGTCGAAGCCGTTGTTCGGCAACGCGGTGCGCCTGGCGCGGCACCGGGGTCTGGTCGGCGGCGCCGACATGGCGGACCGGGACGCCCGGCGGCGCTTCGCCGCCGAGACCCGGGCGCTCGCGGCAGCGCTCGCCCGCCTGCAGCGCCGCTACGACCGGGCCATCGGGGGTACAATGGCCGGCGGGAGCCCGACATGCGACAACTGAGCGGATCCGACGCCTTCTTCCTCTACTCCGACCGTCCCGGACGGCACCAGCACGTCTCCACCGTCTACATCTACGACCCCGCGACGACGGCCGAAGGGGAGGTCGGCTTCGACGCCATCCGCCGTCACATGGAAGCGCGTCTCGACGCTTCCCGTCTCTTCCGCCAGCGGCTGGTGCGCGTGCCTTTCGACCTGGACTACCCCTGGTGGATCGAGGACCCGCACTTCGAACTCGACTTCCACCTGCGTCACATCGCGCTGCCGGAACCGGGCGACTGGCGCCACCTGTGCATCCAGCTCTCGCGGCTGCACGCACGCCCGCTGGACCTCACGCGCCCGCCCTGGGAGATGTACGTCATCGAGGCCCTCGACAGCGTCGAGGGTCTGCCGGCCGGTGCCTTCGCGGTGATGACGAAGGTCCACCATGCCGCCATCGACGACACCACCGAGGAGGATTTCACCGTCGCGCTGCACGACATCGAGCCCCATCCCTCCGTGCCGCGCCGCAAGACCGCCTGGCACGCGGACAAGGAGCCGGGCCTCGGCGAGCTGCTGCTGCTCTCCTGGTTCAACAACACGACCAAGATCCTGGAGACCGGCCAGAGCCTCGTCGACCGCCTGCCGCTCGTGGGCAGCAGCCCGGGCAGACCGCAGGACCTGCTGCGCACGGAGCACGGGCCGGCGCCGGTGACCCGTTTCGACCACCGCATCACGCCTCACCGGGTGTGGGATGCCCGCTTCTTCGATATGGCGGAGGTGCAGCGCATCGCCGGCTCTTTCACCCGGGGCACAGCAGAGGACGTGGCCGTGGCCGTCTGCGCGGGTGCCGTGCGCCGTTATCTGGAGACGAAGGAGGAACTGCCGGCGGCCTCACTGTGGGCACTGCTGCCGCTGCATCACCAGGAGAACGCCGACGAGGGACTGCCCGGCCACCGGGTCCACCTGGCGCGGATCAAGCTCATGACTCACCTGGCGGACCCGGAGGCCCGGTTCGCCGGCATCCACGGCGAGATCGAGAACAGCCGCCTGGAGAGCACGGCGGAGGCCAGCGAGATGAACGAGCTGCAGGACATCCTGCCGGCCACCACCATGAACCTGGCCGCCAGGACCATCTCCGCGAACCTCGGCCCCGGACGCCAGTACCGCAAGAACCACAACCTGGTGATCAGCATCACGCCGGGACCGGACAGGCCGCTCTACCTCTGCGGCGCCCGGCTGCTCGCCTACACCGGCATGGCGACCCTCATGGACGACCTGGCCCTCGCCCACACGGTAACCGGTTACGACGGCCGCCTGGCCATCGCCTTCGTGAGCGACCGCAGGATGATGCCGGACCCGGCGTTCTACGCGGAGTGCCTGGAGGCGGCATTCGACGAGCTGTGCGCCGTCGCAGCCGGCGAGAGGTGAAAGGGGCTGGTGGGAGGGCCTGCAGGCCCGGTACATTAGAATCGCGGCTGAAGCCGCTCCCACAGCCGCTCCCACAGAGCCGGCCCGGCAGAGCCGCTCCCACGGAGCAGCTCCGGCAGCCCGGCCCCACAGGAAAGCCGCCCAATGCGCGACATCATCACCATCGACTGCCACTACCTGGACCAGCCCGAGTTCGCCGCCGCCTATCTCGTCGTGGACGGCGACGAGGCCGCGTTCGTCGACAACAACACCAACCATGCCCTGCCGCGGCTGCTCGGCGCGCTGGAGGACGCGGGCCTCGAGCCCGGACAGGTGCGCTACCTGATCGTCACCCACGTGCATCTCGACCACGCCGGCGCGACTTCCGCGCTGGCGGAGGCCTGCCCCGGGGCCACCGTGCTGGCCCATCCCCGGGCGGCGCGCCACATCGTCGACCCCGGCAAGCTGGTGGCGAGCGCCAGCGCGGTGTACGGCGAGGCGGAGTTCGCGCGGCTGTACGGGAAGATCGAGCCGGTGCCGGCAGCGCGGGTGCGCGAGATGGCGGACGGCGAGACACTGGCCTTCGGCCGCCGCGAACTGACGTTCCTGCATGCCCGCGGCCACGCCAACCACCACTTCTGTGTTGCCGACAGCGCCACCAACAGCATCTTCACCGGCGATGCCTTCGGGCTGCACTACCCGGCGCTGCAGTCGGACGGCCCCTTCGCCATCCCGTCCACGAGCCCCACGGACTTCGACGGACCTCTCGCCCGGGAGGCCGTGCAGCGCATCGTCGATCTGCAGCCGGCCACGGTCTATCCCACCCATTTCGGTGCCGTGACGGCCATCGAGGAGACCGCCGGCCAGCTGGACCGGCACCTGCACTTCGCCGAGCAGGTCATGCTCGACGCCGAGGCGAGCGATCTGCCGGACGACGCGCTGTACCACTCCATACTGCCTCGCCTGCGGGACTACTTCGCCGGCCTGCTGGACGGCCGCGGTGCGCTCGGTAACCGGGCGGAAACCTGGCAGCTGCTCGAGATGGATCTCGACCTGAATGCCCAGGGCCTGGCGTTTGCTGCCACGAAGCGCAGACGCAAGGCCCGCGAGGCCGGTGCCTGAGCGACGCCGGCCGGACATAATCACGGCCGCACGGCCCGCCGCTTGCATCATGACATCTCGCCTGCTTTGATAAATGGCCGGCCACCAGCCGGCCGCAGGCGGGGTGACAATGTCCAGGAAGAACGAACAGGCGGCGTCCGCATGGGGACGCCTCGGGAGCGAACGCGACGAGCAAGCCCGGCGCAGGCAGGCGCTGGAGTCGCCCGGCGACTACCACGGCGACATCGCCGCCGCCGAACTGCACTGGTTCGATCCCGACGGCACCGCGTGGCTCGCCCGTGACCCGATCGCCGGCACGTGGCAGGGGTTCGACGCCGCGCGCGGCGAGCGCGTGGGCGAGAGCGGCCGCGCAGCCGACTGGCGGCCGTGGGAACGTGCCTTCGACGACAGCGACGCGCCGTTCTACCGCTGGTTCGCCGGCGGCCTGACCAACGCCTGTTTCAACGAGGTCGACCGGCACGTGCTGGACGGCCGTGGTGCGCGTCCCGCCTTCGTGTTCGAGGGCGACCGCTGGGACCCCTCCAAGAACGAGGGCCGTGGCGGACCGGTGTTCCAGCTCGAGATCCCCTACCGCCGCCTGCTGCTGGAGACCGTGATCCGGGCGCAGGTGCTGGCGTCGCTGGGGCTCGGCAAGGGCGACCGCGTCGCCTTCAATCTGCCGAACATCCCGGACCAGCTCTACTACACGGAGGCGGCCAAGCGGCTCGGCATCATCTACACCCCCGTGTTCGGAGGCTTCTCCGCGAAGACACTGTCCGACCGCATCGCCGATGCCGGCGCGCGGGTGGTGATCACGGCGGACGGCGGTTACCGCAACGCCGAGGTGGTGCCCTACAAGGAGACGTTCACCGACGCCGCCCTCGACAACTTCATCCCGCTGCCGGCCGCACTCGACGCCCTGGAGGAAGTCCTCGCCGGTCTGGAATCCGCGCAGACCGCCGCGCGTCTCGGCAGCGCCGTGCGCGAGGCGCTGACGGGCGAGATCACGGTCGAGCGCAGCGACGTCATGCGCGAACTCGGCCGCGCCCTGGAGCAGGAAGCAGACCTCGATGCGGAGAAGACCGCGGAGGTGCGCACCAGCGTCGCGCGCCGGCTCGCCGAGGTGCAGCACATCGTCGAGCAGGTGGTCGTCATCCGCTACACCGGCCAGGAGATCGTGGTGCAGCCCCGGGACCGCTGGTCGCCGGAGCTGGTGGCCGAGGCCACGGAGCGGGTGCTGGAGCGGGCGCGGGAGGAAGGCTTCGACGTGGCCGGCACCGACGACCTGCTGGCGCTGGACGACGCCTCCCTGTACCGCGCGCTGTGCGCCAGCCACCCGGCGCTGCCCGTCGAGGCGGACTGGCCGCTGTTCATCATCTACACCTCGGGCTCCACCGGGAAACCGAAAGGCGTCGTGCACACCCACGGTGGCTGGCTCGCCGGCATCTCCCACACCATGCGCATGGTCTTCGACGTACGCGACGACGACCGGCTGTACGTGATCGCGGACCCGGGCTGGATCACCGGCCAGTCCTATCTCATCGCCGCGCCGCTCGCGACCGGCATCACCTCCATCGTGGCCGAGGGCTCGCCGCTGTTCCCCCATGCGGGCCGCTTCTCCTCGATCATAGCCCGTCACGGCGCCACGCTGTTCAAGGCGGGCTCCACCTTCCTGAAGGCGGTGATGACCGACCCGGCCAGTACCGAGGACATGTCCGCCTGCGACATGAGCCGGCTGAAGGCGGCGACCTTCTGCGCCGAACCGGTGTCACCCGCGGTGCAGAAGTTCGCGATGGAGCGCATCTGCGAGCACTACCTGAACTCCTACTGGGCCACGGAGCACGGCGGCATCGTCTTCTCCTGTCCCTGGGGCGGCTCCAAGCCGCTGGCCCCGGATGCCAAGACCTGGCCGCTGCCCTGGATCGACGCCGAGGTACGCATTGCCACCGAGACCGACCAGAGCGGCCGGGCCGTCGGCTGGCGCCCGGCCGAGACCGGCGAGAAGGGCGAGCTGGTCATCAAGCGGCCCTACCCCTACCTGGCGCGGACGATCTGGGGCGATGCGGACCGGCTGGGCACCCCGGAGTGGCGCGGCGACATCGAGCGGTTCAATGACGTCTATTTCAACCGCTGGGCCGACGGCCTCGCCTATACCCAGGGCGACTACGCGCGACGCCACGAGGACGGCGCGTTCACCCTGCACGGGCGATCCGACGACGTGATCAACGTCTCCGGCCATCGCATCGGCACCGAGGAGATCGAGGGCGCGATACTGCGCGACAAGGTGCTGCGGGCGGACTCGCCGGTGGGCAACGCCGTGGTGGTCGGGGCGCCCCACGAGGAGAAGGGCGAGACGCCCATCGCCTTCCTGATCCCGGCGCCGGGACAACGCCTGGGCGACGACGATTTCGCGCGCCTGCAGGCGCTGGTGCGCTCCGAGAAGGGCTCGACCGCAGTGCCGTCGGACTTCCTCGTGGTCTCGGCCTTCCCGGAGACCCGCTCCGGCAAGTACATGCGCCGCACGCTGCGCGCCATCCTGCTGGAGGAGCCCCTCGGCGATCTCTCCACCCTGCGCAACCCGGACGTGGTGGACGAGATCCGCGCCACCGTCGCCGAGTGGCGCGCCTTCGGGCGCCTGGGCGAGGCCCGGGAGATCGTGCAGACCTACCGTTACCTGCGGGTGGAGAACCACGACATCGCGCCGGGCCGCCGGGTGGCGCTGATCGTCATCGACCATCCGCCGGTGAACTCCCTGAACGAGCGCAGCCTGGACGAGCTGAACACGGTGCTCGAGCACATCTCCAAGCGCGAGGACACGGCGGCGGTCGTCATCACCGGCGCACGCAGCGCCTTCGTGGCCGGCGCCGACGTGAAGGAGCTGCTGGAAGTGGGCGAGGCCGGCGACATCGACAGCGCGCGCACGCCGCCGAACGCCGCGCACACGGCCTTCTCCACCCTGGAGAACCTCGGCAAGCCGGTGATCGCCGCGGCCAACGGCCCGGCACTCGGCGGCGGCAACGAGCTGGTGCTCGCCTGCGGCTACGTGATCGCCGACGGCCACGCCCGCTTCGGCCAGCCCGAGATCAACCTGAACCTGCTGCCCGGCTACGGCGGCACCCAGCGGCTGCCCCGCCGGCTGCATGACCGTCACGGCGAGGAGGGGCTGGTGGAGGCCATGCGCCTGATCCTGAGCGGCCGCGCCATCGACGCCGACGACGCCCGGGAGATCGGGCTGGTGGACGAGGTGGTCGGCGCCGGCGGCGTGGGGCCCGTGGCCACGGCGATGGAGCGTCTCCGGCGCTATTTCCGCGGCGAGGGCCCGCTGGTGGAGGCGATGGAACGGCGCCGCCAGTACCTGGACTCGACGGAGGCACCGCTGCCGGACCCCGCGGGCCTCACCGCGCATCCGAAGCTGGCACCCGCCATCGCCCAGCTGCGCGCGAGCGGCCGGGGGCGCCCGGTCGAGCGCATCCTCGACGCCTTCACGGTGGGCGCGCAGCAAGGCCAGCGGGCCGGACTGGCCCACGAGGCGGAACTGTTCGCCGAGGCCGTGTGCGACCCGGAATCCGGGCCGAAGGGCATCCGCGCCTTCCTGGAACGCCGCAGCGCACCGCTGCCGCTCCGCCACACGGAGGTGCGGCCCGACGCGGACGAGGAGATGCGCCGGCAGCTCGAGGCGGACGGCCGGCTGCTGCCGCTGGACGCCGCCTTCTACGCCGGCGTGACCCCGGTGCCCGAGTACCAGTACGGCATGGGGGTCACGAAGGACCCTGCCACCGGCCTGCCGCGCCATGCCGACCCGGAGGAATCCGAGCAGCTGCTGGTCGTCGAGACGCCCCGGCCGGGGCCGAACGAGGCGCTGGTCTATCTGCTCGCCTCCGAGGTGAACTTCAACGACATCTGGGCGCTCACCGGCATCCCGGTCTCGCCCTTCGACGCCCGGGATGCCGACCTGCAGGTGACCGGGTCCGGCGGCGTGGGCCTGGTGGCCGAACTCGGCGAGGAACTGGTGCGCGAGGGCCGGCTGTCGGTGGGCCAGCTCGTGACCATCTACTCGGGCCAGAGCGAGCTCCTCTCGCCGGACCAGGGCCTGGACCCGATGGCGGCCGACTTCCACATCCAGGGTTACGAGGTGAACGACGGCAGCCATGCCCAGTTCCTGGTCGTGCAGGGCCCGCAGCTGCATCCGAAGCTCGGCGGGCTGACCATCGAGGAGGCGGGCTCCTACGGCCTCACCTTCGGCACCATCCACCGGGCGCTCTACACCACGCTGGACGTGCAGCCGGGGCGGCGCCTGTTCGTGGAGGGCGCCTCCACCGGCACGGGCCTCGAGTGCCTGCGCAGCGCGCGCCAGACGGGTCTCGACGTGGTGGGCATGGTGTCGTCGCAGGAGCGGGCCGAACGGGTGCGGCGCTACGGCGGCGCACCGGTGAACCGCAAGGACGAGCGCTGGGCGGACATCTTCACGCCGGTGCCGGACGAGCCCGACGAGTGGGACGCCTGGGAAGCCGCCGGACGGCCCTTCGTGGAAGAGGTTGCGAGGCAGGCCGGCGGCCCCGTCGACTACGTCGTCTCCCATGCCGGCGAGCGGGCGTTCGGCCGCTCCTTCCAGGCTCTCGGCGCGGGCGGCGTGCTCACCTTCTTCGGCGCCTCCTCCGGCTACCGCTTCTCGTTCATGGGCAAGCGCGGCGAGGAGAAGCCGGCGACGATGCTCGCGCGGGCAGGACTGCGCGCCGGCCGGGCCCTGCTCGTGGTCTACGGGCCCGGCGCAGAGGACGGCATCGTCGACCCGGTGGCCATCGAGGCCATCGAGATCGGCTGCTCGCTGAACGCCCGCGTCGCCGTGCTGACGGATACGGTGGCGCAGCGGGAGTTCGTCACCTCGCTCGGCTTCGGCACCCAGTTCCGCGGCGTCGTCAGCCTGGAGGAGATCCGCCGTCGGCTCGGCGACGAGTTCGACCCGCCCGGCCCGTTCGCCCCGCTGCCTGATCCGTTCACGGAATCCGCCGCCTTCAAGGAGGCCGTGCGGCGCTTCTCCGACCGCACCCTGAAGCCGGTGGGCTCGGCCATCGCGCCGCTGCTGCGCAGCACGCTGGACAAGCGCGGCCTGCCGGACGTGATCTTCGAGCGCCGCGGCCGGGACGGCCTGGCGCTGGCCACTGCGCTGGTGAAGCCGAACGTGGGCTCCGTCGTGTACGCCGAGGACCTCGGCGGACAGCGGCTGAGCTTCTACGCACCCCAGGTCTGGATGCGCCAGCGCCGCATCCTCATGCCGACCGCGGAGATCCGCGGCACGCACCTGAACACCGCACGGGAGTTCGCCGAGGTCCAGGAGCGGATCGCGGCGGGCATGATCGACGTGGTGCCGCCCGTCCAGGTGCCGCTGACCGAACTGCCCGGGGCCCATCAGGCGATGTGGGAGAACCGGCACGCCGGGGCCACCTACGTGGCGGTGCACGCGCTGCCGAGGACGGGACTGAAAACCAGGGACGAGCTGTACCGGGCCTGGGCCATCCGTGACGCGGAGGCACGGGGCGAGGAAATCCGGCGCATCGATACGGGATCAGCAGGAACGCTCAGATGAACGCGAACAACAACCACTCAGCCGCCGGCCGCGTGAAGGGCCGCAACGTCATCGTTACCGGCGCCGCCGGCAACATCGGCACTTACATCACCCGCCTGCTGCTGAAGCAGGGCGCCAACGTAGTGCTGACCGGGCGCACTCAGGAGAAGCTGGAAGACCTGATCGACGAACTCGTCCGCGAAGGTCACGCCCGGGAGCGTCTGGCGGCGGCGGCGGGCGACTGCGCCGACCCGGAGGCCTGCCGGTCGATCGTGGCAACCGCGGTCGAGCGCTTCGGCGAGATCGACGTGCTCGTGAACAACGCGGGTGCCGCCGGCCCCAAGCGCACGCTGCGGCGTATCCCCTTCACCAACGCCGAGAAGCGGGCGCTGGGCGAGGACCAGACCATGTTCGAGTCCGCCATGAACCTGCTGGGAGGCCCCTGGCACATGGTGCGGGCGAGCGTCCCCCACCTGGCCGCGGGCGCGTCCATCGTCAACATCTCCACCATCTTCTCCCGCACCCGCTACTTCGGCCGCATCGCCTACTCGGTGCCGAAGTCCGGCCTGAACGCCCTCTCCCACGGGCTCGCCCGCGAGCTCGGCGGCAGCGAGAAGGGCATCCGCGTGAACACCGTGTTCCCGGGACCGATCGAGTCCGAACGAATCGACAAGGCCTTCGCCGCCATGGATGCGCTGCAGGGCCAGCCCGAGGGCACCACCTCGGCCGAATTCCGCGACCTGATGATCGTGAAGCGCCCGGACGCCGGCGGCGGCATGGACTTCCGTTACCCGACCCCGGACGACGTGGCCTCGACGGTACTGTTCCTGTCCTCCGACGATTCCCGCGCGTTCTCCGGCCACGGCTTCGAGGTGACCAACGGCATGCAGGTGCCTGCGCGCAGCCGCTCGAAACTGGTCTCCTGGCCCGACGACCGCCTGGTGGATCTGGGCGGCCGGGTGGTACTGATCCTCTGCGGCAGCGACACCGACGAGGCGATGGTATTCGCCGAGCGCAACCTGCACCGCGGCGCCCAGGTCGTTATGTGCTCGCGCACCCTGGATGCGGTGGGCTACCTGCGCGCCCGGGTGCAGGAGGTCGATCCCGCCATCCAGGTCCAGCACATGGACCCGCTGCGCCCGGAGTCCATGGAGCGCGTGTTCCAGTTCATCGCCGACCATTACGACCGGCTGGACGGCGTCATCGTGCTGCCGGCCACGCCCAACGGCCAGCATGGCTACTCGCTCAGCACCGCCGACGATGACGACGTGGCCGCCTTCGTGGAGAACGAGGTGGTGGCCCCGGTGGCGTTCGCCTCCGCGCTCACCCGCCGGCTCGCATCCTGGAAGCCCCGGCGCCCGGCGCCCCAGGTGACCTTCGTCACCAACCCCGACGACGGCCACGGCAATCTCCTGAACGACATCAAGCGCGCGGCGGTGGAGGAACTGATCCGCGTGTGGCGGTTCGAGGAACGGCACGAGGACGACCAGGGCAACTGGGGCTGGCTGAACGTGCCGAACCAGCTCGTGCGCTTCGACAACAATCATCCGGACAACCTCGCCTTCTCCGCCGACTGGACCGCCACCCTGAACAACGGCGTGCGCAAGATGGACCCCATCGACCTGTGGGTGCCGAAAAGCATCCAGCGGGCCACCGGCAAGTCGTCCATGCCGCTCTCCATCCAGCGGGTGCTGCCCGGCCTGCACCGCGGCAAGACGGCGGTCATCACCGGCGGCAGCCTCGGCATCGGCCTGCAGCTCGGCCGCTACCTCGCCCTGGCCGGCGCCCGCGTGCTGCTCACGGCGCGCAGCGGGCCGAAGCTCGAGGCGGCCCGCCAGGAGATCGTGGACGAGCTGCGCCGGGTGGGTTACTCGGAGCCGGAAGACCGGGTGCATGTACTCGCCGGCATCGACGTGGGCAAGGAGGACGCCCTGGAGCGCCTCTACAAGCACACCCGCAAGCTGTTCGGCGAACTCGACTTCCTCATCAACAACGCCGGCATCGCCGGCGCCGAGGAGATGGTGGTGGACATGAGCCACCAGGCCTGGGAGACCACCATGGAGGCGAACCTGGTCTCCAACTACTCGCTCATCCGCAAGTTCGCTCCGGCCATGAAGCAGCGCGGTTCCGGCAACATCCTGAACGTCTCCAGCTATTTCGGCGGCGAGAAGTACGTGGCGGTGGCCTACCCGAACCGGGCCGACTACGCCGTCTCCAAGGCGGGCCAGCGGGCACTGGCCGAGATCCTCTCGCGCCACCTCGGCCCCGAGATCCAGATCAATGCCATGGCACCGGGCCCGGTGGACGGCGCGCGGCTGCGGGGCAGCTCGGACGCCCCGGGCCTGTTCGACCGGCGCGGGCGGCTCATCATGGAGAACGTGCGGCTGAACCGGGTGCACGCCGCCATCCTCGCCGTGCTCACGAGCGGCGAGGGCGACGCGGATGCCGTGGTCCGCCTCGCGCGCAACTCCGTCGAGGAGCTGGGCGAGTGGCCGGATGCGCCGGAGCCGCTGCGCCGCCTGTTCGCCCAGGTGGCCGAGGGACGCCCGGAGACCAACGCCTCGCATTACCTGCTGAACGAGACCCTGGCGCCGAAGCTCATGCAGCGGCTGGTGAACGGCGGTCAGCTGGAGCAGGCGGAGGCGGACCGCTTCCTGGAAGCGTTCGTGCCGGCGCCGGAGCCCTTCTTCGACCAGGCGGACATCCGCAAGGCCGCGAAGCAGATCGAGACCGGCATCCTGAACCGGCTGCACCTGCACAAGATGCCCACCGACGAGGAGGTGGGGCTGTCCACGGTGTTCAGCCTGGCCGACAAGAGCGTGAGCGGCGAGACCTTCCATCCCTCCGGGGGACTGAAGTTCGACCGCTCCGTCACCGAGGGCGAACTCATGCTGCCGGCGGGCGCCGAGGACCTGGCCGCGCTGCGCGGCAGGCACGTGGCGCTGATCGGCGACGCCATGCGCGACGAACTCGCCGCCATCGCCGAGGGCTTCGCCCGCTTCGAGGTGGCCAGCCTGACGCTGCTGACCCGCGGCGAGGAGACCGCCGAGGCGATCCGTCATGCGGTATCGCTGCCCGACGAGCTGGAATTCGCCGTCGAGGTAGTGGGCGACGACGTCGAGGCCGGACTGCAGGGCGTGCTGCGCCGGCACGGCCGCTGCGACGTGGTGGTCAACACGCCCTTCAACCGGTTGCCGCTGAACGCGCTGACCGGCGAGCCGGGCGGTGACTGGGAGCGGGTCCTGTCCCGGGAGGACTTCCGCGACGTCGTGCGGGATCATCTCACCCACCATTTCCGGGTGGCACGCATCGCCGCGCTGTTCCCGCGCTGTCAGATCGTGCTGCTCACGCCGGACACCTCCCGTGCCTCCACCCGCGAGGAGTTCGCGCTGGCCATGTTCATCAAGACGGCCATGCACGCGTTCACCGTTACCCTGGGCGTGGAGACCGAGCGGCTGCCCACCTACCCGGCGGCGAACCAGGTACAGCTCACCCGCCGCGCCCGGGCCGAGGAGCCGGGCAACGACCAGGAGCTGGCCGAGGAGATGGAACGGCTGGTGCAGGCGGTGCTGCAGTGCGCAGTGCCGGCACCGAGTCCGGCCGACAGCCGTTACCTCTCGCGCATCTTCCGCGGCAACGCGGTCACGGTCTAGGGCGCCGCGGCGGAGGGTTCCGGCGGGTCCAGCGGCAGCGGCGGCGCCGGCGCGGCGCCCGCCGCCTGCTGCAGCTCTTCCCAGGCTGCCAGCACGTGGTCCCGCAGCGCGTGCACGTCCGGCACCGTCCGGCGGCAGGCCACCAGGCCGAAGTCCATGCGATCGCCGTAGGACTGCACGGTGATGTTCAGCGCGTTGCCGTGGCTGGGGATGGACACCGGATAGTGAGTGAGCAGGCGCGCGCCGTCGAGGTAGACCGGCTCCCGGGGTCCCGGGATATTGGAGATCACCACGTTCATGGGCAGGCGAATCACGCTGCCGAGCCGCAGGCGGTTTGCGAGCGTGGCCACGCCCTGAAACGCGATGGGCAGCCCCAGCACGGTGATGTCGCCCAGGTGCACGTTATCCAGCTGGCGCACCACCTCGATGCCGTCGTCGATCGACTCCCGGATGGCCTGCATACGCTCGATGGGGTCTGCACGGTCCGTGGCCAGGTCGCACATCAGCATGCTCACCTGGTTGTGCAGGCTGTTGTCGCCGGGTTTGCGCAGCGACACCGGCGTGCCGGCCACCAGCGAACGCTCCGGCAGCTCGCCCAGTTCCTCGAGATAGTGGCGCAGCGCGCCGGCACACACCGTCATGAACGCGTCGTTGACGGTGCAGCCGTGGGCCTTGCCGATGGCCTTCAGCGGCGCGAGCGGGATGGAACCGAGCGCCAGGCTGCGCTCCGGGCCGATGGCCACGCTGAAACGTGTACGGGGCACCCGCGGCATGACGGCACCCATGCCGCCCACCGAGCGGAAAGCCCTGGCCGCGAGATCCTGGGTGGTACGCGCCAGCTCCGGCAGCATGCGGGCGAAGCGCACCGGGTTGGCGGAGAAGCGCAGGGCGGTGTCGCGCAGCATGCCCCATGTGCCGGGGTCGTCGTCCTCCATCTCCTCCGGCGCCACGGGTATCGGCGGCGGCTCGGTCGTGGTGCTGAAGAAGATCTCGAATATGGCCTGACCGCCCATGCCGTCCAGGCAGGCGTGATGGTATTTCGTGTACCAGGCCACGTGGCCGGACTCGAGGCCGTCGATCAGCCACCACTGCCACAGCGGCCGCGCACGGTCGAGCGGCTCGGCGTGCAGCTCCGCCGCCGCCTCCTCGAGCTGTTCCGGCGTGCCGGGAGCCGGCAGCGTGATCCGCTGCACGTGGTAGTCGATGTCGAAGGTGGTATCGAGCACCCAGACCGGGTGGTCCATGCCCAGCGGCGAGGGCCGCAGTCGGCGCATCATGAACGGCACCAGGTGTACCCGCGCCTCGACGTAGCGCTTCAGGGAGTCGTAGAAGGCGTCGGCGTCGCGGCCGGGCGGCAGCGCGAAATGCTGCAGCCCGGCCACGTGCATGGGCGTGTTGTCCGTCTCCGCGTAGAGGAAGGAGGCATCGAGCAGCGAGAGCTTCTCCATGGCCCAAGCATACCTCCGCGGCGGCCGCAGCCGCCAATCTGCGGCGAACGCCTGTCTAGTCGAGCAGGTGGCGGCGGAAGAACAGGACGACGGCCTGCTGGTAGACGTCCCGGTTCTCCTTCCTGCGGTAGCCGTGGCCCTCGTTCAGCGCGTTCATGTACCACACGGTCTCGCCTTTCTCCCGCAGGGCCTCGACGATCTGCTCGGCCTCCGTCACCGGCACCCGGGGGTCGTTCTCGCCCTGCACCACCAGCATGGGCACGGCGATCTTCTCCACGTTGTTCAGCGGGCTGATCTTCTGGAGATGCGCGCGCATCTCCGGGTCGCGTTCGTCGCCGTATTCCGCCCGGCGCAGATCCCGGCGGTAGTCCTCGGTGTTCTCGAGGAAGGTGACGAAGTTGGAGATGCCGACGATGTCCACCGCCGCCTTCAGCCGGTTGCTGTAGTGCACGGCGCTCGCCAGCACCATGTAGCCGCCGTAGCTGCCGCCGAACACGGCCACCCGGTCGGCGTCCAGGTCGGGGCGCGTGCCTATCCACTCCAGCAGGGCGCCGATGTCGCGCACGGAGTCCTCGCGCTTGTAGGCATTGTCCATGGCGAGATACGACTTGCCGTAGCCTGCCGAGCCCCGAACGTTCGGCACCACCACTGCGACGCCGAGCTTCGCCAGCCACATCTGGTAGGTGCTGCTGAACGCCGGGCGGGCCTGGCTCTCGGGTCCGCCGTGGATGGAGACCACCACCGGGAACGGGCCCTCGCCCTGCGGCTTGTACACCCAGGCCGGGACGCTGAGGCCGTCGAAGCTCTCGAAGCGCACGAGCTCCGGCTCAACGAAGGTGTCGGTGTCGAGCCCGCCCACCTCGCTGTAAGTCCAGCGGGTGAGCTCGCCGTGGACGAGCGGGTCTTCGCCGAGGGCGAGCACGAAGGTGTCGCTCGGGGTCTGCGGCGTATTCAGCGTCATCGCGAGATGGCGGCCCTCCGGGCTGAAATCGATGCCGCCGACCAGACCCGTGGGCAGACCCCTTACCGCGCGGTAGCGCCGGCTTTCCGGGTCCAGCAGGTAGAGGCGGCTGAGGCCGTCCTCGTTGACGGCGAACACCGCCCGGCGCCGGTCATCGGAGTACGCCATGCCCTCCACGTCCCAGGGGATATCGGCGGTCACGATCACCGGCTCGGCGCCGGGCTCCAGCGGCTGCCAGGCGAGCTGTTTGAACTCGCCGCCCCGGTCGGTGATGAACCAGAAGCCCTCGCCGGTATGGTCGAAACCGACCGGCCAGTTGCTGGAGATCTCGCCCTCGCCGCCCGCCAGCAGCGTGGTCTCGCCCGATTCGACGTCGAGCAGGTGGATCCGCGAGTCCGTGATGCTCACGTAATTGATGATCAGCAGCCGCTCGCCGGCCTCGTCGAAGTCCGCCGGGCCCCACCAGGTACCGTCCGGCGCCGCGAGCACCATGCGGGCGGCGTCGGGCTGCTCGACGGTCATGATCCACACATCGTTGGAGGCGCCGTTGCGCCGGGTGCTCTGGAACGCAATACGCTCGCCGTCCCGGCTCCAGACCACGGCGCCGTTGCGCGACTCGCCGTCGGTGATCATGCGCGATTCGGAGACCAGCGGGTCGAACAGGAACAGCTGACTGAACTCGTTGCCGCCGGCATCCATGGCGAAGATCAGGTGCGAGCCCTCGGGCTGCCGCGACACCTGGGAGACCGGCTCGTCGAAGAAGGTGAGCTGGTGGCGGGCGCCGCCGGGCATGTCCACACGGTGGATCTGCTGCACCTCGGCGAAACGGGTGGAGACGTACAGGCCCGCGCCGTCGGCGGTCCAGTCCAGGAAGCCCGCCGAGCGCACGTTCTGGTAGCGGTTCAGATCGTCCACGATGGTCTGCGGGATCGGCGGGATGTCCTCCAGCACCAGGTTGCCGTCGTTCAGCGTGCGCTGCTCTACCTCCGCGTGGGCGTAGGGCACGGCGAAAGCGGCGACCAGGAGACTTCCGAGGAGCAGGGTTCTGCGCATCGTATTTCCCTATCCGGTGTTCAGAACGGCGCCAGAGCCTAGCGGCCCTCGGTAGCCGAGGCAACGGCGAGTCGGATTATTGGGCGCCTGCTCAACGCCGGCACGAGCGCCACTTTACACCCGGGCCGGGTCGGAGCACATTGGGCCGCTACTGCCTGGGAGAGCATCATGAAATACCGCTTCGACCCCGAGGGCCAGCGCCTGCCCATCAAGCTGGACTCGACCTCCAACGCCGAATACGCGCCCATCCCGCTGGAGACCCGCAACGAACACGCCAACGCGCTCGCCCAGGAGGCCGCGAGCGAGAACGCGAAACGCCTGGGCATGCCGCGGCGCGAATTCCTGATCAGCGCCGCCGGCGCCGCCACCTCGCTGCTCGCCATGAACCGGGCCAATGCGGCCGCCGGCAAGGCCGCCGGGTACTTCGCCCTCGACGGCGAGGCCGGGCTCGACACGCAGATGGCCGAGGCGGGCATCGGCAAGAAGGAGTTCATCTTCGACGTGCAGGGCCATTACGTACCACCCAGCGTCGCGCAGGAGCGCAAGGAGGAGTGCGCGAAGTTCGACTATGTCAGCCGCGACTACATGCGCTGCCTCGGCGCCGACGACTTCGTGAAGGACGTGTTCCTGGACGCCGACACGGACATGATGGTGCTCTCGTTCGTGCCTTCGCGACGGGACGCCGAGCCGCTCACCATCGAGGAGGCGGACGCGACGCGGCGCATCGTCGACGAGCTCGACGGTACCCATCGACTACTGATTCACGGGCGGGTGAACCCCAACCAGGAAGGCGACCTGGAAGGCATGGACGAACTCGCCGGGGAATACGGTGTCTCCGCCTGGAAGACCTACACCCAGTGGGGTCCGGACGGGAGGGGCTTCTACCTCACCGACGAGGTCGGCATCCGCTTCATCGAGAAGGCCCGGGCACTCGGCGTGAAGAACATCTGCATCCACAAGGGCATCCCCTTCGGCCGCCGGTCCTACGAGCATTCCCTGTGCACGGACATCGGCCCGGCCGCCAAGCGCTTCCCCGACGTGAACTTCCTCATCTATCACTCCGGCTGGATACCCGGCGAGGCCGAAGGCCCCTACGACCCGGACCGGGGCGAGGGCCTGGACGAACTCATCCGCAGCGTCGAGGCCGCCGGGCTCGGCAAGGGCTCGAACGTCTACGCCGAACTCGGCAGCACCTGGCGCGGGCTCATGCGCGACACCGACAGCGCCGCCCACGGCATCGGCAAGCTGGTGAAGCACCTCGGCGAGGACAACGTGCTGTGGGGCACCGACTCCATCTGGTACGGCTCGCCCCAGGACCAGATCCAGGCCTTCCGCGCCTTCCAGATCGCCCCCGAGGTGCGCGACGAACACGGCTATCCGGAGATCACCGACGGGCTACGGGCGAAGATCTTCGGCCTGAACGCGCTGAAGCCCTACGGCATCTCGCGGGAGGAGGCGAGCATGCGTGCGAGAAACGACCTGGTGGAGCAGCGCCGGACGGAGTACGCCGGACGGCGCGACCCGCATCATCTGACCTTCGGGCCGAAGACGCGGCGGGAATTCCTGAAGTTCATGGGGTAGGGCGGCGCTCTAGTCCCGCCGCATCCTCACCCGGATCGCATCCTCCTGATCCATCGCCTCGAGCTGGTCCTCGAAGTCCTTCACGGTCTCGTCGAGCTCCGGCAGGATCACGTTCTCGAGCGCCCGGGCCCGGCGCTCGGTCTTGCGGTAGTCCTGCAGCAGGCGGGCGATGTTGGTGGCGATGGCCGCCATCCTCGCCGCGCCGTCGATCAGCCGACGGAAGGCCTCGGCGCAGAGCTCGGCCTCGATGGACGGCAGCACGGCAGGCACGGACCGGTCCACGGCCTCGCCCTCCGTGCGGGCGTCGATCAGACGCAGATCCAGGAAATTGCGCTCGTCGAGCGACATGGCGCCGTCCTCGAACGGCCGCGGCGGATAGACCTGTACGCCCTCCAGACCGTGAAAGCCGATGGCGCGGCCGAGTGCCGCGACGGCGTCGGCGTGGGCGGCGGAGAACTCGTCGTACAGGGCCTGGTGACGGCGCAGCTCGCGCATGATCTCGCTGGCGATCAGCATGCGCTTCTGCTCCAGGAACTCGAAGCCCTCGCGCACGACCTTCTGTTCGTCACGCAGTTCCTGCAACTGGCCGCGGCTGGCCGACTGCTGGCGGCGAGGGTCAGCCATCGCGCTCGCCGTCGTCCGGTTCGGCCTCGTCGCCGTCGCCCTCCTCGTCCGCCATGCGGTCGGCAGGCTCGCCGAGGTGCTCGGCGACCTGGGTCTCGCTGAGGCGGGAGAGTTCGGCCCGCGGCAGGCCCTGCAGGATCTCCCAGCCCACCTTCATGCTCTCGTCCAGCCGGCGCGGCCCCTCCTGGGTGATGAGTTTCTGCTCGAAGGCATCGCCGAAGTCGAGATACTGGCGGTCGGTCTCCGTCAGGCCCTCGTGGCCCATCACGCTCGCCAGCACCCGGATCTTCGCGGTGCGCGCGTAGGCGGCGAACAGCTGGTGGGCGAGCGCGGGGTGATCCGCGTGGGTGACGCCCTTGCCGATGCCGTCGTCCATCAGGCGTGAGAGGCTCGCCAGCACGTCGATGGGCGGATAGACGCCGCGGCGGTCGAGCTCGCGGCTGAGCACGATCTGCCCCTCGGTGATGTAGCCGGTGAGATCCGGGATGGGATGGGTGATGTCGTCGCCGGGCATGGTCAGGATGGGCAGCTGGGTGAGGGTGCCCT
>CAYRZI010000026.1:0-33197 GCA_964428605.1 uncultured Woeseiaceae bacterium
GGCTTGCGGAACAGCAGCGTCATGCGGTTGGACTCGCCGACGGCCTGCAGCTCCTCCCGCAGTTCCGGATCCTCCCGGCTGGTGGCCAGCGTCGGCGGCAGCCGCCACACAACGTCTTCGGCGGTCGGCTGGTCGGCCGGGTTCGCGTTGATGTCGCTCTCCGCGGCCAGTTCGAAGCCGGCTTCCTCGAAGGCGTTGATCACGAAGGCCTGCTTGAGATAGCCGGCACTGCCGTCCGCCCACTCGTCGGGCATGTCGGGGCGCGCCTCGTGCTGGACCACGCCCACGACGCCACCGGGCTTCAGCACGGCGTAGGCGTCGGCGAGAGCGGCGGTGAGGAAGCCGCCCTCGTCCTCGAAGCGGGCGAGATTATGCAGGGCACGGATGAAGAGCATGGCATCCGCCGTCCCGGCCATCTCCTCGGGCAGCGAACCGAGCACGAACGCCGACACCGCGGCGGCGTCCTCGCCGGCCCACCCCTCCGCCTCGGCGGTCCAGTCTTCCACCCAGGTTTGCTTCGCCTCGATCTGCTCGTCGCTGAAGAAGCCGAACAGCGGGAACATCTCCAGCGCGTAGTCGGCGCCGATCAGCCGGCCGTCCGGTCCCAGGTAGGGCAGCAGGATCTTCGTGTACCAGCCGCCGCCGGGCAGCGCCTCGACCACGGTCATGCCCGGTTCGATGCCGAAGAACTCCAGCGTCTCCTGCGGGTGGCGATGCTCGTAGCGGGCCTGCACCTCCTCGGGCTGGGCCGCCAGTATCTCCGCCAGACCTTCGGGCTCGGGCTGTGCGGCAGGCTCGGGCGATGCAGTCTCCGCCGCCGCCTCCGGCTCGGCAGCCGCTTCGGTGGCAGGCGCCTCGGCCTCTTCGGGCTGGCCGCAGGCGGCCAGCAGCAGCGCGGCGGGCAGCACAAGATAGTTCTTCATGGTATTCCTCGTTCCGTCTCGCGGGGTTACGGTAGGTGAGGTCGATTCTAGGGCAGTCGGCGCCCTGCGCAAACGGTAAACTCGAAGCATGAATTCCAGATTGCTGATCGCGCTGGCCCTGCTCGCCGCACTGGCACTCCTCGCCCTGATAGGGCTGCAGCGGGCGCTGGAGGAGGCGGCGAGGGAACAGGCGGAGCGGGAGTCGCCGGCTCGGGAGTTGGCGGATCCGCAAAGCCGGTCCGGCGAAGAGGATGACCCGCAGGCGCGGATCGCCCCGCCGGAGCGGGTCGTGCCGGGGCCGCGAAGCCGCGAAAGCACCATCGCATGATCAGCGACGAGGACAAGCTCGCGGCGCTGGAGGCCCGCGCAGCCGCCCTTCATCCGACCGCCGAAGAACGCACGGTACTGCTCGCTGCGGTGAACGAGCGCGCGGAATCCTACCTCGAACGGCTGGATACGATGCCGGCCTACACGGCGCCCGATCCCGCCGACCTCGCCGTGCTGGACGAGCCGTTCGGCGAGGAACCGGTCCCGGCCGACCATGCGCTCGCTGCCTACGCCCGCGGCGTCGAGAGACCCGGCGTGAATGAGACGGTGGGCCGCTTCTTCGGCTTCATCCCGGGCAGCGGGCTGCACGCCGCCGCACTCGGCGACTACCTGGCGGCGGTCACGAACCCCTACGCCGGCGTGACCTATGCAGGGCCCGGTGCGGTGCGGATGGAGCGGCAGCTCCTGCGCTGGGTGGCGGATTTCATCGGCTACCCCGACTCCGCCGCCGGCGACCTCACCTCCGGCGGCAGCATCGCCATCCTGTCGGCCATGGTGACGGCACGGGAGTCCTGCGGCATTCGGGCGCGGGAGGTCGAACGCACGGTGGTCTACCTCACGGCCCAGACCCATCACTGCGTGGACAAGGCGCTGGCCATCGCCGGCGTCGGCGAGTGCGTGCAGCGGCGCATCCCGCTGGACGCGCGCTACCGCATGGACGTCGCAGCGCTCGCAGAGCAGATCGCCCGGGACCGCGCCGACGGGCTGCGGCCCTGGCTGGTGGTCGCCTCGGCCGGCACCACCGACACCGGGGCGGTGGATCCTCTGCCGGCCATCGCGGACGTGGCGGAGCGCGAGGGCCTCTGGCTGCATGTCGACGGCGCCTACGGAGCGTCCTTCGCGCTCACGGACGAGGGCAAACGCCGGCTGGCCGGCATGGAGCGGGCCGACTCCCTCGTGCTCGACCCCCACAAGGGCCTGTTCCTGCCCTTCGGCACCGGGCTGGTGCTGGTGCGCGACGGCGACAAGCTGCGCCAGGCCTACACCTTCACCGCCAGCTACATGCAGGACACCGGCGGCTTCGGCGAGGCCATGGAACTCTCGCCCGCGGCCGCCTCCCCGGAGCTCAGCCGTCACTTCCGCGCGCTGCGGCTCTGGCTGCCGCTGAAGCTCGCCGGCGTGGGCGCCTTCCGTGCCGCGCTCGAGGAGAAGCTGCTGCTGGCCCGCTACTTCCACGCCCGCATGGCGGAGCTGCCCGGCTTCGAGGTGGGGCCGGAGCCGGATTTGTCCATCGTGGTGTTTCGCTATGTACCCCACGAGGGCGATGCCGACGCGTTCAACCGCCGGCTGGCGGAGCGCATCCAGGCGGACGGCCGCATCTATCTGTCCACGACGCGCCTCGACGGGCGCAACGTGCTGCGGCTGGCCGTGCTGAACGTTCGCAGCCACCGGCGCGAGGTGGACCTGGCCCTCGAGGTGATTCGCGAGACGGCCGCGGCACTCGCGTCCCGGTGAGCCGGGGCGCGCATGGCGGCAGGCGGACCCGGGCGTGTATCCGGCGCAACCGGCGCTTCAGTGCAGTTTCAGCTTCGGCCGGACGATATTGTTGAACCGGGCCATCACGATGAAGACGATGCCGCGGAGCCAGCCGTGTATCGCCAGCAGATGCATGCGGTAGAGCGAGACGTAGACCATCCTCGCGAGCCGGCCCTCGACGGCCATGTTGCCGCCGACCAGATTGCCCATCAGGCTGCCGACGGTGGAGAAACGGCTGAGCGAGACGAGCGAGCCGTGGTCGCGGTATTCGAATTCGCGCAGCGACTTGTCTTCCATCAGGCGTCTGAGGTTGTCGTATACGGTCGAGGCCATCTGATGGGCTGCCTGGGCCCGCGGCGGGATCGGCCGCTCGGCGCCGGGCTCTTTGAAATAGCAGCAGTCGCCGACCGCGAATATGCGCTCGTCCCGCGTGGTCTGGAGCGTGGGTTTCACCAGCAGCTGGTTGCTTCGCGTCGTCTCCAGTCCGCCGATGTCTTTCAGTACGTCGGGGCCTCGCACGCCGGCGGCCCAGACCTTGAGATCCGATTCGATCTGCTCGCCGTCGCCGGTCACGACCGCGTCGCGGGTGACCTCCGTGACCATCATGCCGGTGAGGACGCGGACGCCGAGATTCTCCAGCTCGGAGCGTGCCGCCTCGGCGAGCTGGTCGGGCAGAGCAGGCAGTATCCGCGGGCCGGCTTCCAGCAGCGTGACCTTCAGCCGGTTCTCGTCGAAGACCTCCAGCCCGAAGTACTTCAGCGCCGAGGCCGCGTTGTACAGCTCGGCGGCCAGCTCCACGCCCGTGGCGCCGCCGCCCACGATGGCCACGCGGACGTATTCGTCGCGGGAAGGGTCGGTGGCCATGCGCCGGGAGACGCGCAGGCAGCGGTTGAAGAGCTTGCGCCGGAACCGGTCCGCCTGGGCGCGGTTCTCCAGCGGGATGCAGTGCTCGGCGACGCCGGGCACGCCGAAGTCGTTGGAGACCGAGCCGATGGCGACGACGAGATAGTCATAGTCGACGTAATGGCGGCCCAGCACCTCCTCGCCCTCGTCGTCCAGCAGCGGGGCGATCACCGCCTTGCGGTTGTCGGTATCGATCCACTCGAGACTGCCGTGGAGATAGCGATAGCCCCAGCGGTGGCAGTGGCTGAGGTAGCCGAGCTCGTCCAGGTTCGCATCGAGGGAGCCGGCCGCCACCTCGTGCAGCAGCGGCTTCCAGATGTGGGTGCGTTCGCGTTCGATCAGGATGACGTCGTGGCCGTGACGGCCATAGCGGGCGCCGAGGCGGCGCACCAGCTCCAGCCCCCCCGCGCCACCGCCGGCGACGACGATGCGTTTCCTGCTGTCCGTGCCGGCGTCTGTCTTCACCTGGTCCTCGTCTGCCAACCCCCGTCTCGCCCGGGTCGAACCCGAGAGTGGCGCGGCCGGCGCCGGACGCGCAATAGCGGATGTTACTATCCGTGGCGATGTCGTTACCCGAAAAACTCCGCGCCCGCTGGCGCGGCAGGGAAGACCGTACCGTACTCACCGCGCTGGTCGTCGCCGCGGCGGCCGTGCTGGTCATCGTCGTGGCCATGCTGGCGCTGCGCCCCGAGCCGGTGCCCGATTTCAGGGACTGGGAGGCGGGGGCGGAGCGCAAGGAACGGTTCTTCGAGTTCATGCGACCGCTGATCCGCGAAGAAAACGCGCGCGTCCTCGAGCAGCGCGAGCGGCTGCAGTCGCTGGCCGCGGAAGAGAAGATCGGCTGGTTCGACCGCCGCTGGCTGCGGGGACTGGCCGAGGAGTACGGCCTGGATCCGGAGGAAACCGAGACCGATGCGCTGATCGAGCGCCTGCTGATGCGGGTGGACGTCGTGCCGGTCTCGCTGGCGCTGGCACAGGCCGCGAAGGAATCCGGCTGGGGCACGTCGCGCTTCGCGCGCGAGGGCAACAACCTGTTCGGCCAGTGGTGTTACGAGCCGGGCTGCGGGCTGGTGCCGCGTGCGCGGGGGCCGGGGCGCAGCCACGAGGTGCGTGTCTTCGACAGCCCGCAGGCTTCGGTGGCGAGCTATCTGCGCAATATCAATACCCATCGCGGCTACCGGGAGTTGCGCCAGACGCGCGCCCGGCTGCGCCAGGCGGGCAGGCCGCTCTCGGGTCTGGTGCTGGCCGAGCAGCTGCACCGCTATTCCGAGCGCGGGCAGGCCTATGTCGAGGAGATCAAGGGCCTGATCCGTTACAACCGGCTGGAGCAGGGCGGTGCGTGAGATGATCCGCCGCGCTTTCACGCTCTGCGCCGTACTCGCTCTGACGCTCGCTGCGACGGCCTGCCGGGCGGACGGGCCGGCGGGGGCGCCCGCCGCGCCGGGCGACCACGCGGTGATCCTGCTCTACCACCACGTCAGCGAAGACACGCCGCCCTCCACCAGCGTCACGCCCGGGACTTTCGAGGACCACCTCGATTACCTGGCTGATTACGAGGTGGTGCCGCTGGAGCAGATCGTGCAGGCGCTCGCGGGCGAGGGGGGCGAGGGCACGCTGCCGCCCGACGCCGTCGCCATCACCTTCGACGACGCCTACGAGTCCGTCTACACCGAGGCGCTGCCGCGGCTGGAGGAGCGGGGCTGGCCGTTCACCGTGTTCGCGAGCACCGACTACATCGACGGGAACTACGGCGGCTATATGACCTGGGAGCAGCTCCGCGACGCCGAGCGCCGCGGCGCTACCGTGGGCAATCACAGCCGCTCCCACCGGCATCTGATTCGCCGGGATCCCGCCGAATCGGAGAAGGAGTGGCGCGAGCGGGTCGCCGCGGACCTGCGCCATGCCCAGTCCCGGCTGCAGGAGGAACTGGAGTCGCCGCTGCGCTACTTCGCCTACCCCTACGGCGAGTTCGACCGGGGGCTGGAGGCGGTGGCAGCCGAGCTCGGCTTCGTCGCCTTCGGCCAGCAGTCCGGGCCGGTGGGGCCCTCGTCCGACCGCCGGCATCTGCCCCGCTTCCCGGTGGCCACCGCCTATGCCGATCTGGACTCCCTCGGGGACAAGCTCGACAGCCGTCCGCTGCCCGTCCGCGTACTGGCACCGGACAGCCGCGTGCTGGCGGCGGATGCCGGCCCGCCCGCGCTGCGCCTGGAGCTGCCGCCCGGCCCCTACGACCGTGAACGCCTGCGCTGCTACGTGAGCGGACAGGAGCCTGCCCGCATCGACTGGCGCGGCGACGAGGCCGTGATCCGGGCGCGGGCGCCGCTTTCGCCCGGGCGGAGCAAGTTCAACTGTACCGTGCCCGCCCGGGGCGAGGCCGGCGTGTACTACTGGTACAGCTACCTCTGGATCAAGCCGCGGGCCGACGGCAGCTGGTACCCGGAGTAGCTGGCTGGACTCGCTACCTGGGCTCGCTACCTGGACTCGCTGGTTGACTAGGGCGTCACGATGTCGAAGGTGCCCTCGGGCCGTTCCAGCAGGCTGAAGAAGCGCACCAGGTCGAGCTTGCTGCCTTCCAGCGTGATGTCGTCGGAGGTCAGCAGGTCGGTCAGGCCGATGGCACCGGCCGCCAGTGCCAGGTAGGCGTCCCGGGTCAGGCTCAGCGTGGCGTTTGCCTCCGGGTCGGCGTCGCGGCGATAGTGGTGCAGCACGCCGTTCCCGACCACCAGCACGTAGGTCTCGCCCAGGTCCGTGAACACCAGGTTGACGGTGAGTTCCTCGCCCGCCGCCTTCGGCCCGTTCAGGCGCACGGCCATGGCGTCCAGGAAGCGCTCGGTGGGCGTGTGGCGCAGCAGGTCGATGGCGTTGGCGAGCGAGATGCCCTGCCCGGGCGGGCCGTGCCGCAGTTCGTAGGCGGCCGAGAGATACACGTCCCGCCAGGGCCCCGACTCGGCCTGGTAGCCGAGCTGGTCGTAGGTGCGGGCGAGCAGGGCGCGTGCGTCCGGGTTGCCCGGTTGCGCCATCACCAGGTGGTTCAGCACCTCCGCCACCCAGCGGTAGTCGCCCTCGTCGAACGAGGCGCTCGCCTTGCGCAGTACCTCGTCGGCGCCGCCCATGTACTCCACGTAGCGTTCGCCGGCGGCCACCGGCGGCAGCGGGTCCAGGTTGGCCGGATTGCCGTCGTACCAGCCGAAATAGGCCTGGTAGACCGCCTTGGCGTTGTGCTTCAGCGTGCCGTAGTAGCCCATGTTGGCGAAGGATTGCTGCAGCGATTCCGGCAGGGTGATCTCCTCGGCGATCTCCTTGGGTGTCAGGCCCTCGTTGGCCATGCGCAGGGTCTGGTCGTGGATGTACTTGTACAGGTCGCGCTGCTGTTCCAGGAATTCCACCACCTCGCCGTTGCCCCATACCGGCCAGTGGTGGCTGCCGAAATATACCTCGGCATCGCCGAACAGCTGCAGCGCCTCGTCGATGTAGCCGCTCCAGAGCAGCGCATCGCGCACCTTCGCGCCGCGCAGCGTGTAGATGTTGTGCATGTTGCGCGAGACGATCTCGGCGCCGCACCAGGCCTTCTGCTCGGGCAGGTAGAAGGTGAGTTCCGCCGGGGCCTCGGAGTGGGGGGCGTTCTGGAACACGAACGGCACGCCGTCGATGGTCATCTCCTGGGGCGTCGTGTCCACGATCTCGGTGGGCTCCAGGATGGCGATGGTGCCGAAGGCCGGGCTCTTGCCGAGGCCCGAGCCCACGTGTCCCCGCGGGCTGCGGGGCAGGCGCCGGCCGTACATGTAGCCTGCACGCCGGCCCATGGCGACGCCGGCGATCACGTTCTCGCTGGTGGCCTCTTCCAGGAAGCCCTCCGGCGCGATCACCCGGATGCCCTGTTCCCGTACTTCCTCTGCGCTGGTGATGCCGAGCACGCCGCCGAAATGGTCGGCATGGCTGTGGGTGAAGATGATGGCGCGGATGGGCCGCTCGCCGAGTTCGGCGTCGGCGAAGGCCATCGCCGCCGCCGCGGTCTCGGTGGCAGTGAGCGGGTCCACCACGATCCAGCCCGTCTCGCCCTCGATGAGTGTCATGTTGGAGAGGTCGAAGCCGCGCAGCTGGTAGACGCCGTCGGTGACCTCGAACAGGCCATGGATGTTGTTCAGCCTGGCCTGGCGCCGGAGGCTGGGGTTGACGGAGTCGTATTCCGCCTCTTCCAGGAACTCGTAGGCGGTCATGTCCCAGACCGGTCGCTCGGCCGGCCCCACGCGCAGCTCCGGCACGCTGGCGATCAGCCCGCGGCGGGCCCGTTCGAAGTCCTTTTCGTTGTCGAACGGCTTCTCGTCGAGGACCCGGCGGTTGGCCTCGGCGGTGGCCGCCGTCGGCGCGCTCGCGCCGGCCGTATCCGCGTCCTCGCTGTAGGGTATCTCCCGGTCGGCGCTGCAGGCCGCGGCCAGCATGGTGGCGAGCGCCAGGACGACGGGCGCGCTCGTACGCCCGGAGAGTGCGTTTCTCATCGTATCCCCCCTAATGGCGGCGCTCGGGCAACGGGCCCGCGCCGGCCTGATTCTCAATGTATCCGCAACCCACCGCTAATCCGGCTGTAGCCGCCGCCTCTAATGTTGCCAGAGCTTCAGCCCACAATAACCAACAATAGCTCCGCTATGGTACATCGCAATCTGCTCGTGAAGGCGGGCTCGAGCGGGTCTGGCGGCATCATGGTGTACGACGTCCCCGGTCCGCAGAGCCGCGCTTCGTGCCATACCGCATCGACCGTGACTTCGGCGAGGACCCGAGCCTCGGCGGTACGGACGGCGACGCGAATTCCCGATGCCGGCCTTTTTTATCCGCGGGCAGGCCGGCGTATACTCCCCGGCCGGTTCAGCCGCCCGCCGAAAACCATGACCGACCTGCCCACCGCCACCGGCATCCTGCATGCCGTCGAGACCGGGGAACTCACCGCGGCGGAAGCCGTGGCTGCGTGTCTGGCGGTGATAGACGTGGCGGAGGAGGAGATCCGAGCGTTCGCCCACGTGGCCGCGGACGCCGCACGGGAGCGTGCGCGGGAGATCGATGCCGGCGGCGGCGGCCTGCTGCGCGGCGTCCCGGTGGCCGTGAAGGACGTCATCGACACCGCCGAGATGCCGACGGAATACGGCTCGCCGCTGTACCGTGGACACCGGCCCGCCCGTGACGCCGCCTGCGTGGCGGTGTTGCGCGCGGAAGGCGCGGTGATACTGGGCAAGGCCCGGACCGTCGAGTTCGCGTCCCTCGGCCGCACGGCCGAGACGGTGAACCCCCACGACCACGGCCACACGCCCGGCGGCTCGTCCTCGGGTTCCGCCGCCGCCGTGGCCGCCGGCATGGTGCCGGTCGCCCTCGGCACCCAGACCGGCGGCTCCACGATAAGGCCGGCCTCCTTCTGCGGCGTCGCCGGCATGAAGCCCACCTTCGGCACGGTACCCGTCGAGGGCATGAAGCCCTACGCGCCCAGCCTGGACACGGTGGGCTGGATGACGCGCTGCGTGGCCGACCTGGCGCTGGTGGCCCGGGCTTTCCGCATCGACCGCGGCGACGAGGGCGATACCGGCCTGCGCGGGCGCATCGGTTTCTGGCGCACGCCCTACTGGGAGGCGGCCGGACCGGACACCCGGCAGGCCCTCGAGGAGACCGCCGCCGCCCTGCGCGGGGCGGGCATCGAGGTGCGAGAGGTGAGCGCACCGGAGGGTGCGGAGCGCCTGAACGAGGCCCAGGACGTCATCATGCACGGCGAGGGCCGCACCGCTTTCCTGTCCGAATATCTCCGCTGGCCCCGGCAGCTGCACGCCGAATTCGTCGCCGAGGTGGAGAACAGCCGCGGTATCGACGGCGCCGCACTCGCCTGGGCGGCGGATTACCTGGCTGCCCTGCGGCCGCGGTTCGACCGGGCCATGGAAGACTACGACGCCTGGCTGGTGCCGGCGGTACCCGGCGAGGCGCCCGCTGGCCTGTCGTCCACCGGCGACGCGGTGTTCAACCGGCTGTGGACGGGCCTGCACGTCCCGGCGGCCACGCTGCCCGGCTTCACCGGCGCGCACGGCCTGCCGGTGGGCATCCAGCTCGTGGCCGGGCGGTTCCGCGATGCGCGGCTGCTGGCGACGGCCGCGCGGGTGGAAGAGGTGCTCGCCGCGCGACGCTAGGTCGGTTCCAACTCGACCAGGGGCAGGGCGTCGATACCGGGCAGCCGTTCGAGCCCCTGCAGCGCCTCGAACAGCCGCGCTGCCATCGCCCGTCCCGCGATGGGTGCGACGCACTCGTCGAACTTGGCCCTGAGTTCCTCCCGGCTCACCGGATTCTGGCCATGGCCGCGGAAGCGGTGCACGGGTTCGCTCTCGATGCGGGTGCCGTCGGCGAGGTCCAGTGCCACGGAATCGGCTTTCGCGCCCACCGGATAGTCCGGGTCATCGTCCGGCCCGATCTCGATCGCCACCCGTTCCATGAGTGCGCGTACGTTCGGCCGGCGCACGAAGTCGTCGCGGAGTTCTGCAAGGCCGACCCTGCCGGCGATCAATCCGGCGGCGACACCGAATTCCAGGCTGAACTTGGCCTCCAGCGCCGTGGAGGGTCGATGGAAGCGCATGACGGCCGCATGCTTCTCGCTCACCCGCGCCACCACGCCGGCTATGTCGTCGGCTGCCACACCGTGGTCGCGATGCAGCTGGACGGCGGCATCGATGGCGCGCTGGGAGGCGCCCACGGTGGGATGGAGCTTGATGTTGAGGCCCCCCTTCGCCGACAGCCAGTTGCGGCCGAGCCACTCCGGCGCCGTCTCGAGGTCCACGTTCCCCGCCGGCGAGAGCGCCGCGAGCAGTCCGCCGTCGCCGTCGACGGCGTGCGGACCGGCGTCGAGCCCGGCCAGGGCGAGTTCAACGGCAACCACGCCGGCCTCGGCCGCCCGGGCCCCCTGATAGGGCTTGGCCTGGGTGCCGAAATTGTCCATCACGCCGCCGCCGGCGGCCGCGGCAAGGCCCAGCGCGTTCCTCGTTTGCCGGCCGTCGAGGCCGCGCAGGTGAGCGAGGGCGGCCGCGACGCCGACAGGGCCGAATACGCCGGTGGGATGCCAGCCCTTGGAATGCAGGTGATCCGGCTCCCGCTTCATCACGGCACCCCAGGTCTCGAAGCCGGCAATGTAGGCACGCAGCATCGCGGCGCCGTCGGCGCCCGTGCGTTCCGCCTCGGCCAGGATTGCCGGCACCATCAGCGCCGAGACGTGATTGGAGTACGCATAGTCGTCGAAATCCAGCGCGTGGGCGGCGCCGGTGCCCACCAGTGCCGCCTGGGCCACCGTGGCGCGGTCGCCGCCGAGCAGCACGCGGCTCCGCGGACGGCCCCCGGTTGCCCGGACGTGGCGCAGCAGGTTCAGGGTCACGGGCTCGCGGGCTCCCGCGAGCATGACGGCTACGCAGTCGGTGAATCCGTTGGCCGCGGTGGCCAGCGCGGCCGGCGGAGGCGCGCGCAGCGCCTCGCCCTGCAGGAATCCGATGATGGAATCGACCACTGTCGCCATGTGTCACTCTCCGTTCGGGCCACCGGCCGCCGCCGGCTGATTGCCGGCCGACGGGCCGTTTGGTATACCAGCTTTACCGGTCCTGCAGGAAGGGCGTGACCGCAAGGACGGTGCGGGTCGAGTGAACGCGCATCCGGCAGATCGGGCAACGGGGCGCCGGAAGAATCGGGCAACGGGGCGCCGGAAGAATCGGGCAACGGGGCGCCGGAAGAGGAGGAGCCAGGGAGTGAGCGTCGCGTCCGAGAAGGCCTACCGCATGCTGCGGGATCGAATCTTTACCGGAGATTATCCGCCGGGTTCGCGGCTGAAGGAGCGCCAGCTGTGCCAGGACCTGGAGGTGAGCCGCACGCCGGTGCGCGAGGCCCTGCGGCGGCTGGAGTCCGAGGGGCTCGTGCAGATCGAGCCCCGGCGCGGCGGGGTGGTCAGCCACATCGATACGGGCGAGGCCGAGGAGATCTTCGCGCTAGGCGCGGTGATCGAGAGCTTCGCGGCGAAAATGGCAGCGCAGAAGGCCACCGCCGAGGGCGTTGCGGAGCTCGGGAGCATCATCGACGACATGGGCCGGGTCCTGGAGCGGGCGGATGAGCGCTGCCGCGCCGAGTACATGCATCTCGACGGCGAGCTGCACGGCCGTATCGTGGCCATGGCGGACAGTCGCCGGCTGTCTGCCGCGCTGCAGCAGGTGGTGGGAGTGCCCGTGCTGGTGCAGGCTTTCAACCGCTACACGCTCGAGCACCTCCGCCAGAGTTTCGACCAGCACCGGACATTGGTCGACGCGATCCGCGAGGGGGACGGCGAAATGGCCGAGTCCGCCATGCGCTACCACATCTTGGCGGGGCGCACCGTGATGCTGGCGAGTATCGACGGCGATTGACTGCCCATCTGGTATACAACCTGGCCGTACCCGCCCGGCAATGCTCGGCATTTCTTGCGTAATCTGGCAGTTTGGTATACCAATTGCGCTGTAGCGGGATGCGGAGAGCCCCATGCAACGGGCGGGTCTCGATATCGGCGGCACCTTCACGGACCTCGTCTTCTGGGACGACGAGTCCGCCGAGGTCGTGGTGCACAAGCTGCCGTCCACCCCAGACGATCCGGCCAGGGCGGGCCTGGAAGGCCTCGCCGAGTTGCTGCGCCGGGCCGGCCGTCGCCCGGAGGACCTCGATTTCCTGGTCCACGGTACGACCGTGGCCACCAACATCCTGCTGGAGAAGAACGGCGCCCGGGTAGGCATGATCACCACCCGGGGCTTCCGCGACGTGCTGCACATCGGCCGCAAGGACCGGCCTTTCAACTTCTCCCACGGGCAGGAGGTGCCGCGCCAGAGCTCGCCCCTGGTCCGCCGCCGCCACCGGCTGCCGGTGAGCGAACGCATCACCGCGCCCGACGGCGAGGTGGCCGTGGCCCTGGACGACGGGGAGGTCCGCGAGGCCGCCCGCCGGCTGGCCGCCGATGGCGTCGACGCTATCGCGGTCTGCTGTCTCATGTCGTTCCTGAATCCCGCGCACGAAAAGCGTATCCGTGACATCGTCGAGCAGGAGGCGCCCGGCCTCTACGTGTCGCTCAGTCATGCGGTCACGCCCCTGTACCGCGAGTACGAGCGGTTCTCGACGACGGCACTGAACGCCTACGTCGGTCCGCGCACGGCCCGTTACCTGGACCGCCTCGCCGGCGAGCTCGCAGCGATGAATGTGCGCGGCGACCTCAACCTGATGACCTCCGCCGGCGGCCTCGTGCCCTCCGCCGAGGCCCGCGAAAGGCCGGTCTCCCTGCTGCTGTCCGGTCCCGTCGGTGCGCTCATCGCCGGCATCCGGGTGGGCGAGCAGACCGGCAATCCCAGCGTGATCACCCTGGACGTGGGCGGCACCTCGGCGGACATCGGTGTTGCGCCGGCCGGTGCACTGCGCATGAAGCATCTGCTCGACACCCGGGTGGGCGGTTACGACGCCATGATCCCAATGGTCGACATCGACACCATCGGTGCAGGCGGCGGCTCCATTGCCTGGCGGGATGAGGGCGGGATGTTCCGCGTCGGGCCCCGCAGCGCCGGCGCCGTGCCCGGACCTGCCTGCTACGGGTGCGGCGGCAGTGAGCCGACGGTCACCGATGCCATGGTGGTGCTCGGCTGGTTCCGCGAGGAGGCGCTCGCGGCCTCGGGACTCTCCATCGACGTCGGGGCGGCGGCGGAGGCGGTGCGCAGCCGCATCGCCGGTCCGCTCGGACTGGGGCTCCACGAGGCGGCCGCGGGTATCTACCGTATCGCCGTCAACAACATGGTGGAGGCCATCCGCATCAACAGCGTAACGAAGGGTTACGATCCGCGGGATTTTGCGCTGGTGCCCTACGGCGGTGCCGGAGCGGCGTTCGCCTGCGAGGCGGCGGCTCAGCTGTCGATCCCGCGCGTGATCGTGCCGACGCGCCCGGGTGTGGGCGCCGCCGCCGGTCTGCTGGCGACGGATACCCGCTACGAATACCGTGCCACCCTGTGGGTCTCGCTGCAGGAGCCGGACCACGGCCGTATCGAGTCCGCCTACCGGGGTCTGGCGGAGCAGGCATCGGCGCAGCTGCGCCGTGCCGGATTCGACGAGAACGAGATCGCAATGCGCTGGCTCGCCGAATGTCGCTACGTGGGGCAGGGGTATGAGCTTCCCGTGGAGGTGCCGGCGCCGCCGGTGGACGGTGACTGGGTGGCGGCGGCGATCGAGGGCTTCCACCGCGCCCACGAGCAGGCGTACCTGCGGCGTTTCGACGATAAGCCGGTGATGATCGTCAACGTCGGACTCGCGGCCAGCGGCCGCGTGCCGCCGCCGGTAACGCCGGAACTTCCGGCCGGCGGCGAACGGCCGGACGCAGGGGCGCTGCTCGAGGCGAGGCCAGTGCGCTTCCTGCATGCGAACGAGGCGGTCAGCCACGAGACGCCGTTCTACGCGCGCTCCGCACTGAAGGCCGGTAACCGCATTGCGGGACCGGCGGTTATCGAGCAGGCCGATACCACCACCGTGCTGCCGCCGGGTACCGCAGCCGAGGTGGACCGCTACGGCAACCTGATCGTCAGTTTCACGGTGCAGGCTCATGGCTGAAGGCGTACGCAACTTCGATGCCGTGGTCGTGGACAGGGCCGCGGCGCGCTCCACCGGCATCGGTGCCGGCGCGGAGCGCCGCTGGGAGCGGGTGAGTGTCGACCCGGTCACTTTGCAGGTGGTCGGCGGCGCACTGCACGCCGTGGCGACGGAGATGGCCGAGCTCCTCTACCGCATGGCGTATTCCTCCATCATGCGCGAGTCCCGGGACATCGGGGCCGGCATCCTGGACTTCCACGGCCGCCAGATCTGCGAGAGCGACTCGACGCCAATGCACTGCGGCTCGCTGCCTGCTTACGTGCGCGGCATCGACCGCAAGCACCGCGGCCGTTACGTGCCCGGCGACGTCATCCTGCACAACCATCCCTATCACGGCGCTTCCCATGCTCCGGACTACGGTGTGCTCGTGCCCATCTTCGCCGGAGAGCGGCATATCGGTTTCGCCGGCTGCACGGGCCACATGGTGGACATCGGTGCGGCTACACCGGGCTTCTCCGTCGACGTGCCGGACTTCTGGGCCGAAGGCCAGGTGATCGACGCCGCGAAGGTCTACGAGGGCGGCGAGCGCAACGGTGCGCTGTGGTCGCTGATCATGGACAACGTGCGCACGCCGGAGGCCAATACCGGCGACCTCGAGGCCATGATCGCCTGCTGCCGCCTCGGGGCTAGGCGTTTCGGCGAACTGACGGAGCGTTACGGCATCGATACGGTGATGAGCGCCGCCGAGGAGTGGATGGACTACGCCGAGACGCTCATGCGCCGGCGCATCGAAGCGCTGCCGGACGGCCTGTACGAGGCGCCGGTCGGCTGGCTGGAGGACGACGGCAAGCACTTCGGCGAGCCGCTGCGTGTGGCCACGCGGGTACTGGTCGACGGCAGCGACATCTACGTGGACCTCACCGGCTCCAACGAGCAGGTGGAGACCGGCTTCAACTGCCCCTTCGAGGGCAGCGTGCTGCCGACGGCGAATTTCGCCGTACGCGCCCTGTTGCTGGACGAGGCGAAGCCGGGCGGACAGATACCCCAGAACGATGGCGTGTTCCGGCCGGTGCACGTCATCGCGCCGGCGGGCACCATCTTCAACCCGGAGTTCCCCCACGGCTGTGAGGCGCGCTTCACCCAGATCAACCGCATTCCCGACCAGGTGATGCAGTGCCTGGCCGAGGTGATGCCGGAGGCCGTCACCGCCGGCAATTCCGCCAACGTCTCCTGCTTCGCCTACAGCGGGCGCGGCGGCAAGCGCGCGGGCGAGAGTGCGGACGACTACTGGGTGATCATCGAGGTGAACGAGGGATCCTACGGCGGCCGGCACGGGGCCGACGGTCTGGACGCCATCGATGCGCTGATGGCAAATACGCGCAACAACCCGGTGGAGGAGATGGAACTCGGCGCGCCGCTCCTGTGCGAGCGCTACGAGTTGCGGGACGAGGCGCCGGCTGCGGGGCGCTGGCGCGGCGGGCTCGGCGCGGTGAAACGCTGGCGTTTCCTCGCCGACACGGGCATCAGTTCCACCGGGGACCACCGCAGCATCGACCCGCCGCGCGGACTGTTCGGCGGCGCAGACGGCCGGGCGGGGGAGGCCGTCCTGAATCCGGACACGCCGGAAGCCGCCTCCCTGCCCGCCAAGGTCTCGAACCGGCAGCTGCGCGCCGGCGACCGGCTGGAGATCCGGCTGGTGTGCGGCGCGGGCTATGGCGATCCGCATCTGCGGGACCCCGGGGCGGTGCTGGATGACGTGCTGGACGGATTGATCACGGCGGCGGAGGCCCGCCGTGACTACGGCGTCGTTCTGACGGACGACGGCCGCGGTGTGGACAGGGAAGCGACGGAGAGGCTCCGCTCCGTGGAGTGACCCGGGCGGAGGCGGCATCCGGCGCGGCCATGAGCCGGCGCGCCGGAGCGGAACAGACGAGCCAGGAGAGAGAACATGCAAACGAGACCGATAACGCTGGCGGCGCTGCTGCTCGCCGCGGCAGGCGCGGCCCCGGCCCAGGAGCCTGCGCTGGAGGAGATCGTCGTCACGGCGGAGAAGCGGGAGGCCAGCCTGCAGGAGGTGCCCATCTCCATCGCCGCCATCACCGGCGACCGGCTGCAGGAGCTCAATATCGACGACGTGATGGACCTGTACGTGCAGACGCCGGGCATGTCGTTCAGCCGGGCCGGCGGCGAGGCGCAGATCTACATCCGCGGCATCGGTACCGATGCGTTCGGCGTCACCATCGACCCGAGCGTGGCGCTGCACCAGGACGGGGTCTACCTGGGCCGGCCGCAGATGGGCCTTACCCAGTTCCTGGACGTGGACCGTATCGAGATACTGAAAGGCCCCCAGGGCACTCTGTACGGGCGCAATGCCACCGGCGGCGCCATCAACATCGTCTCCCGCATGCCGACGCCGGAGACGGAGGGCTACGTCACGGCGGGCTACGGCGAGTGGGACCGGCGCGAGCTGCAGGGCGCGCTCAGCGGGCCGCTGGGCCAGAACTGGCAGGGCCGCATCGCCGCCCGCTACCTGAAGGACGACGGCTTCACCGACGACCTGGAGCCCGGCGGCGCCGAGGTGATCGACGATCAGGACCTGATCGCCACGCGGGCCATCCTGCAGTACGAGGGCGAGGATGGTGCCGACTTCACGCTGATCGCCGACTACAGCGACTTCTCCAGCGGTAACCGTTCCTCGAAGCCCCTGGACGATCTGTCGTTCGCCGTGGTGAACGGTGCACTGCCCCAGGCCTTCGACGAGACCCGCAACAACCTGCCGACCTTCCACGACTGGGATACCGCAGGTCTCACCGCCACGCTGAACATTCCGGTCGGCGAGACCATGATGCTGACCTCGGTGACCGGCTGGCGTGACTACGAGAGCGACTTTTTCTTCAACACGGACGGCACCGAAATCGAGGTCACCCGCTCCTACTTCCAGTACGAGTCGGATCAGCTGTCCCAGGAGGTCCGGCTGTCCTCCACCGGCGAGGGCCCGGTGCAGTGGCTTGTCGGCGGCTACTTCCTCGACGAGGACAAGAGCGGCGCACTCGGCCTGGGCCGTGCCACCCATCCGTCCTTCGGCGTGGTGAGTTTCATCATCCCCAACGAGGACGAGACGCGGGCGAGGGCCCTGTTCGGCGAGGTGAGCTACGACTTCTCGGAGCGCTGGACGGGTACCTTCGGCCTGCGCTACTCCGACGAGGAGAAGACGGACTTCACCAGCGTGGGCGCCATCTTCGGCGACAACTCGGGGCTGGCGAGCCCGAATCCGGTGACCGTCTTCACCACCCGCGACTCCACGGAGAGCTGGGAGGACGTCTCCCCGCGCTTCGTGCTGGAGTACCGGCCCCGGGACGCTCTGATGCTCTACGGCTCCGTCACGAAGGGCTTCAAGTCCGGCGGCTGGAACGCCTTCGACGCGACACCCGCCTTCGAGCCGGAGGAGATCTGGGCCTTCGAGACCGGCTTCAAGTCGGACAGCGCCGACGGCCGGCTGCGGCTGAACGGTTCGTTGTTCTACTACGACTACACGGACCTGCAGGTCTCCACCTTCCAGGACGGCCTGACGGTGACCACGAACGCCGCCGACGCCACGGTCTGGGGCGCGGAGCTCGAGCTCTCGGCCAATCCCGTACCGGCCCTGGTGCTGAACGCGAGCATCGGCTACCTCAACACCGAGTTCGAGGAATTCCTCTCGGCCTTCGGCCGCTGCCCTGCAGACGCCACGCCGGCCGAGCTGGCCGGACCCTGCATGGGCGCCGGGCCCGGCGAGACCCGGGTGGTGGACGTCTCCGGCAACAACCTGCAGAACGCGCCGGAGTGGAAGGGCAACGTGAACGGCACCTACACCGTCGGGCTTCGCAGTGGCGCCGAGGTGCGCATCTTCGGCCAGGTGAGCTACCAGAGCGAGCTGTTCCACACCCAGTTCAACGACCCGCTTATCGGCCAGGACGCCACCACGCTGGTGGACGGCCGCGTCGCCTGGGTCTCGGCCGACGGCAGTTGGGAGCTGGCCGCCTACGGCAAGAACCTCACCGACGAGGAGTACTTCCAGAATACGGTGCGCTTCACCTCCTTGAGCGAGGGCAATCCGGCGGATCGCTTCAACATCGGCGCAGGCCTCGGTTACCCGGCGCCGGGACGCTCGTGGGGCGTGGAAGCCACACTCAGATTCTGAGCGGCATGACGGAGCCCGCGCCGCCGGCCTGAGCGCCGGCGGCGCGGCGCCCCGAACGACGGGGGATGCCCATGACCGATACGGAGGCCGAAACGGAGACCCGCGTCCGCCAGGGCGGCACTCCCGAGGCACCGCCCATGGCCTGGTATGCCGTGGGCATCCTGACGGTGGCCTACACGTTCTCCTACATCGACCGTCAGATTCTCTCCCTGATGGTCGGCCCGATCCGTGCGGACCTCGGCATCAGCGACTCGGCCTTCAGCCTGTTGCACGGGCTGGCCTTCGCGCTTTTCTATACGTTGCTCGGCATACCCATCGGCCGTCTGGCGGACCGGATGAACCGGCGCAATATCATCGCGTTGGGCGTCGCATTCTGGAGTCTGGCGACGGTGTGCTGCGGGCTGGTGCGCTCGTTCTGGCAGCTGTTCGCCGCGCGGGTGGCCGTCGGCGTGGGCGAGGCGGCGCTCTCTCCCGCTGCCTATTCCATGCTGGCGGACCTGTTCCCCAAGGAGAAGCTCGGGCGGGCCATCGGCATCTATTCGAGCGGCGTGTTCGTGGGTATCGGCCTGTCGTTCATCATCGGCGGCGTGCTGATTGCAACTATCGAGGCAATGGGAGGCCTCACCCTGCCGGTGGTCGGGCACCTGGCGGCCTGGCAGGCCACGTTCATCATTGTGGGCGCGCCCGGCCTGCTGGTGGCGCTGTTCATGCTGACACTGCGTGAGCCGGAGCGCCGGGGCCGGGGAGACCTCGTCGGATCGATGCCGATATCGGAGGTTATCGGCTACGCCGTGCGCAACCGTCGGGTGTATGCGCTGCATTTCGTGGGCTTCGCCATGATCACCCTGATGTTCAACGGCATCATGGCCTGGGCGGCGGAGTACTTCATCCGTATCCACGGCGTGGAACGGGGCGTCATCGGGCCACAGCTCGGCCTGCTCACCGTCTTCTTCGGCGGGGCCGGCATCATCTGCGGCGGTCTGTTCTCGGACTGGCTCTCGGCGCGGGGGCATACGGACGCCCCCGTGAAGGCGGCGCTCACCGGCGCCATCTGCCTGACCCCGGTAGCGGTCACCGCCACGCTGGTGCCCGACCCGCGGCTGTCCCTGCTCCTGTTCGCCCCCGTCCTGTTCTTCTCCAGCTTCCCGTTCGGCCCGGCGGCGGCCGGTCTCCAGCTCATGACTCCGCCCGCCATGCGTGCCCAGATGTCGGCGGTCTACCTGTTCGTGGTGAACCTCACCGGCATCGGCTTCGGCGGCACCGCCACGGCGCTGGTGACGGATTTCGTCTTCCGCGACGACATGATGCTGCACTGGTCCATTGCTACCATCGCGCTGGTGGGCGGCGTACTGTCCATCGTGTTGCTGACGCTGGCGCAGAAGCCGTTCCGGCGCACCATTGCCGAGCTGTCCGAGCGGCCAGAGGCTGCGGCGACATGACGACCTGCTGCCGGCTGCCGGTGGATCACGTGGGAGTCCTCGCCGACGGGATCGCGGCGCTGAAGCAGGACTGGGAGTCGCTCGGCTTCAGGGTGGTGGGGCCGGAGGAACTGGTCGGCATCGGCGACGACGGCGAGCCCCGTGGCCTCGGGCAGTACAGTGCCCACGTGATGTTCGCCGACGACTACATCGAACTCACCGCGGTCGAACGGCCGACGCCCGGCCACCATCTCGCCCGTTTCCTGGACGCGGGCGGCGGGCTGCGGCTTATCATCCTGGCGGCCGCCGACATCGACGCTGCGCATGCCACACTGGATGCCCGTGGCCTCGCGCCGGGGCCGGTCAGCGCCGCTGCCCGCGACATCCACTACGGTGAAGGCGGCACCGCGCGGTTCCGCTGGTTCCCCGTGGCGGCGGAAGCCTGCCCGCAGGTGCTGATGGCCTGCGCGACGCACGAGACCCGGGAGATCGTGTTCCAGCCGGAGGTGGCGCGCCATCCGAACACCGCCGCCGGCATCAGCCGGCTGCTGTACACCGGCGAGCGACTGCCGGAAGGTTACATTCGTCTCGCCGCCGACGAGGGCGTGGCGCTGGAGGCCAGGCCGGCATCGGCCATGGCCGCGCTGTTCGGACCGGCCGCCGCCGACTGTCCGCCGTTCGCCGGCATCGGCGTATTCGTGCGCGATATTGGCGCCGCTGCCGCCGCGCTGGAGGCGAACGGCGTGCCCTGCGTGCGCGTGCCCGAGGGCCTCGCCGTGCCGCCGGACCGGGCCGGTGGCGTCGGCGTGCTGTTCGAGCACGAACCGGCATGAGGCTGTTCTACTCGCCGTTCCATGACTTTGCCCACAAGGTGCTCGTGGTCGCGGAGGAGGCGGGCCTGGTCGGCGAGATCACCACCGTGGCGTCCTTCCCCTTCCGCAACCTGAAAGGAGAGTGGGTGGCGGGCCAGTACGATACGACGCCGCTCACCCCCCTCGGCAAGGTGCCGTTTCTCGCGCTGGACGACGGCACCGTGCTGTATCAGAGTCAGGTGGTGGTGGAGTATCTCGACAGCCTGTCCACCGGCCGGCCGCTGTGTCCGCCCGGCGGCCTCGCGCGATTCGACGCCCTGCGCCGGCTGTCCCTGGGCGACGCCCTGTTCGAGTACGCCGTGCAGATGAGCATGGAATGCTGGCGCGATCCGGCCGAGCGGCGCGGCGACCTGTTCGACTGGCTGTGGCCAAAGGTGACCCGTTCCCTCGACCTGCTCGAACGGGAGGCGCCCGGCTGCGGCCCTTTCGACATCGGGCATGTCGGCATCCTGCAGGGCGTCAGCTACATCGACGGCTGGGCGAGCGGGCGCGACGACATACCCGGCAATCCCTGCGTCGACTGGCGCCGTCGCTGGCCGGCGCTGGCCGGTTGGTTCGCGCAGGCCTGCGAGCGCCCGTCGGTCGCCCGACACTACCGCCGCCCCTACGACGGCGACACGTCACCGGAGCAGCACCGGGCGGCCGTGCAGGCGGTGCTGGCGGCGCGGGAGGCACGCCGGTGATCGAGTTCTATTACTGGCCCACGCCGAACGGCAAGAAGGTGGCCATCATGCTGGAGGAGTGCGGGCTGGCCTATGAGTTGCGACCCGTGAACATCCTCAAGGGCGAGCAGTTCGAGCCGGAGTTCCTCGCCATAAGCCCTAACAACAAGATCCCGGCCATCGTCGACCGCGACGGTCCCGGCGGCGCCTTTTCGCTGTTCGAGTCGGGCGCCATCCTGCAGTATCTCGCCGAGCGCAGCGGTCGTTTCCTGCCGAGGGAGACGGCGGCCCGCTACCGCGTGCTCGAGTGGCTGAACTTTCAGGTGGCGAGCGTGGGCCCGATGTTCGGCCAGTGCGGACACTTTCTCGGCTATGCACCGGAGCGCATCCCCTACGCCATCGAGCGTTACCGCAACGAGACGCTGCGCCTGTACGCAGTGCTGGACCGGCGGCTCGAAGACCGCGCCTGGCTCGCCGACGACTACTCCATCGCCGACATGGCCGTGTATCCCTGGATCGACGTGCGCTGGCTGCACGAGATCGACATCGAAGACTTCCCCGCCGTGCAACGCTGGTTCGAGGCCATGGGCGAACGCGACGCCGTGCGCCGGGGCATGACGCTGCTGGCCGACGAGGAGATCATCGGCAACCCCAGCGAGGAGACCCGGGAGGCGTTCTTCGGCCGCACCCAGCGGGAGCAGGGCAGGGACTGAGCCGACTCACCCCGCGCCCGAACGCTTGCTCCGCTTCTGCGCATACATGAGCGCGTCGGCCTCACGCAGCATCGTGTCCACGTCCGGGTGCCGGTCCGGCTCGAACAGCACGCGGCCGACGCTGTAGGCCAGCCGCCAGGGCCGGTCGCATTCCGAGTTCCAGGCCGTGACCCGGTTGGCGAGCCGCTCGAGCGGCGCGGCCAGGTCGGCGGCGGCGATGTCGGCTGCGAACACGCAGAACTCGTCGCCGCCGAGGCGTGCGACCACGTCGGAGTTGCGGAACGACTTCAGCAGCAGCCGCGCGAAGCTGTGCAGCGCCCGGTCGCCTTCCTCGTGGCCCCACCGGTCGTTGATCTCCTTCAGCCCGTCCAGGTCGAGGACGAGCAGCGCCGCCGGGCGGCCGTGATTGGCGCACAATCGCAACAGCCGCTCGGTCGTGCGCAGGAAGCCGCGCCGGTTGGCGAGCCGGGTGAGTTCGTCGGTGACGGCCAGGGTCATGTTCTCGAGTTCGGCCTCCACCATCTCGCCCAGCTCGCACAGCATCTCCATGTCCTCCACCGAGAACAGCCGCGGCACCATGTCCGCGGTGAAGAAGGTGCCCACGCGCGAGCCGCCCGGCGCGGAGAGGGGATAGCCGGCATAGAAGCGGATGCCGTTGCCGTCGGCGAGCAGGGGGTGGCCGGCGTAGCGGGGGTCCGCTGCCGTGTCGTGGACCACGAAGACGTCCTCGGCGGCCAGCGCCGCAGCCGGGTCCGGCGCCCGCTGCGCCCCGTCCACCGCGGTATCGCTGCCCTCGAGGCGTACGCTTGCCACCGGCGTGCCGAACAGCCGTTTCGCCAGACGGGTTACGCGGTCGAAACGTTCGTCCCCGGGCGCATCCAGCATCCGCAGCGAATGGATCAGCTGCAGGCGCGTCGTCTCGCCGCTGGCGTCTGTGGATGTCGGCATCGGGCCGTTCTCCCGGTCGCGTGGATGGCGCAACCCTACATAATCGGGCGGTGCGGCGGTGTGACCCGCGGCACAGAAGCGGGCGCAGCCGGTTTCGCGAACCCGGTCACGGTTTCGCGAACCACTTCTCAGGTTACGAACTGAGCGGCCGCTAAGATTCGTTACCAGGTGATGAGGGCGGGGGTCCGCGGGAACATCCGCCGGGACCGGCAGCCGGGGCAGCATGGAAGAACAGCAACAACAACGTATCGGCCGATTCGAGGTGCAGCAGCGCCTGGGCCGCGGCGCACAGGGATCGGTCTATCTGGCACGCGACCCGTCGCTGGAGCGTCTCGTCGCCGTCAAGCTGCTGAACGCGAGCAACCCGGAGCTGACCGCCCTGGACGAGGACGGTCGCACGCCCCTGGAGGGGCGCATCGCCAGCCGGCTGCGTCACCCCAACATCGTATTCATCTACGACGCCGGCGAGTTCAAGGGGCTGCCCTATCTGGTATTCGAATACGTCCAGGGCAAGACCCTGCGCCACATCCTGAGCCAGCACGGCGCGCTGCCGCTGGAACGGGTGTGTGCCCTGATCGGCCCCATCCTGGACGGCATGGCCGCGGCCCACGAGGAGGACGTGATCCACCTCGACCTGAACCCGCGCAACGTGCTGCTGGACAAGGACGAGCGCCCCCGCATCATGGACTTCGGCCTGTCCCAGCTGGTGGGGCGCGTGACGCGCAACAAGGACACGGCCACCGGCACCCTGCGCTACATGGCGCCGGAGCACTTCCGGGGCGGCGAACTCGGCCCGGCCACCGACGTCTTCGCCCTGGGCAGTACCTTCTATGAACTGGTCGCCGGCCGGCCGGCCATGCAGGGAGAGTCCGCCCCGGCCATCATCCATCACCTGTGCGAGAAAGCGGTAGACATGACGCCGCTGCAGGGCTGGCCGGCCGGCGAGCGCTTTGCCGCCTTCCTGAAGGGCGCGCTGGAGAAGGACCCCGCCGCCCGCTACAGGGATGCCGGGGCTATGCGGGATGCGTTCCGGCTGTTCCTGCAGGAATCCGGCCTCGCCGAGCAGGCCCGGTCGCAGTCCCACAGCACCGTCGAATTCCTGCTCCGGCGCATGCAGCGCAAGCAGGACTTTCCGACCATCTCGCGCACGCTGGTGGACATCAACCGGCTCACCGCGAGCGGCAGCGACGCACCCGCCGAGAAGCTCGCCAACGTGATCCTGCGGGACTACGCGCTCACCAGCAAGCTGTTGAAGCTGGTCAACTCCGCCTTCTACGGCCACATCGCCAACGAGGTCACCAGCATCTCCCACGCGGTGATGATCCTCGGCTTCGAGAAGGTGCGCATGATCGCGAACAGCCTCACCTTCTTCGGGCGCCTGCAGGGCAGCCCGGAGCTGAAGGACGCCACCACCCGCTCCTTCATGTGCGGTCTCATCGCCCGCCACCTGGCCCGGCGCCGCAATCTGGCCGGCGCGGAGGAGGCCTTCATCTACGGGCTGTTCCGCAACCTCGGCGAGAACCTGGTCATCTACTACTTCCCGGAGGAACATGGGGAGATTCGCCGGCTGATGGTGACCCGCGGGCTGTCCAAGCTGGCCGCCTCCCGTGGCGTGCTGGGCGTGAGCTACGAGGACCTCGGCGCCGCCGTGGCCCGGGTCTGGAAGCTGCCGGACACCATCATCGACGTGATCCGCGGCCTGCCCAATGACGACCCGGAGGCGCCCGCCTCGGAGGCGGAGCGGCTCCGCGACATCGCCATCTTCGCCGAGGAACTCTGCGACGTGGCCGGCATGGACGACCACGCCGCCCAGGACGAGGCCCTCGCCCGCCTGGTCCAGCGTTTCGAGCCCAGCGTGGACGTCACCCCCGGCTTCGCCGGCCGGCTGGTCGCCGCCGGCGCGGACAAGCTGCGCCAGTATGCGCCCGTGTTCGAGATCGACGTGGCCGGCAGCCCCTTCTGCCGTTCCGCCATCGAATGGTCCCGGCGCTACTGCGAGGGCGGCGAACCCGTGGCCGGGGAGACCGCCGTGCACCGGCAGGCAGGCTGAGCCGCCCGAAACCTGACGGACTCCGTTTTGATGTATATTCGCCCGTACGGTCAACCAACACGGGAGAACAACGGACCATGGCTGGCAAATTCGAGATCTACAAGGACAAGAAGGGCGAATACCGTTTCCGTCTGCTGGCGAGCAACGGCGAGAATATCCTTGCAAGCGAGGGCTACAAGTCGAAGGCAAGCGCTATGAACGGGGCCGAGTCGGTGCAGAAGAACTGTGCCGACGGCAGTTGTTTCGTCAAGAGCACGACGCCGACGGGCAAGTTCCGCTTCAACATGAAGGCGAAAAACCACCAGACCATCGGCACGAGCCAGAACTACGAGTCGGAGGCGAGCCGCGACAACGGCATCAAGGCGGTCGGACGTGCCGCCAATGGTGCCAAGATCGTCGATCTGACCTGAGCGGAGGGCGGCGGCCGCAGCGGCCGTCACCCGCAGATGACCGAGGCGGTGCCGGCTTGCGGCACCGCCTCTTTTTTTGCGCCGGGCCCGGCGTGCAGAGTGCGGCGGGCATGGCAGAATAGCGGTTTGCCGCAGCGATAACGGGACCGATGACCGAAACCGCCTCCTCGCCGAAAGAACCGCTCCGTCTGATCCCGTTCGAGCGGGCCCCGAATTTCCGTGACCTCGGCGGCTATGCCACCGCGGACGGGCGCCGCGTCGCCTGGGGGCGGGCCTTCCGCAGCAGCCACCTCGGCTGGCTGACGCCGGCGGACCGGGAACGCTTCGCCGCGCTGAGGATCGGCGAGGTGTTCGACCTGCGCCGCGAGAGCGAATCAGAGGCGTATGCCAACCGGGTTCCGCCGGGCGTGCGCAGCCATCATTTCGACATCGACGTGGGCAGCACCCGGAGCTACCGCCAGCGCCTGGCGGCGGGCACGGCCAGCCGTGAGTCCACCCACGACATGATGGTGCAGGCCTACCGCAGCTACGTCACCGTATTCACCGGGCGCTTCGGCCGCCTGCTGAAGCTGCTGGCCACGGTCGACCGCCACGCGGTGGTCATTCACTGCATGGTGGGCAAGGACCGCACGGGTATCGCTTCCGCGCTGCTGCTGAGCGCGCTGGACGTGCCCCGGGAGCGGATCGTCGAGGACTACCTCCTGTCCGCCGCGTTCTACCCGCCCGACGAGATCCTCGGGCATATCCGCGACAGCATCGAGGAGTCGCTTCGAGGCGCCTGGGACGAAGAGGCCGTGGTACCGTTCTGCTCGGTCCACGAGGACTATCTGACCGCGGCGTTCGAGGAGATCGACCGCCGCCACGGCGGCACGGAGTCTTTCCTGCGCGAGGCGCTGGGCCTCGATGCGGCCGACGTGGGCCTGCTGCGCGAACGCTTCCTGGAATAACCGGAGCAACCGGAACAGCCGGCGCGGCTCAGCCCAGCGCACCGAACAGTCGCTGCCAGGCGCCCGGGTCGGTCACCGCCACGAACACCAGTCCCGATAACGCGCCCCAGAGGTGGGCGTCGTGGTTGATGCGCCCCCTGGCCTGCCGTGCGGAATACCAGCTGTAGGCCACGTAGGCCAGCGCGAACAGCGGCGCGGGTATGGGTACCGGCAGCGGCAGGATGAAGATCGAGTAGGTCGGGAAATATACGATGAAGGCGAACAGTACCGCGGAGATGGCGCCCGAGGCGCCCAGCGAGGCATAGGCGGGGTTGTTCCGGTGTTTCGCGAAGGTGCCGGCATGGCTCGCCAGCAGGCCGATCAGGTAGAGGATCACGAAGGGCAGCGTGCCGATGTGCCGCTCCAGCGGGAAGGCGAAGAAGAAGAACGTGATCATGTTGAAGGCGAGGTGGGGTACGTCGCCGTGGATGAAGCCGCTCGTCACCGCCGTATGCCAGTCGCGGCCGCGGCCGAGCCGTGCCGGGCGGAACAGGTTCGCCTCGACGATGCGGGGATTGACGTACAGGCCCGCGAGGCTGACCGCGAGGGTCAGGACGAGCAGCACGAACGAGGCGGGGTTGGCGTCCAGTGACATGAGGCGGGCTCCGGCTTGAACTTATGCTAGCACCCTCGTGCGCGTTTCTCGCTAGCCCGCGGGGCATCTGCTAACGTCGATCGGATGGACGAGAGCGAACACCGGGACCTGTTCCGCGACTGGCAGGTGCCGCTGCCGCCGGTGCCCCGCACCGGGGAAGGCGAGCCGCGGCGGGTGGGAGTCGAGCTGGAGATGATCGGCCCCGGCGTGGCGGAGGTCAGTCGTCTGGTCGCCGACCACATCCGCGGCCGGGTGGAGGAGAAGAGCCGATACGAGCACTTGGTGCACGGCGATCCGGCCGGCGAATGGGGTGTCGAACTCGACTACGAATACCTCAAGCAGAAAGGCCGGGAGGAGGTGCCGGAGTCGGACCTGGCCGCGTTCATCGACGAGGCGGCCGAAAGTCTGGTGCGGGCGGGGGCCGAGGCCATCGTGCCGGTAGAGGTGGTCAGCCCGCCGCTGCCCATGAAACGCCTCGCCGAGGTCCAGTCCCTGGTCGCGCGGCTGCGCCATGCCGGTGCCCGGGGCACCGGAGCCGGCATCTCCTACGCCTTCGGCCTGCAGCTCAACCCGGAGCTGCCGTCCCTGGATGCCGACACCATCGTTGCCTACCTGAAGGCATTCTTCTGCCTGTACGACTGGCTGGAGAAACGTTCCTCTCCCGATTTCACCCGGCGGCTGACCCGCTTCATGGCTCCGTTTCCCGGGGATTACGTGCGCAAGGTGATCGACCCGGGCTACTGGCCGGACGAGGCGCGCCTGATCGACGACTACCTGGAACACAACCCCACCCGCAATCGGGCGCTGGACATGCTGCCGCTGTTTCTCCACCTGGACGAAGAGCGGGTGCGGGGAGTGGTGGACGACCCTCGGGTGAAGCCGCGGCCCACCTTCCATTACCGGCTGCCGAACTGCGAGATCGACCGCCCCTACTGGGGCATCCATCTCGCCTGGGCCGACTGGCTCAAGGTGGAGACCCTGGCTTCGCACCGCAGCCGGCTGCAGCGCATCTGCAGGGCCTATGCCCGCTGGCTGGACCAGCCGCTCGGGCATCTGCTGGAAGACTGGGCGAGGGAGGTCGAGTCCTGGCTCGGCAAGACGGCAAACCGGTAATCGGCATCACGGGCCCGCGCCGGGGTGCGTGGGGGCCGCGCTCCTGCGTGCACCTCGCCGTGCTGATGGCCGGCGGCCGGCCCCGGCACCTGCGACCGGGCGACCGGGTGTCCACGGGCGACCTGGATGGGGTGATCGTCACCGGCGGCCACGACGTCGAGCCGGTGCTCTACAAGGCCGAGGCCGAGGTGGAGGGCCGCTACGACCCGGAGCGCGACGCCTTCGAGTCCGAGATCATCGACTGTGCGCTGGCCGACGGCACGCCGCTGCTCGGCATCTGCCGGGGTGCCCAGCTCCTGAACGTGCGTCTTGGCGGCACCCTGTTCCAGGATCTGCGCAGCCGCCGCCACCGCACCTCGCACCGGCGCACGCTGCTGCCGCTGAAGACCCTGTGCGTGGGCGAGGACACCCGGCTGGCGCGGCTGCTCGGCGGGCGGGAACTGCGCATCAACAGCCTGCACAACCAGAGCATCGACCGTCTGGGCGAGGGGCTGGAGGTGTCCGGCCGGGATCTGGACGAGATCGTGCAGGCGGTGGAGGAGCCGCGGCGCCGTTTCCTGATGGGGGTGCAGTGGCATCCCGAGTTCCTGATCTACCTGTCCCGCCAGCGCCAGCTGTTCCGCCACCTGGTGGCGGCGGCGCGGGACTACCGCTCGGGGGCGGCGCAGGCTTGACCGCCTATCTCGGACTCTTCTTCACGGCGCTGCTGGCCGCCACGCTGCTGCCGTTCTACTCCGAGGTCCTGTTCGCCGGGCTGCTGGTGGAGGGCTACGAGCCCTTCGCGCTGTGGGCGTGGGCGACCGCCGGCAACACCCTTGGCGGCGCGGTGAACTGGGCGCTCGCCCGCTACTTCCTGCGCTTCGAGGACCGCCGCTGGTTCCCGTTCCGCGAGAAGAACCTGGGCCGCGCCCAGGCCTGGTTCCAGCGCTACGGCGTCTGGTCACTGCTGATGGCCTGGGCGCCGGTGGGCGGCGACGCGCTCACCTTCGTCGCCGGCCTCATGCGGGTGCGCTTCTGGCTGTTCCTGCTGCTGGTGGGCATCGGCAAGGGGGCCCGCTACGCCGTGGTGCTGTGGATGGTGCAGGGCGCGGGCCGGGCTGCGGGAAATTGACAGGGCGGTCGGTATTCTGCAAGGTCGGCCTGCGACTGACTCGGGGGAGCGTCGCCGGGGGCGCGGGCCCGGTGCCATCGCGGGGGAAAACATGTGGATGCCCGACCGCCTCTGAGCCTGGCCGACAACCGCTACGCCCGCCGCGTACTGCTCTGCCTCCTGTACTTCACCCAGGGCTTCCCCTGGGGTTTCGCCACCGTTGCGTTGCTGGCCATCCTGAGCGAGGCGGGACACGACAAGGCCCAGACCGCCACCGTGACGGCAATGGCGATCCTGCCCTGGAGTTTCAAGTTCGTCTGGGCGCCGCTGATCGACTCACTGCGTTTTCCGGCCATGGGGCTGCGCCGGCCGTGGCTCATGTTCGCGCAGACCGCCATGGCGCTGACGCTGCTGGGCGCCAGCTACACCGGCGCGCTGGAGAGCAGCGCGACGCTCACCTGGATCGCCTGGGTGTTCTTCATCCACAACTGCTTCGCCTCGATGCAGGACGTGGCCGCCGACGCCCTGGCGGTGGACCTGCTGGACGACAGCGAACGGGGCCGCGTCAACGGCTTCATGTGGGGCTCGAAGCTCCTGGGCGTGGCGGTCGGCGGTGCCGGCATGGGCATCGTGGCCGCCCGCTGGGGCATCCCGACTGCCGTGCTGATCCAGGCCGTGATGGTGCTCGCGGTGCTGGCCGTCGTGGTCGCGTGGCCCGAGCGGGCCGGCGAGAAGCGGCTGCCCTGGAGCGCGGGCAGTCCCCAGGGGCCGGGGGTCGCCCGGGATTTCGGCCCACTGATCACGCTGAAGGAGCTCAAACGCGCCTTCTCCAACCGCACGACGGCGACGCTGTTGCTGTTCGGCATCATACACGTGTCGGCGGACGGGCTGTTCTATCCGCTCACCACGGAGTTCTTCGTGCAGGGACTCGGCTGGAGTGCCGAGCAGTTCTCCCGCGCCCAGGGCACCTGGGGCGTGCTCGGCGAACTGGTGGGTGCGCTTACCGGCGGCTACCTCTGCGACCGCTACGGTCGCCGGCGCATGGCGGCGCTGGGGCTCGTCCTGCTGGCCGCGTCAATGGGCGCTTTCGGGGTGTTCCTCGCTGACTCGTTCGAGCCCGGCGGGGCGCACGTAGTCCTGCTGCCGGCCTTCAAGGGCGCCATGGCGTTCTCCACGGTCGCCATGTTCTCGCTCTACATGAAAGTCTCCTGGACGACGGCCGCGGCCACCCAGTTCACCATGTACATGGCCATGGGCAACCTGGGCTTTGCGCTCGGCGCGAAGCTGCTTACCTGGCTGGACCTTGCCGGCTACGATCTGCGGCTGGACCAGCTCTACCTGCTGGGCGGCCTGCTGCCGCTCGTCGCGCTCGTGCTGCTGATCGGCCTGGACCCGGACGGGGTCGAGCGGCGCAAGATCGCCGAGCGGGAGGCGCTGGCCCTCAAGGCTGCCGCTGCCGGCTGAGTTAGACTGGGGCGCATGGACGCTGCGACCCCCCGGCCGGCCTCCCAGGGTATCTACATCCTGGCGGCGATCTGGGCCCTGGTGATGCTGTCGGCCGCCGTGGCACCGCGGCTGGTGCCGGCGGACGCCGGGCTGGCGTCCGGTGCGACGGCCACCCTGGCCGTGCTGGCACTCCTGAGCCTGGCCGCGCTCATCGCCGTGTGGCTGCTGCTGCAGACGCTGCCCCGGCTCGCCACCCTCGGCCGGGTCGCCCGGGTGCTCGGCATCGCACCGGCGGTGCTGAACGTCCTCGCCATCGCCTGGGTCTGGCAGCTGATCACGGCCTGACGGCGGCGTTCCGGGACCCCGTCGACGCCGGCGCTGCGCCGCTGTCGAGGCGCTGTCGAGATGCTGTCGAGCCCCCGTGGCATACGCTTCGCAGCGGGGGCCCATGCGACGGCGGCGCGATTCTCCCGTATGATCGGGGGTCGGCCCGGCCCGCCGAGCGGCCCCAAGACCAAGAATTCAACGTGGAGAATCCTATGAAGATCGGTGTCCCCCGGGAGACCCAGCCCGGCGAGAAACGTGTGGCTACCACCCCCGACGTGGTCGGCCAGCTGGTCAAGCTCGGCTATTCGGTGCAGGTGGAGAGCGGCGCGGGCAGCGCAGCCGATTTCTCCGACGAGGCCTATACCGAGGCCGGCGCGAGCGTGGTCGACAACGCCCACGAGCTCTGGAAGACCAGCGACATCGTCATGAAGGTGCGCCCGCCGAACGCCGAGGAGGTGGAGCTGACCCACGAGGGCCAGACGCTGGCGAGCTTCCTGTGGCCGGCCCAGAACGAGGACCTGCTGAACCGCCTGGCGGAGAAGAAGGTGACCGTGCTGGCCATGGATTCCATCCCGCGCATCTCGCGGGCGCAGAAGATGGATGCGCTCTCGTCCATGGCGAACATCGCCGGCTACCGGGCCGTGGTGGAGGCCGCCCAGCACTTCGGCCGCTTCTTCACCGGGCAGATCACGGCCGCCGGCAAGATTCCACCCGCCAAGGTGCTGGTGATCGGCGCCGGCGTGGCCGGGCTGGCCGCCATCGGCGCCGCCAAGGGCATGGGCGCCATCGTGCGCTCCTTCGACACCCGCCCCGAGGTCAAGGAGCAGGTGGAGAGCATGGACGCCGAGTTCCTCATGCTCGAATTCGAGGAAGAGGGCTCCGGCGAGGGCGGCTACGCCAAGGTGATGAGCGAGGAGTTCATCAAGGCCGAGATGGCGCTGTTCGCCGAGCAGGCGAAGGACGTCGACATCATCATCACCACGGCGCTCATCCCCGGCAAGCCGGCGCCCAAGCTGATCACTGCCGAAATGGTGGAGTCGATGAAGCCGGGCAGCGTCATCGTGGACCTGGCCGCCGAGCAGGGCGGCAACTGCGAGCTCACCGAGCCGAACGAGGTGGTGGAGAAGCACGGCGTCACCATCATCGGCTACACCGACCTGCCGAGCCGCCTCGCGGCCCAGTCGAGCCAGCTCTATGCCACCAACCTCCGCCATCTGCTGACCGACATGACGCCGGAGCAGGACGGCAATCTCGTGGTGGATTTCGAAGACGAGGTGGTGCGCGGCGCCACCGTGGTCAAGGAGGGCGAGATCACCTGGCCGCCGCCGGCGCCCAAGATCAGCGCCGCGCCGCCGCCGAAGCCCTCCGGCGAGGCGCCGCCTCCGCCTCCCGAGCCGAAGAAGCCGGGCGTTCTGGGTCCTGTGGTGCTGGTCGGGGTGGGTGTGCTGGCCATGCTCGGGCTCGGTGCCGTCGCGCCGCCCTCGTTCATGCAGCACTTCACCGTGTTCGTGCTGGCCTGCTTCGTGGGCTACATGGTCATCTGGAACGTGACGCCCTCGCTGCACACGCCGCTGATGAGCGTCACCAACGCCATCTCCAGCATCATCATCATCGGCGCGCTGCTGCAGATCTCCTCGCCGGTGGGCTGGATCGCCTGGATGGCGGGTTTCACCGTGCTCATCACCGCCGTGAACATCGCCGGCGGTTTCGCCGTCACGCAGCGCATGCTGCAGATGTTCCGCAAGTAGGAGACAAGACATGCCACAGGGAATCGTCACCGTCGCCTACATCGGCGCGACCATCCTCTTCATCCTCGCCCTCGGCGGGCTCTCCCACCAGGAAACCGCGCGGCGGGGCAACTACTACGGCATCACGGGCATGGCCATCGCGCTGCTCGCCACGATCTTCGGCATCGTCACCGATAACTACGTGCTGCTGCTCGTGGCGCTCGCCATCGGCGGCACCATCGGCCTGCTGGTGGCGCGCCGGGTGCAGATGACCCAGATGCCCGAACTGGTGGCCATCCTGCACAGCCTGGTGGGCCTCGCCGCCGTCTGCGTCGGCTTCGTCAACTTCGGCGACCCGGCGTCGCACTACACCGGCGTGGAGAAGACCATCCACGACGTGGAAACCTACCTCGGCATCCTCATCGGTGCCGTCACCTTCTCCGGCTC
>CAYRZI010000027.1:0-27244 GCA_964428605.1 uncultured Woeseiaceae bacterium
GAATCCCTTCATAGAAGGAGGGCCTTCAGGCCCGATTGAATGAGGAATCGGGGCTGAAGCCCCTCCCACAGCTGAAGGCCCTCCTACATGTTTCGTTACGCTTCGTAGTTACCCGACACGTAATCCCAGTTGATGATCTTCCAGATCTCCTCCAGGTATTTCGGGCGCGCGTTGCGGTAGTCGATGTAGTAGGCGTGTTCCCACACGTCGACGGTCAGCAGCGGCGTCTTGCCGTCGCGCAGCGGGTTGCCGGCGTCGTCGGTGTTGACGATGGCGACGCCGTCGCCGTCCTTCACCAGCCACGTCCAGCCCGAGCCGAAGTTGCCGGCACCGGCCTTCTGGAACTCCGCCTTGAACTCGTCGAAGGAGCCGAAGGCCTTGTCGATGGCGTCGCCCAGTGCGCCTTTCGGCTCGCCGCCGCCGTCCGGGCTCAGGCAGTTCCAGTAGAAGGTATGGTTCCAGACCTGGGCCGCGTTATTGAACAGGCCGCCCTCGGCCTTGCGGATGATGTCCTCCAGCGACGCGTTCTCGTACTCCGTGCCGGGGATCATGTTGTTCAGGTTGTTGACGTAGGTCTGGTGGTGCTTGCCGTAGTGGTACTCCAGCGTCTCGGCCGAGATGACGGGTTCCAGAGCGTCCTTCGCATAAGGCAGCGCAGGCAGTTCGTGGGCCATGGATGACTCCTTGGGGTTTCGATGAGTGGTGCCGGGATGCGATCTTCCGGCGAACAGACTTGGATCAATTCTAAGCAGGCTCCACCGGGCTTACAACCGACGTCCGGGACGGGTCGAAGGCGCCGGCCGGGCCGCGTCAGGCCAGGAACAGGGCGTAGGCGGGGTTGTCGCTCTCGTCCCAGTGGGGGTAGCCGAGCTTGGTCAGGTGGCGCTCGAACTCGGCGCTGTCCGCCGTGGGCACCTGGATGCCGGTGAGGATGCGGCCGTAGTCCGAGCCGTGGTTGCGGTAGTGGAACAGGCTGATGTTCCAGTCCGGCCCCACCGCGTCGAGGAAGTCGGCCAGCGCGCCGGGTCGCTCGGGAAACTCGAAGCGCAGCAGCCGTTCGTCGGGCAGGCCGCCGGCGCGGCCGCCGACCATGTGGCGGATATGCAGCTTGGCCATCTCGTTGTCCGTGAGGTCCTCCACCGGATAGCCGCGGCCGCGCAGGTCTGCCACCAGCCGTTCCTGCTCGGCGCGGCCCCCGGTGAGTTCCAGGCCCACGAAGATGTGCGCCTCCTCGGCGTCGCTGTAGCGGTAATTGAACTCGGTGACGTTGCGCCTGCCGATGGCGGCACAGAACTCGCGGAAGCTGCCCGGCCGTTCCGGGATGCCCACCGCCAGCAGGGCCTCGCGATGCTCGCCCACGGCGGCGCGCTCGGCGATGTGGCGCAGCCGGTCGAAGTTCACGTTGGCGCCGCAGTTCACGGCCACGAACTCGCGCCCGGCGGCCGGGCCGTGCTCCTCGACGTATTTCTTCATCCCGGCGACCGCCAGCGCGCCGGCCGGTTCCACGATGGAGCGGGTGTCCTCGAAGATGTCCCGGATGGCGGCGCAGATCTCGTCGGTGTCCACCAGCACGATCTCGTCCACCAGCTCCCGGCACAGCCGGAAGGTCTCGTCGCCGACCCGGCGCACGGCGACGCCGTCCGCGAAGATGCCCACGCGCTCGAGTGTCACCGGCTCGCCGGCCGCGAGCGAGCGGCTCATACCCGCCGAGTCCTCGGGCTCCACGCCGACGATGCGGATGTCGTTCCGCAGCGCCTTGATGTAAGCCGCGATACCGGCGATGAGCCCGCCGCCGCCCACGGGCACGAACACTGCGTCGATGTCGCCCGGATGCTGGCGCAGTATCTCCATGGCGATGGTGCCCTGGCCGGCGATGACGTCCGGGTCGTCGAAGGGATGTATGAAGGTGAGTCCGCGCTCTGCCTCGAGGCGGCGGGCGTGGGCATAGGCGTCGTCGTAGGTGTCGCCTTCGAGCACCACCTCGCCGCCCAGCTTGCGCACCGCGTCCACCTTGATGCGCGGCGTGGTCACCGGCATGACCACGAAGGCCTGGATGCCGAGGCGGCGCGCGGAGAGCGCCACGCCCTGGGCGTGGTTGCCGGCCGAACTGCAGATGACGCCTTTCTGCAGCTCGGCGTCCGGCAGCCGCGCCATGCGGTTATAGGCGCCGCGGAGTTTGAAGGAGAACACCTGCTGCAGGTCTTCCCGCTTCAGCCAAACGGCGTGGCCCAGCCGGGCGGAGAGGTTGGGGGCGGGGTCGAGCGGCGTCTCCTCCGCCACTTCGTAGACCCGTGCGGTGAGGATGCGCTTGAGATAGTCGGTGGTCATCCGGCTACGTTAACACGCACCCAAAAATGTAGGAGGGTCTTCAGGCCCGACCGATTAAGGAATCGGGCCTGAAGGCCCTCCTGCATGCCCATCGAGGGTCGGGCCTGAAGGCCCTCCCACAGGGTTCGTTATGCGCCTTCTTCCTCGAGGACGTTGCCGTCTGCGTCGATGGGGATGATCTCGCCGATCTCCAGCGCGCGGATTTCGTCTTCGATCTCCGCCCGGTCGCCGACGACCACCCAGATCAGGTTCTCCGGCTTCACGTACTCGTCGGCCGCCTCGCTGACCTGCTGCAGGGAGACGCCACGCACGTTCTCGGCGTAGGTGTCCCAGTAGTCGTCGTCGTAGCCGAAGCGCACCATCTCCACCAGCGAGCCGGCCACCGCGCCGGCGGTCTCCCAGCGTCCCGGCAGGGACAGGGTGTCGTCGTCCAGCACACGCGCGAGTTCGTCCTCGGTGGGCGGGCGCTCGCCGACGATCTCCACCATCTCGCGCCGGATCTCGGCCATGGACGGGGCCGTCTTGTCCGTCTGCACCGGGGCATAGCCCAGGAACGGCCGGGGACCGGCGGCGTCGAGGATCAGCGTTGCGGCGCCGTAGGACCAGTTCTTGTCCTCGCGCAGGTTCATGTTCAGCCGTGCGGAGAAATCGCCGCCGAGTACCGCGTTCATGGCGTCGATGGCGAACTCGTCCGGGTTGGCCTTCGGCGGCATGATATGGCCGGCGAAGATGATGGACTGCTCGGCTTCCGGCCGGTCGAGGAGGTAGATCTTCTCTTCCGGCTGCTGGGCCACGTCGGCGACGTTCTTCACCGGTACCGACCCCGGTTCCCAGTCACGGAACAGCTTCTCCAGCTTCGGCCGGATGCGCTCCATGCTGGTGTCGCCCACCACGACCATGGTGGCGTTGTTCGGACGGAACCAGGTGCGGTGGTAGTCCTGCAGGGTGCCCCGGTCGATCCGCTCCAGGGACTCCAGGGTACCCGAGCCGGTGAGCGGCAGGCTGTAGGCATGACCGTCGCCGTACATCAGCTCCGGGAATACACGCAGTGCCATCGATACCGGCGTTACCTTCTCGCGCTGGATCTGCGCGCGCAGCTGCTTCTTCAGCCGCGCGAGGTCGGCCTCGGGGAAACTCGGGTTCAGGATGATGTCGGCGTAGATGTCCAGCGACTCTTCCAGGTTCGCCGTCAGCGCGTTCATCGAGACGGTGGACATGTCCAGGTTCGAGCCGGCGCCCAGGTTGGCGCCCAGGCGGGACAGCTCCTCGGAGATCTCCAGCGCGCTGCGCCGCTTCGTGCCCTCGTCCAGCATGGACATGGTCAGGTTCGAGGTGCCGGGCTGGCCGAACTGGTCGGAGGCGTAGCCCGCGTCCAGCAGCAGCGTGAAGCTTACCGTGGGCACGGCGTCGCGGCTGGCCACTATGAGCTCCATGCCGTTGTCCAGCGTGGTGCGCTCGAAGTCTTCGAAGTCCACGGCGGGGAAGCGCTCGGGCATCGGCGGTCCGGCAGTGCGGTCGGCGCCCTCGCTCGTCGCCGCGAGTTCCGGGAAGGGATGCACCTCGAGGGTGTAGGAGCCGGCTTCGTACCAGCGCCGCGCCGCCTCCATCACGCTCTTCGGCGTCGCCTCCTCGATGCGGGCGAGCGAGACCTTGTAGAAGGCCGGGTCGCCGGCGTAGACCGCGTTCTGCGCCAGGATGTCCGACTTGCCGCCGAAACCGCCGATGCGCTCGATACCGCGCAAGAAGCCCGCGATGTAGCGGGTCTTCGCCCGCTCGAGCTCGTCCTTCGTCGGGCCTTTCTCGAGGAAGCGGGCCAGCTCCTCGTCCAGCGCCTTCTCGACCGCGGCCAGGTCGCCGCCGGGCTGGGCCGTGGCCTCCAGCCCGAGCACGCCGGCGATCTCGGCGAAATAGGGCGTGGCATCCACGGCGGTGGCGATCTGCTCGTCGTAGACCAGCCGTTTGTACAGCCGGGAGGTCTTGCCGGAAGACAGGACGCTGCCGGCCAGGCTCAGGAGTTCGGCGTCCGGATGGCCCCAGTTCGGGCCCACCCAGTTCTTGTAGATACGCGCCTGGGGCACCCGGTCCTGCATGATCTCCCGGGCGTCGGCCTCGCGCTTGGGCGACCAGGCCTCGAACTTGGCGATGGGCGGGCCGGGCGGGATGTCGCCGAAGTACTTCCCGACCTTCTCCCGGGCCACCTCGGGCGAGACGTCGCCGGCGATCACGATCACCGCGTTGTTCGGCCCGTAGTAGGTCTTGAACCACTCCTGCACGTCTTCCAGGCTGGCCGCGTTCAGGTCCTCCATGGAGCCGATGGGCAGCCACTGGTAGGGATGGCCTTCGGGAAAAAGGTTGCGGAAGATGTGGGTGAAGACCTGTCCGTAGGGCCGGTTCTCGCCCTGGCGCTTCTCGTTCTGCACCACGCCGCGCTGCTCGTCCAGCTTGTCCTGATCCACCGCGCCCAGGAGGTGGCCCATGCGGTCGGACTCCATCCACAGGGCCAGGTCCAGTGCCGTCGACGGCACGTTCTGGAAATAGTTGGTGCGGTCGAAGTTGGTGGTGCCGTTCTGGTCGGTGGCACCCACCTTCTGGAACGGCACGAAATACTCGTCGTCGTAGTTCTCCGTGCCGTTGAACATCAGGTGCTCGAACAGGTGGGCGAAGCCGGTCTTGCCCTCCGGTTCGTTTTTCGAGCCCACGTGGTACCACAGGTTCACCGCCACGATGGGCGCCTTGCGGTCCTCGTGCACGATCACCGTGAGGCCGTTGTCCAGCGTGAATTCGGTGTAGGGGATGTCGACGTCCGTTGCCGATGCGGCGGCGTTCGCCGCCAGCGCCGACAGCGACAGCACGAGGGCGGCGAGCCCCCGGCCAAGGGGATTGCTGAGATTCATGGTCTGCCTTCTTCTTTCGGGTGCGTCGGAAGCGCGCGCATTCTAGCAAATGCCTTCGCGCGGCCCATGGTCGGTCGCCGGTCCGGCCGGACGTCCGACCCCTGTTCCGACAGGCTGGCCACGCCGGGGTTCCCCCGGCCACGGGCGGCGCTATCCGTAGCCGCGGAGGACGTTGACGACATTCGCGCCGATCTCGGCAACCGCGTAGCCACCCTCGAGGATGAAGACGGTGGGCAGGCCGAGGGTGGCGATGCGCTCTCCCAGCCGCGGGTAATCGTCGGTGCGCAGCCGGAAGGCGGAGATCGGGTCGTGCTCGTAGGTGTCCACCCCCAGGGAGACGACGAGCACGTCCGGGGCGTAGCGCGCGGTGGCCGCCAGCGCCTGCTCGAGTGCTCCGGACCACGCGGCCCAGTCGCTGCCCGGCGCCAGCGGCAGATTCAGATTGCAGCCCTCGCCGTTGCCGCGGCCGGTCTCCTCCCCGTGGCCGAGGAAGAACGGGAACTCCTGCCGCGGGTCACAATGGATGGAGCAGAACAGCACGTCGGCCCTGTCGTAGAAGATCTCCTGGGTGCCGTTGCCGTGGTGGTAGTCCACGTCCAGGATGGCCACCCGGTCCGCGCCCCGCTCGAGGAGATGGCTGGCGGCGACGGCGGCATTGTTCAGGAAGCAGTAGCCGCCGAAGTAGTCCGGCCCGGCGTGGTGGCCCGGCGGGCGGGACAGCGCGAATGCCCCCCGGGCGCCTTCGGCGACGAGGGTGGCGGCGGTCAGCGCCACGTCGGCGCCGGCGCTGACGGCGGCCCAGGTGCCTGCGGTGACGGGCGTGCCGGCGTCGAAGGAGTAATAGCCGAGGCGCCCGTCGATATGCTCCGGCTCCACCGCGCGGAGCCCCCGCGCCGGCCAGGCCAGTGGCAGGGCGTCGGCCTCGCCGGAATCGCCGTGCACGGCCTGCCACTCCTGCCAGGCGCATTGCAGGAAGTCGAGGTAACGGGGGGTGTGCACCCGGGTCAGCGGGGCAAGACCGAACGAGTTCGGCTCGACGATGTCGCCCAGCCCGGCAACGCGCACCTGCGCCAGCACCGCGTCGGCCCGCTCCGGGCGCTCGAAGGCCGGCACCAGCGCGCCGTCGGTCAGCTCGCCCCGGCCGTGATGCAGCCTGTGGCGGTCGGAATAGACCGTGATCATTCGGCGGACCGGCCCATCGGCGCCGGCTTCTCGATGCGGTAATGCCGCGAGTAGTTGTGGTCCATGATGTTCGCCCGGTAGCCCCGCACATAGGGCTTGACCAGGTGGCGGGCCACGTAGAAGTAGGCGAAGACCGCCGGGTAGTCCTCGATCAGCATCTGCTCCGCCTTGCGCAGGATGGCGGCCCGGCGCTCGGTCTCCCGCTCGGCCGAGGCCTCCTCCAGCAGCCGGTCGAAGTCCGGATTGGCGTACCAGGCCGGGTTCTGCGGGCTGTCGGAGCGGAATATCTCCAGGAAGGTGTAGGGGTCGTTGTAGTCGCCGGTCCAGCCGTAGCGCAGGATCTCCCAGCGGGTCGGGTGCTTGCGGGTTTCCAGCATCACCTTGAATTCCTGGTTCACCACGGTGATGTCGGCGCCCAGCGCCGAGCGGATCATCTCCTGCACGGCCACGGCGATCTTCCTGTGATTGTCGCTGGTGTTGTAGAGGATGCGGGCCTCCAGCGGGTCGTCGGCCGAGTAGCCCGCCTCCCGGTACAGTCGGCGGGCCTCGGCGAGCCGCCGCTCCTCCGGCCAGTCCTTCCAGTCGTATTCCGCGGAGGTGTAATTGTCGACGCCGGGGGGCACCAGCCCCCAGGCGCCCTCCTGGCCGCCGCCCAGCACTTTCTCCACGAGGGTCTCCCGGTCCACCGCCAGGGCCAGCGCGCGGCGCAGGCGCGCGTCGTCGAAGGGCGGTTCGGTCAGGTCCAGTACGAAGAAATAGGTGCTGAGATAGGGGGTGACGTGCAGCTGGTCGCCCAGGTTGGCCCTGATCCAGTCGTACTGGTTGTTGGGCACCGACTGGGTGAAGTCGAGTTCGCCGGCCCGGTAGCGCTGCAGCTCGGCGGCATGCTCCTCGATGGGATAGAAGTAGACCGTATCGATCTGCACGTTGGCGGCGTCGTGGTAATGGGGGTTGCGGCGCAGCCGGACGAAGGAGTTCACCGCCCACTCGTCCAGGGCATAGGCGCCGTTGGACACCATGTTGCCGGCGCGCACGAAGTCCTCGCCGTGGGCGGCGTAGCTCGCCCGGTGCAGCGGGTAGGTGGCGGAGTGGGTCAGCAGCGAGAGGAAGTAGGGTGTCGGCGCCTCGAGTTCCACCGCGAAGGTGCGCTCGTCCGGCGCGGAGACGCCCAGCGCCTCGGGCGGCAGCTCGCCCCGGTTGACCGCCTCGGCGTTCTTCACCGGGAACAGCACCTGGGTGTAGGTGGAGGCCGTCGCCGGGTCCACCGTGCGGCGGAAGCCGGCGACGAAGTCCGCCGCCGTCACCGGGTCGCCGTTGGACCAGGCGGCGTTCTCGCGCAGGGTGAACCTCCAGGTCAGCCCGTCCGCCGATACCTCCCAGGATTGGGCGGTACCGGGTACCACCCGGGCGTCGACGTCGCCGGTGGTCAGGCCCTCGTAGAGATCGCGCAGGATCTCGAAGGAGGCGCTGTCCTCGGCGAGATGGGGATCCAGCGTGGCGGGCTCGGCGCCGTTGCCCCGGTGAAAAGTGACGCCGTCGTCGGCGGCAGGCGAGCCGTCCGGCGCGCGCTCGCCGCAGCCGGCGGCGACCAGGGTGAGCAGGCAGATCGCCAGGGATCGCAACGTGGTCTGCATGGTGAATGGCCGTGGGCGGAGACGGCTCGATGATGGCAAAGGCGCCCGGGCCGGGCAACGAAGCTGCGCATGGCAATCGACGGGCGCGCGGTCGATAATGCCGCGATGGAGTCAGGCAGCGCAACGCCCCGGCGGGAGCTCTATCCCGCCATCGAGCCCAATCGCACCGGCATGATCGCCGTCGGCGACGGCCACGAGCTCTACTACGAGGACTGCGGCAATCCCCGCGGCAAGCCGGTGGTGCTGTTGCACGGCGGTCCCGGCGGCGGCTGCAGCGGCAAGATGCGCCGCTTCCACGACCCGGACGTCTACCGCATCGTGCTGTTCGACCAGCGCGGTGCCGGCCGCAGCCGGCCCCACGCCAGCCTCGAGAACAACACGACGCAGCATCTCGTGGCCGACATCGAGATCATCCGCGCGGCGCTGGGGATCGAGCGCTGGCAGGTGTTCGGCGGTTCCTGGGGCAGCACGCTGGCGCTCGCCTACGCCCAGGCGCACCCGGAGCGGGTCACCGAACTGGTGCTGCGGGGCATCTTCCTGCTGCGGCGCAAGGAGATCATGTGGTTCTACCAGCACGGCGCCAGCGAGATATTCCCGGACCGCTGGGAGCAGTATCTCCAGCCCATACCGGAGAGCGAGCGGGACGACCTGGTGCGCGCCTACCACCGCCGCCTGATCAGTGAGCACCGCGAGGAGCAGCTCGAGGCGGCGCGGGCCTGGTCGATGTGGGAGGGCGCGGCGAGCTGCCTGCTGCCCGACCCGGCGCTGGTCTCCGACTTCGGCGAGGCGGCCCACGCGCTGGCCATGGCGCGCATCGAATGCCACTACTTCGTCAATGGCGGCTTCCTGGAGGAGGGGCAGCTGCTGCGCGATGTCGGCCGCATCCGCAACATCCCGGCGGTCATCGTGCAGGGACGCTATGATATGGTCTGTCCGGCCACCAGCGCCTGGGACCTCCACCGGGCGTGGCCGGAAGCGCGGCTGCGCATAGCGCCGGACGCCGGCCACTCGGCCTTCGAGCCGGGCAACGTGCACGAACTCGTTACCGCAACGGATACCTTCGCCTGAATCATGAAAAAACTGCTAATAACCAACGCGCGGCTGGTCAACGAGGGCGTCATCAAAGACGCCGACGTCCTGATCGACGGCGAGCGCATCGAGAAGATCGCCTCCTCCATAGAGGCGGACGCCGGCACCCGGGTGCTGGACGCCGAAGGGCGCCACCTCATCCCCGGCATGATCGACGACCAGGTCCATTTCCGCGAACCCGGCCTTACTCACAAGGGCGACATCGCCACGGAGTCGGCCGCGGCCGTGGCCGGCGGTATCACGAGCTACATGGAGATGCCGAACGTCGATCCGCCCACCACCACGATCGCGGCGCTGGAGGAGAAGTACGACCGGGCGGCCGGCCGCTCGTCAGCGAACTTCGCCTTCTATCTCGGGGCGACCAACGAGAACATCAGCCAGATCCGCGCGCTCGCCACCGGCAGCGCCTGCGGCATCAAGGTATTCATGGGCGCCTCCACCGGCAACCTGCTGGTGGACGACCCGGACGCGCTGGAGCTCATCTTCCGCGACGCACCGGTGACCGTGGTGACCCACTGCGAGGACTCGCCGATGATCTGGGAGGCCGAGGCGGCCGCCCGGGAGAAGTACGGCGAGGACGTGCCCATGAGCGAGCATCCACGCATCCGCTCGGCGGAAGCCTGCTACAAGTCCTCGAGCTATGCCGTCGACATGGCCCGCCGCCACGGTACCCGTCTGCACGTGCTGCATCTCACCACGGCGATGGAGATGGAGCTGTTCTCGACGGCGCCGCGCGCGGAGAAGCACGTTACCGGCGAGGTCTGCGTGCACCACCTCTGGTTCGACGAGTCCGACTACGAGCGTCTGGGCGCGCTCATCAAGTGCAACCCGGCCGTCAAGCGCCGGGAGGACCGGGACGCGCTGCGCCAGGCGCTGGCCGACGGCCGCATCGACGTGGTGGCCACCGACCACGCGCCCCACACGGCGGAGGAGAAGGCAAGCAGCTATTTCGGCGCGCCTGCCGGCCTGCCGCTGGTGCAGCACGCGCTGCCGAGCATGTTCGAGCATGTGCACGAGGGCCGCTACAGCCTGGAGTTCGTGGTGGACCGCACCAGCCACGCCGTCGCCGACATCTTCGGCGTTGAGAATCGGGGTTATGTGCGCGAGGGCTACTACGCGGATCTCGCCATCGTCGACATGGACGACCCGTGGACCGTGTCGAAGGACAATCTCCTGTACAAGTGCGGCTGGTCGCCCTTCGAGGGTGTGACCTTCCGCTCGCGCATCCGTACCACGCTGGTGAACGGCCACGTGGTCTGGGACCAGGGCCGCATCGTCGGCGAGCCTGCGGGGCAGCGTATGAGCTTCGGGGCACCGGTCCGCTGACGCCGCGCCGGCCGCATGCCGCGGCCGTTACTGATCCGGACATCGCCCGGGACTGATTGCCGCCCGTCCGGCGGCCCCCTATCATGCTGCGCTCAGCTTTCAGCACGGCGGGGGAGAGACACGATGCTGCACTTGCCACAGGTCGACTACAGTCTGGCCGAGACCATACTGCGACGCGCGCAGCTGGACCCGGACAACCGGGCCATCGTCTTCGAGGAGAAGGAATACACCTACCGCGAGTTGGTGGACCGTATCCGCCGCCTCGCCACGGTGCTGCAGGCCGGCGGCGTCTGCCAGGGCGACCGGGTGGGCTACCTGGGCGTCAACCACCCGGCCTTCCTGGAGACCCTGCTGGCGACGACCGCCCTGGGCGCCGTCTTCGTCCCGCTGAACTTCCGCCTGACCGGCACGGAACTGGAATTCATCATCAACGATGCGGGCATCCACACGCTGGTGACCGACGACATGCTGCGGCCGGTCATCGAGCCGGTGCGCTGGGCGCTGTGCGTGCGCCGCTACGTCGCCGCGGAGAGCGCGGCCGATGGCTGGGAGGACTACCAGGACCTGCTCGCCGGCAGCGACCCGTACCAGGGGCACATCGCGGCCTCGCCCCACGACACCGCCGTCATCATGTACACCTCCGGCACCACCGGTCGGCCGAAGGGCGCCATGCTCACCCACGGCAACCTGCTGTGGAACAACGTGAGCGCCGCCTTCGCGCTGTCCTCGAACCCGGACGACATCACGCTGACCGCCGCGCCGCTGTTCCACATCGGCGGGCTGAACGTCACCACACTGCTGGCCATGCAGATCGGCGCCTGCGTGGTACTGCACCGGGCCTTCGACCCCGGCAAGGCGCTGGAGGACATCGCCCGCTACCGCTGCACCACCATGTTCGGCGCGCCGGCCATGTTCCTGTTCATGGCGCAGCAGCCGCAATTCGCGGACACCGATCTTTCCAGCCTGCGCTCGCTGGTGGTCGGCGCCGCACCGGTGCCGAAGTCCCTGCTGGAGATCTACGGCAGCCGGGGCGTCAACCTGGATCAGGGCTACGGGCTCACCGAGACCTCGCCGCTGGTGAGTTTCCTGAAGTCCCAGTACACCGCGGAGAAACTCGGCTCGGCTGGCAAGCCGGGCCTGTTCGGCGAGATCCGCATCGCCGACGCCGAAGGCCATACCCTCGAGGCCGGCGCGGTGGGCGAGATCCTGTACCGCGGGCCCAACGTCATGAAGGGCTACTGGAACCGCCCGGAGGCCACCGCCGAGGCCATCGACCAGGACGGCTGGTTCCACACGGGCGACGCGGGTTACCTGGACGAGGACGGCTTCCTGTTCATCAGCGACCGGGTGAAGGACATGGTCATCAGCGGCGGCGAGAACGTCTATCCGGCCGAGGTGGAGGGCGTGCTGTACGAGCACCCGGCCATTGCCGAGGTGGCGGTCATCGGCCTGCCGGACGAGAGGTGGGGCGAGGCGGTCACCGCCGTGGTGGCCCTGAACGAGGGCGCCGAACTCACCCTGGAGGAACTGCGCGACTTCGCCGACGGCCAGCTCGCGCGCTACAAGCTGCCGCTGCGCCTGCATATCGTGGACGCGCTGCCCCGCAACCCGGCAGGCAAGGTGCTGAAATTCGAGCTGCGGGATCAGCTCGCGTAGGTCACGCCGCCGTCCACCGTGATGGTGGTCCCCACCAGATAATCACCCGACCGGGCCGCCAGGTAGATGGCGGCTGCGGCCATGTCCTCGGCGGTGCCCACCCGGCGGGCCGGGATGTGCTGGCTGACCACGTCCGGGTTGTCCCGCGCCCAGATGTTCATGTCGCTGGCGAAGGCGCCCGGCGCGATGGCGTTCACGCAGATGTTGTCGGCGATCAGCCGCTTCGCCAGCCGCCGGGTCAGGTGGATGACACCGGCCTTGCTGGTGACGTAGGAATAGGTCTCGAGATCGGGCGTACGCAGGCCGTCGATGGAGGCGACGTTGATGACCTTGGCCGGACGCTCCTCCCGGGCCGCCTTGCGCAGCATCGGCGCGAACCGCTGGGTGAGGAAGAACAGCGACTTGGCGTTCAGGTCCATCACCTTGTCCCAGCCCTGCTCGGAGAACTCGTCGAACGCCTCGCCCCAGGCCTTGCCCGCGTTGTTCACCAGGATGTCCAGGTGGTCCTCCCGGGCGTGCACGTCGGCGACGAAGGCGTCGATGCCGTGCAGCGTGGAGACGTCGTGGGGCAGGGCAATGCACTCGCCGTGCTCGCTCATCTCGCCGGCCGCCTGCTCGCAGGCCTCCGCCTTGCGGGCAGTGATGTAGGTACGCACGCCGCCGCGCACGAAGCCTTCGGCGATCATGCGGCCGATGCCGCGGGAGCCGCCGGTGACCACCGCCACGCGGCCCGAGAGGTCGAAGAGGTTGTCCATCGTCGCTCCTTTTGTCTGCCCCGGAAAGAGAAAGGCCCGCCATGCTACAACATGACGGGCCTGCGGGCGGTCGGTTGTCCGGCTAGCGCCGGAGCTCGGTGAGGATCTCCGGGTTCTCCTCTTCCCGTGCCAGCACCGTGTGACAGGTCGAGCAACGGCGGGTGATGCGGTCGCCGTCGACGGTCTCGAGCTCCCGGTTGTGGCAGCGGAAGCAGCCCGGCGACTGCTGATGGCCGATGTGGTCCGGGTACGTGTTCCACCACACCTTCATGTGCGGGAAGACGTTCACCGCGTACAGATCGCCCAGCGTCGCACCGGCCTGCTCGATGGCCACGGCCTTCTCGGCGGCAATCTCCGGGTAGTTCTCCTCGTAGAAGGCGGTCAGCTCCGTGGCGATGACCGTGCGCGCTTCCTCGTGGCTGCCGAACTGCTGGTCGATGATGCGCACGCCCTCGCGCTTCACGAACGGCAGCGACTGGTCGATGCGGCCGTCGTGGATGGCGTTGTCCACTTCCTCCTCGGGCTGGCGGTACTGGTGGCTGGGCCGGTTGTGGCAGTCCACGCAGTCCATGGTGCGCCACAGGCCGTCGTCCTCCGGCCCGTCCGGGTTCAGCCAGACCTTCTCGGTGCCGTCCGGTCGGACCAGGCGTACCTCGTAGATGTCCTCGCGGGTCTCGTCCGAGCGATAGCGCACCTCGTTCTCCGGTGCCACGTGCCAGTGGATGCCGGTGGAGTCGCGCCCGTTGGCGCCGCCCACCTTCAGCAGGACGGCCGTCTTCAGCTCGGTGTTCTCCTCGTTGTCGTCGTAGGTGGTCGTGATCTCGAGCTTGTCGCCGTGGAACTTGGACGGCCAGTGGCACTGTTCGCAGGTCTCACGGGCCGGCCTGAGGTCGTGCAGCGGGGTCTCGATGGGCCGGGGGTAGAGGTCGAACGCCACCGCGACCATTTGCCAGGCCCCGTCCAGCTTGGACTTCACGAACCAGTCGGCGCCCGGGCCGATGTGGCACTCGGCGCAGGTCACCCGGGAGTGGGGCGAGCGCTGATAGGCAGTGTACTCGGGTTCCATGACGCTATGGCAGGCCATGCCGCAGAACTCCACTGACTCCATGACCTCCACGCCCTTGTAGGTGGCGCCGGCAAGCACCACGATGTTCAGCACCGTGAGGCCGAGGAAGACCATGAGCGCGCCGCGGGTCTTCGGCGTGTTGAGGTCGATGACCGGGAATGGCCCGCGGCCCTCGTGCTCCGGATGCTTGCGCAGCCGCCGCCGCTCCAGGTAGATACCGATGGGAATGAGAATCAGCCCCAGCGCGAAGATGGCCGGCAGGATCAGGAAGGTGAGGATACCCAGGTAGGGCCCGCCCTGATGTCCGATCGACTCCACGAAATACAACGTGATGATCAACACCGCGCTTACCAGCGCGATGGCTGAACCGGTCAGGCTGATCCAGTTACGGGTGATGGAGGCGAAGAAATGTCTGGACATGAATACCCCGGGTCAGTAACGCGATGCCGCGGCAGACGAAACTGCCGCAGCATCGGTTGATGCTACGGCAGCCCCGCCGTCAGGGGAGTACGGGTTCTCCGTAACGCTCCCGTGTCCCCAGGCCCTACGGCACCCCGAGGCCGTGGGTGAACAGGGCCACGAAGATGGCCACGGCCAGCGCCAGCCCGATGGCCAGCATCGCGAAGCCGAAGATGTACACCCACATCATCTCGTAGCGGGTCGGCGCAGGTCGCAGGTTCTGCTCCAGCGTGCCGTCGTCGACCATGCGCTGGTACTCCCGCGGACGCTCTTCCTTGAACTTCTCGAGCGGCATCCGGCCGGTGAAGACCACCGGATCCATCGGGAAGCTCTCCGGACGCAGGTGCGTGTGGAAGAAGTGGAACAGGAAGATGAAGCCGGTCGCCAGCAGCGCCTCGTCACTGTGCACCACCAGTGCGGCATTGATGGACCAGCCCGGCAGGAACAGGGTGAAGAACTGCGGGAACCAGAGCATCAGGCCGGACAGGCCGATGATCATGACACCCCAGAAGACCGCCAGGTAGTCGAATTTCTCCCAGTAGGTCCAGCGGTCGCCTTCCGGACGCGGCCCGAGGTACAGGAAGTAGCGGACGTTGCCGATGAGGTCCTTCACGTCCTGCAGCTGCGGCGTCATGGAGTTGGGCCCCCAGAACAGGCCGCGTTCGCCCTTCATGAACCAGCGGATCACCAGGTGCACCACATGGAAGCCCATGTAGCCGAAGGTGCCGACGGCCGCGATGCGGTGGATGATGCCGGCTGCTTCCACACCACCCATCAGGTTCATCAGCGTCTGCGCCCAGGGCGCCGTCGGGAACTTCAGCGGCAGGCCGGTGAGCGCCAGCAGCAGGAAGGTCACGATGATCACGATGTGCATGAAGATGTAGATGCCGGAGAACCGCCGGACGTACTGGCCGTCCGAGACGTGGCTCTTCAGGGCGCCGAACTCGCCCCTCATGGTGCCGACCGCCGAGCGCTGCAGCCAGAGCAGGTCGTGGATGCCGAAGAAGGCGAACACGCCGACCAGCAGTATCATCATGAACACGTAGATGTAGAACACCCAGGGGTTGTCCTCCGGGTCGCTCGGGTTGTTGTGAACCTCGATCTGCAGGAAGTTGCCGGAGGCACCTTCGTGGCAGGCGCCGCAGGTCTCGTCGAGGTTATCGGGATGGATGCTCGAGCGCGGGTCGTCCGCCGGCAGGTTCCTGTGCGGGGTATGGCAGTCCGAGCAGGTGGCCGAAGTCTCCAGGCCGAGCGCCGTGAACTTGCCGTGGAAATTCCACTCGTAGCTGTTGTACTTGTCGTCGTGGCAGTCGCCGCACTCGCCGGACATCATCAGGCGGGTCTCGCCGATATTCGGGTCCTGGATGTCGTGGGAGCTGTGGCAGTCGGTGCAGACCGGCCCTTCGGTGCTGCCTTCCTGCCAGATGGTGCCGTGGGCATTCTCGTTCGCCCAGGTCTCGAATACCCCCACGTGGCAGTCGCCGCACATCTCCGGCGAATTCTTGTGGGAGGTCGGGGCACGCTCGTTGTCGATGGCGAAGATACGGTGGTCGCCGTGGCAGTCGCTGCAGGAAGGCGCGCTGACCAGCCCGGAGCGCAGCAGGCCGCGGCCGTGCACGCTGTCGATGAAACCGTCGATCAGGCCCTCTGGCTCGCTGTGGCACTCGCCGCAGGTCTCGATCTGGTTGAACGGCGAGACCTTCGACTGCAGGTCGTCGACGTTATGGATGCCGTGGGCGGGACTGTGGCAGTCCAGGCAGGCTGCCTTCTCGTGATGGACGCTGCGGCTGAGCGAGCGGTCGGAGAGCTTGTGGCACTGGGCGCAGATGGCGTTGCCGGTGAGGTCCATGAGGTCCTCGGCCCGGTGGCGCCGGCTGGTCACGTTGCTGTGACATTCCTGGCAGCCCGTGTCGGCGTGGGCGGTCGACGTGACTTCGACATCCTTGTGGCAGCCGCCGCACTTGATCGGCCTCGTTTCCTCCTGGGCGTTCGCCAGCGGCGAGAACAGGACGAAGACCATCATCGTCGACAGGATCGACAGACAGAACGTGACACGCTTGCGCATTTTATTTTCCTTCAAGACTGCAGCCCGCAGCGGCGCCGGACACCAGTAGTGCCGGAAACCAAGCCCTTGATAGGCGAAGGAGGGGTTTGCGGGCAATCGGGGAATACCGCAGCCGCCTTTCGCGGCGGCGGGTCGGCGGCGGTTCCTATCCCCGGACCAGTGCGGCCTCGTGGCGGATCAGGTGACGCATCTCGTCGCGGAAGATGTTCACGCCGATGAAGAACTCCCGCATCATCATGACCCACAGGTAATAGCCGCGCTCGGTCAGTTCGAGCTTCGGCCCCCGGCGGCGGACGGCGCCGATGAGCCTCAGGCCGGCCAGTTCCGGGAAGAGCACGCGCCGGAAGCGGCCGCCGAAGCGTTCCTCGGCCGCATCGAGATCCAGCGAGCCGCTGAACATGAACATGAGCAGGTAGTAGCGCATCTGGTCCCGCTCGCTCATGTCCCGGCTGCGCACGATGCCGGTGCCGCCCCGGTCGGCGAGTTTCAGGTAGTGGTTGATGGAGAAGGTGCTTGCGTACATGGTGCCGCCCATGTAGCTGAAGGCGCCGCTGCCGAGCCCGAGATACTCCTCCTCCTCGGTGATGTATTCGTCGATCATCATCGAGTTCGAGCGGGAAAAGCACCAGGCCGACGAGCGCACGTAGCCCGCATCCAGCATGTGCCGCGCGATGCGGTGGTAGAGCTCGCCCTCCCGGGAGAAGTCGACGTCGCCGATGTGCTTCTCCATCGACTTCCGGGTGGCGTGCGCCGTCATCAGCGGGTACCAGGAGACCTGGTCCACTCCCAGCTCGTCGGTGATCCTGTGCATGTCCCGCGCCAGGCTCTCGTCCGACTGGCTGGGCAGGTTGAAGATCATGTCGACGTTGACGGTGTCGAACTGGTCCTGGACGGCCTCCAGCCGCTCGCAGATCAGCCGGCTGCTGCCGAATTTCTCATAGCGCTGCATGGAGCGGAGGATGTCGTCGTCCAGGCTCTGGACGCCGACCGAGAGACGGTTGACACCGGCGTCCCGGAGCATGGAAAGGCGGCTGTCGCCCAGGTCGTCCGGGTTGGTCTCGACGGACACCCTCGAGATCGGGTGGTCCCGGCGCACCAGCTCGATGGTCTCGGCGAGTTCCTCGGGCAGCACGGTCGGCGTGCCGCCGCCGACGTAGAGCTCGCCGAAGCGATAGCCGTGATCGGTGGCGCGCTGGATCTCCTTGCGCAGTACCGAGTAGTAATGGCGGGTACGCGCGGGCTGGTACTCCACCCGGTGGAACGGGCAGAACGGGCACAGTACCTCGCAGAACGGTATGTGCAGGTACAACAGATACACACGGCCGGGGGTCGGCTTCGGCAGCGCGTTGGTGACCGGCGCCGTCTCGAAGCTCATGTAACGGCGGTTCATCCGCCGCAGCGCGTGTGTCAGCAAGGATTGCATGGGCATAAAAAAGGCTGGCGGCACCGGGGGGTGCCGTCAGCCCGCTTTTTCTCATTCTTTCCCGGGCAGCGCAAGCCGTCCGGGTGAGAGTCCAGCTTTATTCGAAGCTTGCGAAATACGCCGCCAGGTTGGCGACCTGCTCCTCGCTCAGGTAGGACATATCGGGATCGTGATCCGTCGCCTCGGTGATCATGGTCTTGATCTCGGCCTCGGGAATACCTGCGAAGTCGTCTTCGTAGTGGCAGTCCGCACAGGCTTCTTCGGTATAAACGGCCTTGCCGGCTTCCACGTCGCCACCCGCCCAGGCGGCTGTGCCGAGGAACATCAGCGGTGCAGCCATTGCGATCCAAGTCTTCTTCATCGTGGGTCCTCCACTTCCTGTCTGGTTCAGCCGGAATACTAACCCGGCCTCGTTGCCGGTAAAAGACAATATCCGAGTGCCGTTAAGCCTCCATTCAGGTTGGCGGGCCGGACCGAGGCCCCCCGGAGGTCCCGGCGACGGCAATGCACGGTATCCGCGTCCAGCCTGCGGCAAGCCATGGAAATAGGCCGATGGCGCAGCCGCCACCGGCCTTGTCTTGTCGCGATTCGCCGGGCGCCGGGCGCCGGTCGGCGTCGCGGCGGGGGGGTCGTCCGGTTACTCGGCGCTCGCCATGTAGGCTGCGAGAGCCTTGATTTCCTCGTCCGTCAGCCCGGAGAGGTCCTCGTCATGCTCCACCTCGCCGGCCGCGATGGCCTTGATCATGCCCTTGATCTCGTCCTTCGGCGTGCCCGCGAAGTCATCGCTGTAGTGGCAGTCCACGCAGGCTTCCTCGAACTTGGCCTTGCCGGCCTCCATGTGCCCGTCCGCCAGCGCGGCCGTGCCGAAGAAGACCAGCGGCAGGGCAATCAGCATCATCATCGAGTTTCTCATAGTCAGACTCCGGTTTTTTCGAACCTATGACGATGATAGCGCGATGGCACGGCCGGTCAAACGGAAAATCCCGGTTTCGTTCAGCAACGGTTCAGCACTCGTTCAGTTCTGGAGCAGGCCCTCGTCGGTGAGCCTGCGGATGTCTTCCTGCTGCATGGCGGCGAGTTCGCCCCGGCCGGGCTCGACGATGTCTCCACCGCGCAGCAGGCGGTTCTTCGGGCGCATGGGGATGCCGGTCAGGGCTTCGGCGTAGAGTTCCAACGGCTGGCGGGACAGCAGGTTGCTCATGCCGGCGCGGTGGCGCGCCTCGCGCAGGCCGGCCAGATCGATCGTCGCGTTGGCCACCATGCTCTCGCCACCCGGCGGTGCCTCGGCGACGACCCGGCCGTTGTAATCCACGATCTTGGACATGCCGGTCGTCGATTCCGCGGGGAATGCCAGTTCTCCCAGCCGCGCCGAATTGGCCGAGACCACGTACGCCATGTTCTCCACCGCCCGGGCGCGCTTGCAGACGTCTTTCGGCGTCAGCGCCGGGCTGCCCACCTCGCTGGTGTGGTGCAGGAATACCTCGGCGCCGCGTACCGCGTGGCAGCGGGCGATCTCCGGGTAGAGAATCTCCTCGGAGGCGATGGCGGCGAGATTGCCCAGTTCGGTGCGGGCCACGGGGAACACCGCCTCCATGCCGTAGACGTCGAGGTAGCGGTCCCAGACGTCCCACGGCGTCGGCGCCGACAGCGAGATCAGGCGGCGATAGCGCAGGACGACGTCGCCGGACGGGCCGATTACGAAGCAGGTCTGGAAGAACAGCGCGGGGAAGTGCTCGTCCTGCTCGTAGGCGTTGCCGGCCAGGTAGAGGCCGAAGGTCTGCGCGATCTCGCCCAGCGCTTCGTATTCCGGCCCGTCCGGCTCGAGTGCGGCCTTGTCCCGCCATTCGCCGACGCTCTCGCCCATGGGGAAGCCGGTCAGGAAGTACTCCGGCAGCACTACCAGGCGCACGTCGGTGCCGGCGAACTGCTTCACGAAGGCCTTGCTGCCCGCGATCAGCCGGCGCGCATTCGCCAGGTTCGCGCCCATCCGCTCCCGGGCAGAGGCCCGGTCGGGGCAGGCATTCACGCAGTCGGTGCCCATCTGCAGGGCCAGGGCCGTATAGCGCTCGCTCACCCGAATTCTCCCGTTCGACGATGCGCAGAGTGTAGCCGAAGGCCGGGTCGCCGGGTCCTGCGCTGCCCGCTCAGTTGAGAAATCTCATGACCCGTGTCACGAAAGTAGTGAAAACCATTGCGATTTCCGCTGCCTTTAGTACCCTTCGCACCTACACGGTGCAAGGGTGCGGCGTATCTCCGGGGGAGAGAGTCCACACCACAGGAAATGAAGCCGACCGACACCTCAAACCCCGATTTCTACCATCGGGTCGTGGACTGCCAATGGGCCTGTCCCGCGCATACCGACGTCCCCGAATACATCCGCCTCATCGCCCAGGGCAGCTTCTCCGACGCCTACATGGTCAACCGGGAGTCGAATGTCTTCCCGGGCATCCTCGGCCGGGTCTGCGACCGGCCCTGCGAGCCGGCCTGCCGCCGGCGCCGCGTGGAGGAGAAGCCGGTGGCCATCTGCCGGCTGAAGCGGGTGGCCGCCGACCACAAGGACGACATCGCCGACCGCCTGCCGCAGGCGCCTGCCGAGAAGAACGGCAAGAAGGTCGCGATGATCGGTGCCGGCTGCGCCTCGCTGACCGTGGCCAACGACCTCGCGCCGCTGGGCTACGAGTGCACGATCTTCGAGGCCCTGGACGAGACCGGCGGCCTCATGCGCACCAACATCCCCCAGTTCCGGCTGCCACCGAAGGTGCTGGACGAGGAGATCGGCATGATCCTGGACATGGACGTCGATCTGAAGCTGAACCACCCCATCGGCAGCCTGAAGGACCTGCTGCAGGACGGCGGTTTCGACGCCGTGTTCGTCGGTACCGGCGCGCCCAGGGGCAAGGAGCTGGAGCTGCCTGGCCGCCACGAGAGCGACCGCATCCACATCGGCATCCAGTGGCTGGAATCCGTGGCATTCAAGCACACGGAGTCCATCGGCGAGCGGGTGCTGATCATCGGCGTGGGCAACACGGCGATGGACTGCTGCCGCACCTCGCTCAGGCTGGGTGCCACCGACGTCAAGGTGATGGCGCGCAAGCCGCGGGGCTACTTCAAGGCCTCCGACTGGGAGCTGGAGGACGCCGAGGAGGAGAATGTCGAGATTCTCGTCAACCACTCGCCCAAGGAGTTCGTGATCGAGGACGGCCGGCTCACCGGCATGAAGTTCGACCTCATGGAGTACCAGGTCGACGAACAGGGCCGCATCGACCGGGGCACGGCGCTGGAGGAGATCTTCATCCCCTGCGACGACGTCATCCTCGCCATCGGCCAGGAGAACGCCTTCGACTGGATCGAGCGCGACATCGGCCTGGAATTCAACGAGTGGGATGCCCCGGTGGTGGACGAGACCACCTTCATGTCCACCCGCCCGGGCGTGTTCTTCGGCGGCGACGCCGCCTTCGGACCGAAGAACATCATCTGGGCCGTCGCCCACGGGCACCAGGCCGCCATCTCCATCCACAAGTACTGCCAGGGCGAGGACGTCAACGACCGCCTGCCCGACGGCATGAACCTCATCAGCCAGAAGATGGGCATCCACGAGTGGAGCTACTCCAACGACTACAACCCGGCGGAGCGTCGCCTCATGCCGGCGGTGGATCTCGCAGAGCGGTTCAAGAAGATCGACATCGAGGTGGAGCTGGGCTTCACGCCTGAGCAGACGCTGGCCGAGGTGGAGCGCTGCCTGAACTGCGACATCCAGACGGTGTTCATCGACAAGCTGTGCATCGAGTGCGATGCCTGCATCGACGTCTGCCCGGTCGACTGCCTGGCCATCACGCCGAACGGCAGCGAGGAGGAGCTCAGGCAGAGCCTGACGCCGCCGGCCGAGAACCTGGCCGAGCCCTTCTTCGTCTCCGGCGCGCTGCCCCAGACCGGCCGCGTCATGATCAAGGACGAGGACCTGTGCGTGCACTGCGGCCTGTGCGCCGAGCGCTGCCCGACCGGCGCCTGGGACATGCAGAAGTCGAAGATCCTGATTCCCCACGCGGCGGACGAGGCCGCGCGGGCCGAACCGAAGCTGTACAAAGCCGGATGAACACCGCCGCCGGTGAATTACATGCCCATTGAGGGAAGCAGTGACTGACAAGCGTGTAAACGACGTCGTGATCAGGATCGCGACGGTGAACGGCACCGGTTCCGCCAGCGCCAACGGCCTCCTGATGAAGTCCATCTTCCGCATGGGCGTGCCGGTGGTGGGCAAGAACTACTTCCCCTCCAACATCCAGGGCCTGCCCACCTGGTACGAGGTGCGCGTCACCGGTGCCGGCCACAAGGCCCGGGCCGGCCGCGTGGACGTCATGGTGGCCATGAACGCGCAGACCTATGCCGAGGACCTGGCGGGGGTGGAGTCGGGCGGCTACCTCATCTACGACTCCACCTGGCCGCGCTCGAAGCTGCTGGACCGCGAAGACGTCACGGTGATCGGTATCCCGCTGGCGAAGATGTGCAACGAGCACTTCGAGGGCGCACGGGCGCGCATCCTGATGAAGAACATCGCCTACGTGGGCGCGCTGGCGGCACTGCTGGACCTCGACCTCGAGATCATCCGGCAGAACCTGCGCGACACCTTCGCGCAGAAGCCGGCACTGGCTGACTCCAACATGGAGGCGGTGCACCTCGGCTATGACTACGCCGTCGAGAATTTCGACTGCCCGCTGCCGCTCACCGTCGAGAAGATGGACAAGACGAAGGGCCACGTGGTCATCGACGGCAATACGGCCGCCGGCCTCGGCTGCGTCTACGCCGGCGCCACGGTAGGCGCCTGGTACCCGATCACGCCGTCCACCTCCCTCATGGATGCCTTCAGCCGCTACTGCAAGCAGCTGCGCGTGGATCCGGAGACCGGCAGGAACAACTACCTGATCATCCAGGCCGAGGACGAGCTCGCCGCCATCGGCATGGTGTTGGGCGCGGCCTGGAACGGCGCCCGGGCGTTCACGCCCACCAGCGGCCCCGGCATCTCGCTCATGAACGAGTTCATCGGCTTCGCCTATTACGCGGAGCTGCCGGTGGTGATCTTCGACGTGCAGCGCACCGGGCCGTCCACGGGCATGCCCACGCGCACCCAGCAGTCCGACATCCTGTCCTGTGCCTACGCCTCCCACGGCGACACGAAGCACGTGCTGCTGTTCCCCGCCGACCCGCACGAGTGCTTCACCATGGCGCCGGTAGCCTTCGACCTGGCCGAGCGGCTGCAGACGCCGGTGATGGTGCTCTCGGATCTCGATATCGGCATGAACGACTGGATGGTGCCGGAACTCACCTGGGACGAGTCCTACCAGCCGGACCGCGGCAAGGTGCTGCACGCCGAGGACCTGGAGAAGATCGAGAAATTCCATCGCTACCTCGACACCGACGGCGACGGCATCCCGTACCGCTCGCTGCCGGGCGAGCATCCGAAGGGCAGCTTCTTCACGCGTGGCTCCGGCCACAACAAGTACGGCGGCTATACCGAGGACGCGGACGAGTACCAGGACGTGGTGGACCGGCTGCTGGTGAAGTGGGACACGGCGCGGGAGCTGGTGCCGGAGCCGGTCATCGAGTACTCCAAGTTCAACCGGACGGGGGTGCTCACCGTCGGCAGCGGCGAGGCGGCCGTGCACGAGGCGGTGGAACAGCTGGCGGCGGAAGGCGTGAAGCTGAATTACTGCCGGGTGAAGGCGTTCCCCTTCGGCGAGGCCGTCACGGACTTCCTCGAGAAGCACGACCGGGTGTACGTGGTGGAGCAGAATCGGGACGCGCAGCTGCGCTCGCTGCTGGTCCTGGACGCCGGCATCGACCAGAACAAGCTGGTCCCGGTGCTGCACTACAACGGCCTGCCGATGCACGCTGGCTTCGTCGCCGACCGCATCCGCGAGGACCGGGACAAACACGAGGCCGCATAACGATGACCTACATACCCAAACCAAAAGTCGCCCACCCGCGCATGCCGAAGAACGACCTCGGGCTGACCCAGCGGGACTACGAGGGCACCGTCTCCACGCTGTGTGCGGGCTGCGGCCACGACTCCATCACGAACGCCATCATCCAGGCGGTGTTCGAGCTCTCCATCCCGCCGCACCGGCTCGGCAAGATGAGCGGTATCGGCTGCTCGTCCAAGACGCCGGCCTATTTCGTCGGGCCCAGCCACGGCTTCAACTCCGTACACGGACGCATGCCCAGCGTGACCACCGGCGCGAACGCGGCCAACAACGAGCTGATCTACCTGGGCGTCTCCGGCGACGGCGACTCGTTGTCCATCGGCCTCGGCCAGTTCACCCATTCCATCCGCCGTAATCTCGACATGTGCTACATCATCGAGAACAACGGCGTCTACGGCCTCACCAAGGGCCAGTTCTCGGCCTCGGCGGACGTGGGCACCAAGGCGAAGAAGGGCGAGGAGAACCAGCAACCGCCCATCGACCCCTGCCTGCTCGCGCTGGCCACCGGCGCCACCTACATAGCCCGCAGCTTCTCCGGCGACAAGAAGCAGCTGGTGCCGCTGATCAAGGGCGCGCTCACCCACAAGGGTTTCGCGCTGCTGGACGTGATCAGCCCCTGCGTCACCTTCAACGACCACGTGGGCTCCACCAAGAGCTACTCCCACACCCGCAAGTACTTCCATCAGGTGGTGGGCACGGACTTCATCCCGCCGGCCGAGGAGATCAGAACGGCCTACGAGGAAGGCGAGGCCATGCCGGTGGAACTGCACGACGGCAGCCGCGTGGTGCTGAAGAAGGTGGACAAGGAATACGACCCCACCAGCCGCGCCAAAGCGTTCTCGTTCCTCCGCGAACACTCCAACCGGGGCGAGGTCGTGACAGGGCTGCTCTACATCCACGAGCGCAAGGGCGACATGCACGCCGTCGGCAACACCGTCGAGCAGCCGCTGAACTCCATCCCGTACGAGCAGCTGAACCCGGGCGCCGACGTACTGAAGAAGCTCCAGCAAAAATGGATGTAGGAGGGCCTTCAGGCCCGATTGGGGGGATGAATCGGGGCTAAAGCCCCTCCTGCAGTCTTAATGTCCGACGCCGCATCCACACTCGCCGCCTTCGCCCTCGAGCTGGATCCCTCCCGCATCCCGGACGAGGTCGCCGAGCGAGCCTGCCTGCACATACTGGACGCGCTCGGCGTCGCACTCGCGGCCACCACCTATCCGTTCGCGCACCGAGGCCTGGCGGCTATCGGCAGCATGGCGGGCGCCGGCGGCTATCCGGTCATCGGCCGCCCGGAGCGCCTGGCGCTGCGGGACGCGGCCATCGCCAACGGCTTCCTGATCCACGGGCTGGATTTCGACGACACCCACGGCGAGAGCATCGTGCACGTCTCGGCCAGCGCGCTGCCCACCGTGCTGGCCGCCGGGCTGAACGCAGGTGCCACCGGCGCCGAGGCCCTGGCCGCCTACCTGGTTGCCGTGGAGGCCGACGCCCGCATCGGCGGCGTGGGCGGCGCGTTCCAGAAACGGGGCTTCCATCCCACCGGCGTTATCGGGGCCTTCGGTGCCACGCTGGCCGCGGGACGCCTCTGGGGCATGGGCGCGGCCGCAATCGCACAGGCCCAGGGCATCACGCTCAGCCTGGCCGGCGGCACGCTGCAGTTCCTGGAGGACGGGGCATGGACCAAGCGTCTGCACCCCGGCTGGGCCGCCGCCTGCGGACTCCAGGCGGCCGGGCTCGCCCGCGCCGGTTTCACCGGCCCGGCCCGGGCCTACGAGGGCCGCTTCGGCCTGTACCGGACCTATCTCGGCGACGACGGCGGTGACGAACCGGGGGCCGCGCTCGCGGCGCGCCTGGACGATCTGGGGGAGCGCTGGGATATGCTCGGAGTCGGCATCAAGCCCTATCCCGTCTGCCACTACAACCACGCCTTCGCCGACTGCGTCCTGACGCTCGCCGCGGAGCACGGCGTGATGCCGGACGAGGTCGAGCGGATGGTGGCGCGGGTGCACGCCGACGAGGTGGACGTGGTCTGCGAGCCGGAGGCCCGAAAGCGCCGGCCGCAGAGCGACTACGAGGCCAAGTTCAGCGTGCAGTACCTGATGGCCGCGACGCTGGTCAAAGGCCGATTCACCCTCGACGAGCTCGAGGACGACGTGCTCGCTGACCCGGTTATCCTCGCGCTGGCGGAGCGCTGCGGTTACGAGGTGGACCCGGACTCGATCTTCCCGCGCTACTTCCCGGGCGAGGTCATCATCCACACCCGCGACGGGCGCGAGCTGCGCCACCGGGAGCCGGTCAACCGGGGTGCCGACGAGCGCCCGCTGTCACGCGCCGACGTCGTCGCAAAGTTCGAGGACAATGCCGGGAGGGCTCTGGACAGGCGTGCAGTGCGCGATCTGCGCAACCGGGTCCTCGACCTTCGGTCGCTGCCGGGGCTCGCGACTCTGCTGCATTAGCCATTCAGCTTCCGTTCAGCGCTCCCCGTCTAGCCTGAGTCTCCCGATCACAGGGAGACGACCATGGAGCCGAGAACCACAACGTCGCACGGCGGTCGTGCGGGAGCCGGTGAGGCACAGCGCCCCGCGGCCTTCCGGCACTACCTGGCCGCCACCATCGCACTCGTCGTGCTGCCGGCGCTGGGTTTCGCCAGCACCGCGCCCACCATCCAGCTGTTTCCCACCACCGTGCTGGAGGACATCCGCCAGACCGGCGACGTGGCGGCCGAGATGGAGACCGGGCTGCAGGACGCCATCAGCCGGCTGGACCAGCAGCGCCGTCTCTACCAGGAGGCCAAGTGCGACGGCGCCGAGGATGACCCCGGCTGCCAGCGCATCGCCAAGCAGCTGGGCGCCACCTATCTGGAGATGCTGAACATCATGTCCGAGCGCCTGCCGGACATGGAGCGCTCCGTGCAGAACACCCACGCGAGCCTCGAGCGGCGCCTGCGCAGCGAACTCGGCAACAAGATGACCTCCTGGACCCTGCAGGAGACGCTGCTCGGCGCCGGTGAATCGTCTAAGGCCGAACCGGCCCCCGTGCTCCGCGGTCGCTCCGGCATCCGCCTGTCCCAGCGCTTCGAGCAGTACTACAAGCTGGTGGCCACCTCGTCGGTGAACCGCAACAGCCACTCGCTGGCGGTGATCGCCTCCGACATGTACCTGGATATGGCCGAGGCCTCGGATCTCATCGCCCGCACCCGGGAGGAGATCGCCCGCGCCACGCTGATGGAGCAGCTGAACCAGTCCTTCGGCGTCATCACGCCCGAGATGCAGGAGGTGGTGGACGGCGTGAAGGCCATCCTGTTCGGCGACTACGAGCCGGGCCCGCAGATTGCCGCACCGCCGCCGGGCACCTTCGAAGAGGAATACACGAGCCCGCTGGAGTTCTAG